>NZ_JBHNPP010000009.1:0-191974 GCF_042436695.1 Flavobacterium sp. HJSW_4
ATAAATGGAACGACTTTAACAGGGAATGCTCAGACAATAACAGTTTCAAACGGAACGGTAGATATCTCGGCTTCAGGAGTGATTACTTTCACGCCTTCGGCTAATTTTAATTCAACAACCCCAATCAGCATTCCTTATGTAATAAGCGATGGGCATGTTGGAAGTACAGCAACAGCTAATATCAAAATCACAGTTACGGCAGTAAACGATGCTCCGGTTGCAAACGACGACCCTTACACGGTTGCAGAAGACAACACAGTTACTTTAACTCCGTTAAGCAATGACACGGATGTTGAGGACGATGCGCTTTCCATCGTTTCAATCAATGGAACAGCTCTGACAGGAAATGCCCAGACAATAGCAGTTTCAAACGGAACTGTAGATATCTCAGCTTTGGGAGTTATTACTTTCACGCCTTCGGCTGACTTTAACTCGACAACCCCAATCAGCATTCCTTATATTATTACTGACGGGAATTTAACGGCAACAGCCAATATCAAAATCACGGTTACGGCAGTGAATGATGCTCCAGTTGCAAACGACGACCCTTACACGGTTGCAGAAGACAACACGGTTACTTTAACTCCGCTAAGCAATGACACGGATGTTGAAGGCGATGCGCTTTCCATCGTTTCAATCAATGGAACAGCTCTAACAGGAAATGCCCAGACAATAGCAGTTTCAAACGGAACTGTAGATATCTCGGCTTTGGGAGTTATTACTTTCACGCCTTCGGCTGACTTTAACTCGACAACCCCAATCAGCATTCCTTATATTATTACTGACGGGAATTTAACGGCAACAGCTAATATCAAAATCACAGTTACGGCAGTAAACGATGCTCCGGTTGCCAATGACGATCCTTACACGGTTGCAGAAGACAGCACGGTTACTTTAACTCCGTTAAGCAATGACACGGATGTTGAAGGCGATGCGCTTTCCATCGTTTCTATCAATGGAACAGCTTTAACAGGAAATGCCCAGACAATAGCAGTTTCAAACGGAACTGTAGATATCTCGGCTTTGGGAGTTATTACTTTCACGCCTTCGGCTGATTTTAACTCGACAACCCCAATCAGCATTCCTTATATTATTACTGATGGGAATTTGACTGCAACAGCCAATATCAAAATCACGGTTACGGCAGTGAATGATGCTCCGGTTGCCAATGACGATCCTTACACGGTTGCAGAAGACAATACGGTTACTTTAACTCCGCTAAGCAATGACACTGATGTTGAAGGCGATGCGCTTTCTATCGTTTCAATAAATGGAACAGCTTTAACAGGAAATGCCCAGACAATAGCAGTTTCAAACGGAACTGTGGATATCTCGGCTTCGGGAACGATTACTTTCACGCCTTCGGCTGACTTTAACTCGACAACTCCAATCAGCATCCCTTATATTATTACTGACGGGAATTTAACGGTAACAGCCAATATCAAAATCACGGTTACGGCAGTAAACGATGCTCCGGTTGCAAACGACGATCCTTACACGGTTGCAGAAGACAACACGGTTACTCTAACTCCGTTAAGCAATGATACGGATGTTGAAGGCGATGCGCTTTCCATCGTTTCAATCAATGGAACAGCTCTAACAGGAAATGCCCAGACAATAGCAGTTTCAAACGGAACTGTGGATATCTCGGCTTTGGGAGTTATTACTTTCACGCCTTCGGCTGACTTTAACTCGACAACCCCAATCAGCATTCCTTATATTATTACTGATGGAAATTTGACTGCAACAGCCAATATCAAAATTACGGTTACGGCAGTGAACGATGCTCCGGTTGCCAACGACGACCCTTACACGGTTGCAGAAGACAACACGGTTACTTTAACTCCGCTAAGCAATGACACGGATGTTGAAGGCGATGCGCTTTCCATCGTTTCAATCAATGGAACAGCTCTAACAGGAAATGCCCAGACAATAGCAGTTTCAAACGGAACGGTAGATATCTCGGCTTCGGGAACGATTACTTTCACGCCTTCGGCTGACTTCAACTCGACAACCCCAATCAGCATTCCTTATATTATTACTGACGGGAATTTAACGGCAACAGCCAATATCAAAATCACGGTTACGGCAGTAAATGATGCTCCGGTTGCCAATGACGATACAAACGGAAGTATTCCATCAACAGCAAATGCAACATTAATCAATGCGCTAACAGCAACAGATATTGATGGAACAATTGTAAATTATACTGTTGTAACACTTCCTGCACATGGTACTTTAGCTTTAAGCGGAACAGCAGTAACAGTAAATCAAATTTTGACTCCTTTAGAAGTTGCAATGCTGACTTATGATCCGAGTGGTTCATTTACTGGAAATGACACATTTACTTTTATCGCAACTGACGATTTAGGAGCAGATTCTGCACCAGCGACAATTACAATTATTGTTGGAAACAATGCGCCAACAGCAATCGATGATGTAAATAATGGAATTCCATCAAATGCGGGTGCCACAGCAATTAATGCTTTAACAGCAACAGACACAGACGGAACAATTGTAAATTATATTGTAGAAACGTTACCTTCTTATGGTGTTTTAGCACTTTCTGGTGTTCCAGTAACTGCTAATCAAATTTTGACACCAGCAGAAGCGGCAATGCTGACTTATGATCCAAGCGGAACATTTTCAGGAAACGATTCATTCACTTTTACAGCAACAGATAATAATGGAGCTGTCGATGCTACACCAGGAACAATAACAATTCCAGTTATTAAGAGAGATCTTGTCGCAATTAAAGACGAAATTGGTTCTGTTGTAGGGATCAATGAAGTGGTTAAAGTTATCAATGTTTTAGATAATGATACTTTAGATCGTAACCCACTGATAATTTCAGATATTAATTTGAATGTACTGACTCCAGATCCTAATAATGTATTAACATTAAAACCAGACGGAACAATTGAATTAATTCCAAATGCTCCGGCAGGAACTTATACTTTAACGTATGAAATCTGCGAAAAAGCCAATTCAAGAAACTGTACTTCTGCGACTGTTTCAGTTACAGTAGTAGCACCGACAATGACTATTAAAGCAGAAAGTTATTGTTCGAATAATGCAGCTTACGTTTCTTATAGCGTAACTCCAGACAACTTTACACCAACGGGGTCATTAACAATTAATTGGATTGACAGCGCAAATAACGTAGTGGCAACACAAACGAACATGTCTTTAAGCGGAAATGTATTATGGCCGGGAACAGTTGTGGATGGAAATAATCGTCCGACAGACTGGCCGGGATGGGTATTAGTGAATGGACAATGGATGGAAGGTGCTGACGGATTTGAATTGACCAGACCAGCAGTAACAATGCAGTTTACTTTAAATCCGACTCAATCGGTAATTGTAAACTATCCAGCAGCAACGGCTGGTTGTAACGCAAAACCTCAATTCGGAATCGAAGCTGGAAATGACAATGATATTGCAAGAGCAGACGGAATCAATGGTTCATTAGAATTGATCAATGTTTTAGACAATGATAAACTAAATGGACTACCAGTTAATCCGGAAGATGTTATTTTAACAGGAAACAATTTCCCTGCTGGAATTACCTTAAATGCTGACGGAACGATTGATGTTGCTCCTGGAACGCAAGGTGGAAATCATACTTTGACTTACCAAATCTGTGAAAAAGCAAACAGCAATAACTGCAGCACAGCAACGATTCAGATTTTTGTTGAAGTGCCTTCGATTGCATTAATCATGAAAGTTTCTTCTGATGACAATAATGGAAATGGAGCAATAGAAGCTGGAGAGACTTTAACGTACACTTTTACAGTTACGAATAATGGAAATGTACCGCTTAAAAACATATCTATTTCTGATCTTTTACCAGGAGTTATCCTAAAAGGAGGGCCAATTAATTTAGCAGTGGGAACTAGTGACGGTACAACATTTACCGCTACTTACACTTTAACACAAGCAGATATTAATTCAGGAATGGTAAGTAATCAATCTACTGTTTCGGCGATTACGCAAAGTGGTATTGCAGTGACAGACAAATCAGATGCTGAGAATACGGGCGGTGATAAACCAACTGTAATCGAATTCAACGGTTGTGATATTAAAATCTTTAATGCAGTTTCTCTAAATGGAGATAATATGAATGAGAGATTTTACATCCGCGGTATCGAATGTTATCCAAACAATACAGTTCAGATATTTAACAGATGGGGAGTTCTTGTTTTCGAAAGAGATCATTACAACAACAATGATGTAGTGTTCAAAGGATATTCAGAAGGAAGAACAACCGTAAAGGAATCAAACGGATTGCCGGAAGGAACATATTATTACATTTTGAGATATAAAGACAATCAGTCTAAGCCTCGACAAGAAGCTGGATATTTATACTTGACTAAATAATTTTCCTATACTAATAATAATGGCTTAGCAATAGGTTAAGCCATTATTTTAAATCTATAATAAATGAAAAAATTAGCATTAGTTTTATTGTTTTGTTCTGCAGCAAGTTTTGCCCAGCAGGATGCGCAGTTTACGCAATATATGTACAATACCATTAACATAAACCCAGCTTATGCCGGTTCAAGAGGCGTAATGAGTGTTTTCGGATTGTATCGTACGCAATGGGTAGGGCTGGACGGAGCACCCGAAACAAGTACATTGTCATTAAATACTCCTTTAAATAACAAAAACATCGGATTGGGGCTTTCATTAGTAAATGATAAAATCGGGCCTACAACAGAAAATAATATTTCGGCAGATTTCTCCTATTCTATTCAAACATCAGCAGATGCTAAATTGTCTTTTGGTATCAAAGGATCGGCAAATATCTTCAGCCTTGATCCTAATAAACTGAGACCAGAACATCAAGGAGATCCTCAGTTTTCAGACTTTAGAAACAAATTTACACCAAACGTTGGAGCGGGTGTTTATTGGCATTCAGACAAAGGTTATGTTGGTCTATCTGTACCCAACTTTATCCAAACAAGCCGTTACGATGATAATGATACAGCCATTTTTAAAGAGCTGATTAATTATTATCTAATTGCGGGTTATGTATTTAATTTAGATCGTTACGAAATGATCCAATTTAAACCAGCTGTTTTGGCAAAAATGGTAGATGGTTCGCCGCTTCAATTAGATGTTTCTGCCAATTTTCTATTTAATGAAAAATTCACGGCTGGAGTTTCTTACAGATGGAGCGCTGCTTTAAGTGCTATGGCTGGATTTCAGATCAATAAAAGCATGTACATAGGTTATGCTTACGATCGTGAAACCACCAAATTGAACAATTACAATTCAGGCTCGCACGAGATTTTCCTTCGTTTTGAGTTCATGAATAATTTCAACCGAATAACATCACCAAGATTCTTCTAATTATGAATTTTAAAAAAATACTATATACGATTTTTTTGTCTTTCTTCTTTTTTAGCGGAATAGCACAAAAAGCCCTTTTAGACAAAGCTGAAAAAGAATACAATAATTACGCTTACGCGGATGCAATTGAGATTTACGAAAAGCTTGCAGCAAAAGGTTACGAAGAACAAAAAATGTTTCAGCGACTTGGAAATGCCTATTACTTTAATGCAGAATTGGTAAAAGCGGCCAGCTGGTATCAAAAACTTTTTGCATTGAATGCACAGCAGGAACCAGAATATTATTATAGATATGCGCAATCGCTTAAAACATTGGGCGACTATAAAAAAGCAGATCAAATGCTGACTGAATTCAATAAAAAAGCAAGTACAGACACCAGAGGTATTTTGTTTGAAAACAATAAAAACTATCTGGATCAGATTAAGCTGAATTCTGGAAGATTTGAAATTTCGGCGTCGAATGTCAATTCTGAAAATTCAGATTTTGGAAGCGCATTTTTAGGCAGTAATTTAGTTTTTAGTTCAGCTAGACAAATTGGAAAAAAAGAAGGCAAAACCTTTAAATGGACCAATAAAAACTTTACGAATTTGTATGTTGCCGAACTTAAGTCAGATGGAAATGCTAAAACGGTGATGCTTTTAAACAAAGAAATCAATTCTAAATTTAATGAGTCAACTCCTGTTTTTACCAAAGACGGAAAAACAATGTATTTTACCCGTAACAACTTTTTAGACGGAAAAAGAGGGAAAGACGAAAAAAACATTACGCTTTTAAAATTGTATAAAGCAGAACTTGTAGAAGGAAAATGGTCGAACATTAAAGAACTTCCATTTAACAGTGATGCTTACAGCACAGCGCATCCAGCTTTGAGTGTAGACGAAAAGAAATTGTATTTTTCTTCGGATATGCCGGGAACACTAGGACAGTCTGATTTGTTCAGCGTTACTATTAATGGTGATGGAAGTTTTGGGAAACCAGAAAATCTAGGACGCAGCATTAATACCGAAGGAAGAGAAACTTTTCCGTTTATTTCTGGAGATAACGAGTTGTATTTTGCAACTGATGGACGCCCAGGATTAGGAGGATTAGATATTTTCGTTTCTAAAATTTTAAATGACGGCACTTTTGATCAAGTGCAAAATATCGGTGAACCCGTAAATACAAAGTTTGATGATTTCGCTTTTATCATAGACAACAATAATCGTAAAGGTTATTTTTCTTCTAATAAAAAAGGCGGTTCAGGAAACGATGATATTTACAAATTTACAGAAACCAAAAAGTTAGTTTGTGAAAGAACACTTACCGGAACTATTTTAGACAGTAAAGCCAATGAAGCTATAGAAGGTGCCAAAGTAACGCTGCTCGACGAAAATAAACAACCTTTAGGAGAAGTAGTAACAACAGCCGACGGAACTTATAGTTTTAAAGTAAACTGCAGTAAAAACTATTTTATTAAAGTAGAAAGAAAACAATATCCATCAAAAGAAAATCAGGTTGCAATTGCTTACGGTTTGGAGAATAAATTGGACTTTGTTTTAGAAAAAGAAAAAATCGCTGTTATTGCAGCACTTCCAATTTCAGAAGTTAAAAAAATCAAAATCGGAACTGATTTAGGAAAATTGCTTAATATTTCGATGATTTATTTCGATTTAGGAAAATGGAATATTACCGATGCCGCTGCAGTAGAATTGCAGAAAATTCTGGAAGCTATGCAGGAATATCCAAAAATGAGAATAGATATCCGTTCGCATACGGATAGTAGATCATCAGCAAAATCAAATTTGGTTTTATCTGATAAAAGAGCCAAATCGATTATGTCATGGCTGATCGAAAAAGGCATTGCTGCCGATAGACTAAAAGGAAAAGGTTACGGCGAAAGCAAATTGCTTAACAGATGTAAAGACGGCGTAAAATGTTCTGAAGAAGAACACCTAAAAAACAGAAGAAGCGAGTTTTTGATTATCTCGATGTAATAAATTAAAGTTTGGAACAGAGGTCATAATAGCTTCATCCAGATTAAAATCCCCCAAAAGCCTTCAGGATCAATTTTTGATTTTTGGAGGTTTTTGTTTTTTTGACTAGAGCGAGAACGTTCTGTTTTTTTGTATTTATTGTTATTCAGTTTTGTTTTTTAATTCCATGTCTATTCTGTGCATTCCCAAGGCATAATAATTCTCGGTTTCTTTTTTTGTTACAAATCCATATTTTTCAAAGAAACCTGCGGAATGCTGGGTTGTATCAATGATTACGGAAGAATTTTTATACAATCGTTTGATTTCCTCCAATCGATATGATAAAAGTTTTTCTCCAAATCCTTTTTTGTGAAAGTCATTGTGAATGAGTCCCCATGCCAATGTAAAAACTTCATTATTTTGATCCTTCGCATAACCTCCACAGCCAATTACTTTTTGATTATAACTAAGTACATAAAACGGTATGTCATCGATTCCTTTCTCAATTCTCTCCAGAAAATCTGCGAAGTCAAAAACCTCCTGATCTGAAAAGAATTTAGGAACATTCGTTTTAAACGCATCCATACATTCGTTTTTATCGGTATCTCTATATGCTCTGATTGTGATTTCCATTTTTAATTATTATTGATATTTTTTCAAAAGTAAAAGAGCTGAATATTTATGGTAAACAAAAATATAATTAAAACAGCATTTTATTCTTACTTTTTTGCAGTACTTTAAGGGATTTGATGATAATTATTTGGTAAAAATAATGTTTTATTGATATTAAATTTATATTTGCGTATATAAAGAACAGCCAAAAATTAGCTCAGAACAAGAAAATATCAAAATTGATGAAGCGTACTACAAAGAACTCTTTTATTCTTTGTATCCACGCCTTGTGAGCTACAGTTTAAATTTTGTAAAAGATAATTTTCTTGCCGAAGAAGTTGTAGAAAACGTCATGCTGCAGCTTTGGGAAAATCGAGTAAAATTTGAAAAAATAGTCGACGTTAAATCGTATCTCTATACAATGGTTCGAAACGGTTCTCTTTTAATCTTAAAAAAAGAACAGAAAATTGTTGAGCTTGATCATAAACTTTCGGATGAAACCGCAGAATTCGATTTTAATATTTTAGAAGAAGAATTGTATTCAACTTTAATTGAAGCTTTAAATTCATTACCAGAAAAATGTAAAGAAGTTTTTGAACTTTCTTGTTTAGAAGGAATGAAGTACAAAGATATCGCTGAACAGCTCAATATTTCTATCAATACAGTGAAGTCACAACGCGCCCGCGCCATCGAATTACTGAAGGAAAAACTTAAAAATCACTCCGAACTTTTATTTATTTTGCTTTTTCTTTAAAAAAAACAAAAATCTTTCCACCCTTTTTTGATATTCTGCACTCTTAGTTATATAACATTTACTTAAAGTGTTAATAACCGATACTTAATATCAAAAATATGGCTTCAGGAAAGAAAGAATTTATAATCGCTGATCTTATAAGAAAGGAATTGCTTGTAGGGGACTTATCGATCGAAGAAAATGCTTTTTTGCAGGATTGGCTTTCTGTACCCGAAAATCATGAATATTATCAAAAAGTTATTGATTTAGAAACTTTAAAGTCAAAAGAGAGATTTTATAAATCGATTGATGTTGATTCGGCATTCGAACGAATTAAAGAAAAACTAGATTTTAATGACGCGCCTGTAATTTCACTTTTTAATTACAAAAAGGTATTGAAATATGCGGCGGTTTTAGTTCTTTTAGCAGGAATCACTTCTGTTTTCTTTTACCTCAATAAAGAAGAAACAGTAAAAAAACAAGTGGTTGTGGTGAAAAGTATTGTGCCTAAATACAATAATCCGACTTTGGTTTTGGCAGATGGAACCGTAGTTTCTTTAGAACCTAAAAAAGAAAAAATCGTTTCTAAAAATGGTGTAATATCAAATGTAAACCATGTATTGGTTTATGATGCAAAAGCAATGAAAGGTACAACTGGAGGTGAAAATACATTGATTGTTCCTATTGGTGGAATCTACGCTGTTAATCTTTCAGACGGTACAAAAGTATGGCTTAATTCAAAATCTACTTTGAAATATCCTGTGGAATTTAGCGGAAAAACTCGTAATGTGTCTCTCGAAGGTGAGGCCTATTTTGAAGTTGCTAAAAACCAGCAAAGCCCTTTTACGGTTAAAACCAAATCTGGAAACGTAACCGTTTTAGGAACTCATTTTAATGTGAGCGCTTACGCGGAAGACCAAAATTTTGAAACCACTCTTGCTGAAGGAAAAGTAAAAGTTTCGCAAGAAGACGAATCTGTTCTTTTAAAACCAGGACAGCAGGCTCGTTCTAAAAATGCGGGATTAAAAGTAGTAGAAGTTGATGCATCAGTTTATACGGCTTGGAAAGATGGCAAGTTTTATTTCGAAAATGAAAATTTAAAAAACATCTTAATTAAAATGGCAAGATGGTACAACTTTAATGTCAAGTTCGAGCAAAAATCATTAGAGCAGATCAAATTTACCGGAATTGTTTTAAAGGATGAACCTATAGATCATTTCTTGGATATCATTAGCAAAACATCGAATGTGAAATATAAAATAACCAAAGTAAACCAAACGTATGAAGTAACCGTAAGTAAGTAAAAAAGAAAACCGGAAAATATTGGCGTATTTCCCGGCAAGTATTTGTTCAAGTCGAAAAAAGAGTTCGAAGTCTATTAACCAACCAAAACATTTTAAAAGTATGAAAAAAAACCTATCCGCAAAAGATTGTGGGGTAAAATCCGCGCTTTGGGATAAATTTCTTGATCTCATGAAGAAATCCCTAATATTAACGATATTTCTTTTCAATATAGTGGCTTTTGCTTATTCGCAAAAAGTGAGCATAAACGCCAGAAACCAGTCAGTATCATCTGTATTGAAAACAATTACGAGAAAAACCAATGTTGAGTTTTTCTACAGTGATGATGTTTTTGATGCACAAAGAATGGTAAATATATCGGCCAACAATACCGATATTATGGTAGTTCTTAAAGAATTATTGGGAGATAATTATAAAGCAGAATTTGTAAATAATAAACTGATTGTTATTGCTTTAAATACAAAGGCAAAAATTGGAACAGCATCAGTTTTAGAAGAAAAAGTAAAAATAAAAGGTGTTGTCACCAATGCTAAAAAGGAATTTTTAATTGGTGCAACAGTTTGGGTGAAGGGTACAAAAGACGGCGCGATCACCAATTTTGACGGTTCTTACGAAATCATGGCCAAAAAAGGAGATATTCTTGTTTTTGAATATTTAGGATACAAAAAAACAGAAGTTACCGTTAATGACAGTTTGATTATTAATCCAATTTTATTGGAAGATGTAAGTAAGCTTGATGAAGTAAAAGTAGTTTCTACAGGTTATCAAAAAATTGATAGAGAACGTTCTACGGGATCTTTCGCTGTTATAACTGCTAAAGAATTGGAGAAAATTCCAACTTCTAACGTGATAAATAGATTAGAGGGGCAGGTTGCTGGTCTTCAGATTGATTTGATGGAATCTGATAATACATTTGTATATGGTACAGTGTTAGGAAGTGCAGCAGCTGCAACAAGCTATAATTTTGCGATTAGAGGTAAATCTACTTATAGTTCTAATGATATGCCTTTGATTGTTTTGGATGGTACGCCAACTGAATTGGATATCAGAACAATAAATCCGAATGATATTGAAAAGATTACATTCTTAAAAGATGCCGCAGCAGCTTCTATTTATGGAGCAAGAGCAGCAAACGGAGTAATGGTAATTGATACTAAAAAAGGAAAATCAGGAGCACCAAGCATTAATTTTTCACAGAGCTATGGTTTTTCAAATAAACCGACATTGTCTAGACTTCCATTAATGAATTCTTCTCAGGTTTTAAATCTAGAACAAGAATTGGTTGATAAAAGAATGATTATTGATCCGGCTGGTGTTACAAGCTATCTTCCGGCTCCAATTAGTCAAGGAATGGAATTAATGTTCCAAGAAAAAAGAGGACAAATTACAGCATCTGAAAAAGAAGCTGCATTGAATGTTTTGAGAGGCCGTAATACTTATGATCAGTTAGAAAAATACATGCTTCAGGCGTCGACAACGCAAAACTATGATTTGTCTATTAGCGGAGGCGGACAAAATGACTATTCTTATTTAGTTTCTGGATCTTATTCTAAAGAAGAAACTCAAGCGGCTGGAACAGACGGACAACGTTTGACTTTCTTAGCCAATCAGGATTTTAAATTATTCAATTACATCAAATTGAATACAAGTCTAAGAGGTTCTATTTTTAAATTCAACCAAAACGGATTAGGACTAGGGCCATTAGCTAGATCTAGATCTACGTTATTGCCTTATGACCAAATTGTAGACGATAGCGGAAACTCTGTTGGATATTATCAGCATTTTTACAGCGGAGTAACTATTCCGTTGGAGCAAAGAGGTTATCTGCCTTGGAAATATAACTATATAGATGAGCTTAATAATTTGGACAAAACTATTGATGAGCAAAATTATGGTGCTACTATTTCGGCTACTATTCCTTTATTAAAAGGATTAGATGCTGTAGGAAATTATACGATAGAACGTTCTTATTTGTCTAATCCAAATATGTATAATGAAGACACCTATTTTACAAGAGATATTATTAATACAGCCACTTCTGTAGACAGTTTTGGCGAATTATCATATGGTGTTCCAAGAGGTGGAATTTATCAAGGAAGTAAGTATGATAAAAATAGTTATACGGTTAGAGGTCAGTTAAATTATGACGGTATCATTGGCGAAGATCATTTGATTAACGCAATGGGAGGTATTGAAGCAAGACAGGTTAAAGAAAACATTGATGGTGGTACCTTGTATGGATACAATTCTAAGACGCAAACCTCAATTGATATTCCTGCGCAAAATTATCCAGATGTAAGTGGTTATATTGGTTATGCCAGTTATAATAATGTTCTTAAAGAAAGCCGAAGAAGATTTTTGTCTTACTATGCAAATGCTGGTTATACCTTCAAAAATACGTATACTTTAACGGGTAGTGCGCGTTTAGACGATTATAATAATTTTGGTGTAGATAAAAAATTAAGAAGAACTCCGCTTTGGTCTACGGGTGCAAAATGGATCATTAAAAATGAATCTTTCTTAAAAGATGTAAATCTTGTAAACAGTCTTGCGCTTAGAGCAAGCTACGGTTTTAATGGAAACATCAATATGGAGACTTTTCCATTTACCAATATTACTTTAAACGATTCAGATTATTATTCTCAACAACCTTATGCTGGTATTACTTCTCCAGCAAATCCAAATTTACGTTGGGAAAAAACTGGAATTTTGAACTTTGGAATTGACTATGCTATTTTAAATAATAGATTGAGTGGTACAATTGAATATTATACGAAAGACAGTAAGGATTTAATTGTTGAATTCCCTGTGTCTCCTTTTTACGGATTGGTTAATGATAACCTTGTTCGAAATGCAGCAAATTTAAAAGGAAAAGGACTAGATTTTAGTTTAACTGGAACCATTGTAAAAGCTAAAGATTTTTCATGGAATTCAACTTTAATTGTTTCTTATAATAAAACGGAAGTTACCGATTCTCGTTTTACAAGTTATAGCAATTACTTAAACGGTACGGGATCAACACCACCAATTGCAGGTTATCCATTAAATAGTGTTTTTGCATTTAGATCTGCAGGATTAGACGCTACAGGTATGACTCAGGTTTACGACAAGTCAGGAAATATTGTAAATTCTTTTACTTCGCTAAAAGACATTGATGATATGAAATATATGGGAACTAATATTCCTGCTTATTACGGTAGTTTTAGCCATACTTTCAATTATAAGAAGCTTTCATTATTCATTTTGGCAACTTACAAATTAGACTATGTTATGTTTAAACCAACCTTTACGGGTTATGTAAGCCGTGGGACTTTTGGATCTTATGACTTAAATGCAGATATCGATAAGAGATGGAGAAATCCAGGAGATGAAGCAACAACAAATGTTCCTGGAGTTCAAGGTATGGGAGGTTACAGCTATAGCAGATATGTTTTTAGCGACAGCCAAGTTATTGACGGAGATCATATTCGTTTTAGAGAACTTTCATTAAAATATGATTTATCAGATTTAATAAAAAGCAGAGTGGTAAGAAGTGCGGGAGTTACTTTTTCTGCAAGAAATCTAGGTTTCTTTTGGAGAAAAAACAAAGAAGGTATAGATCCAGATTTTCCTCCAGTTACAGGAGCAAACATCAAAACTCCTCCAGTAGCATTGTATTCAATTGGTTTTAATGTTAATTTTTAATTTTTGATGATGAAAAAATATTTAAAATATATCGCCATTACTGCCATAAGTGCATTTGTGGCTAGCTGTGATAATTATGTAGATATTCAGACAGAAGGGAAATTGGTTCCAGAAGAAACTTTAAATTATAGATATCTTCTGAATAACACAAGAATGTTTGACTATACATATGATCTTATAGATGCCGCGTCAGATGATGCTAATTTTACAAACGATACGCAGATAACATCATTAGAATCATCGACTTATTATCGTCCTTTTTTTAATACGTATAAATGGTCAGATCAAATTTATTATGATGGTGAAAAAGATTTCGATATGGAATCTTTGTACGACGGATTGTACTATACAAATGTTATCATTACTGAAGTAATGAAAAGTAAAAAAGGTACTGAAGCAGAAAAATTAGCGATAAAAGGAGAAGCTCAAGTTCACCGCGCTTTTATTTACTTAATGTTGGTAAATACTTATGGAAAAGCATACGATGCTTCTACATCAAATACAGATTTGGGAGTTCCGATTTTTACAACTCCGACAGTTTCTCAAGATATCAGAAGAGCATCGGTTCAAGAAGTTTATAATTTAATTCTTGCAGATTTAAATGATGCTGTAAATTCAGGTTTAAAACCTGTAAATTCAGGATTGAATGTTGCGTTTCCTTCACAAGCATCGGCTTATGCGCTTTTGGCTAGAACGTATTTGTTAATGGGGAATTATCCAGAAGCAAGAGGAAATGCTGAAAAGGCATTGGCATTGCAAAACAAGCTGGTTAATCTGGCTGATTATGAATTTAGTACGTATCCAACAAAGAGGTTTGATTCAGAAATTATTTTATCAAAAGGGAGTTATAATAAACTTCAATATTCGCCAAAAGTTTTACAGTTAAGTGATGAATTGCTTAATTCTTTTGATTCAAATGATTTGCGTTATGTTATGTTCACACAGCCAGCTTCAAATTTTGATTCATCATTTACTTTAGGAAGAGTTTATGCAAAAGAAAGCCTAACAGATGAAGGAAGAAATGCGGGGCCAAGTGTACCGGAAATGATGCTGATTAAAGCAGAAGGAGAAGCAAGAGCGGGATCTGCAAGTGCTGCAATGGCAACAATTAATAAGTTAAGAGAAAGCCGTTTTAGAACTGGAGAATATGTAGCTCTTACTGCAACAGATAATAACGATGCTTTAGTAAAAGTGTTGGCAGAAAGAAGAAGAGAATTGATGGGAACAGCAGGTTTTAGATGGTTTGATTTAAAAAGGCTAAACAAAGATCCTCGATTTGCAAAAACTATAACGCATAATCTTTTAGGTCAGACTTTAACGCTTGCTCCAAACGCAGACCGTTATCAGATGCCATTTGCACCAATTTACTTTGATTATGCTCCACATTTAGAACAAAATAAATAATTAAGTAACTCATAAAAGTGCACTCCTTTTTTGAGTGCACTTCATTTCAAAAAACAAACAAAAAATGAAAAATTTAAAACTGATACTATTTCTTTTTGGTATCACAAGTCCATTACTGGCTCAAACTAGCGGAGAAAAATTCTTTTTAACGCCAGAACATCCAAACGCGGGCGAAGAAATTACAATTACTTACAATGCGACAGATACTCCATTAGAAAATGCAAAACACGTTGAAGGAGTTGTTTATACTTACGATAATTTTAGATGGTTGGCAGACGATATTACTTTAAAATCGACTGGAGATAAAAAATGGCAGACTAAAATGAAGCTTTCTGATAAAGCAGCTTTCATTACTTGCGTTTTTAAATCAGATACAATTAAAGACAATGGTGGAAAAATGACCTATTCTTGGATTCTGGATAAAAATGATGGTTCTTATGTAGCTTGGGGATTTTTAAGAAGTCCTGATTTACAGGATCAGGTTCCGAATATTGTTCATGATAGTGCTTATATCAAAAAAGAAGTTTCTTTATTCTGGATCAATAATGAGTTAAAATACCATCCAAATGCACGTACGCATGTATTTTATGAAGGTTCAAAATTGAAACAATTAGAAACTGGTCAACCACAGCCAAAGCTAATTATGAGAGAAGTTCGTTTTGTTTTAACAGAAAAGAGCTTAGACAATCCAACACAATATAACATTCAGAAAACGATTGGTTTGTTGGAACCTGAACATAAAGTTTTTGCAGATTCTGTTCAGAATGTTTTATTGAAAAGATATCCAAATGGAGTTTGGGCTCGCGACATTGAAATTAAAAAAATATTTAACGAAGGAGATTTCAATAAGAAAGTGGCTATGTATACTGCTTTTGAAAAAAACTTCCCGCAAAGCAATTTCCTAGATGTCAATACAGATACAGAAAGTTTGTTTTATGATAAAATGTTTAAAGGAATTGCTTACAACTATATCGTAAAAAACAAAGATTATAGCTACTCAATCAATAGTGTAAAAAAAGTTTCTTACAATATTTTAGTTGATTATGCTTGGCATTTAATTTCAATTCCTTTTGATAGAGATCAAGAAGGAACTGAAAAAACATCATTAGAAACTTTAAAGAAATATGCAGATGCAATTATTCGTGAAATGGAAAGCAGAGAAGCATTTGTACCCAAAGAATATGTTGGAAAATTATCTTTAAAAGAATGGCAGGCTCAAGCATTGCAAAATGCAGCAAGAGAATATTTTACTTATGCTAAACTTTTAGAAATCTTCAAAAGTTATGATTTATCTAAAAAATACTTAGACAAAATCAAACCAATAATGAAATTTGAAGACGCACAATACAATGAAGTGTATTCTAGAATGTTGTTAAGAGAAGGGAAAACAGCTGAAGCAAAAGCTTATTTGGTTGCTGCTACAAAAGCAAATAAAATTACACCAGAATCTATTGCAACTTTTAAAGATTTGTTTGTAAAAGAAGGTAAGAAAGAAGCTGAGTTTGATGCTTATTATCATTCTTTAAAAGCAGATAATAATGAAGAACACAAAAAGAAATTGATTGCAGAATTAATCAATCTTCCAATCGATGGATTTGAGATGGAAAGCAGCCGTGGTGGAAAAGTAAAATTAGCTGACCAAAAAGGTAAAATTGTGGTTCTTGATTTCTGGGCAATGTGGTGCGGACCTTGTAAAAATGCAATGCCAGGAATGAATATGGCAGTGAATAAATACAAAGAAGATCCGAATGTGAAATTCTATTTTGTTGATACAATGGAATACATCAAAGATTTTAAAGCGCAGACTCAGGCTTTCATTAAAGAAAAAGGATTTGATTTTACAATTTTGTATGATAGTAAAAATCCGAAAACAGGAAAATTTGATGCCGTTTACGACAAGTATTCAAAAGCGTTTCATTTCTCTGGAATTCCGGAGAAAATGATTATCGACCAAAACGGAAATTTAAGATGGATGTCGAATGGTTATTTTGGAAGCCCAAGCGAATTGCTTGACGAAATTTCGATCATCGTTGAATATTTAAAATCTGAGAAAAAATAATTTAGTTAAAAAAAAGGTTAAGTAATGAAAATTGTTCATTTTTTATTTCTCAGTATTTTAGGATTGTACTGTCAGACTGGTTTCGCGCAAACCATCTGGCAGGGACAATACCATTCTTCACGAATCATCGTGGCAGGCGATTTTGACAGTAAAAAAGATTCACTTTTACTGAGTATTCCAGAAATGTCCTATGACTCTATTAAAATAGGAATTAGAACAGAAAAGGATAGTGTTTTCTTTAAAAATGAAGTGTATAATTTTGTTTTTAAAGGAAAATACAACGCTGATAAAACTGCAATTTCTGGTATTTTCAATAATTATTCATTTCCAAATGTTTCAATGGTTTTGAAGAAACAAAATGCTGTTGAACCTTTGTTTTTCTCACAGCACCCTAAGAAACCATATCCGTATCAGGTTATTGATATGACGTTTTTAGGAAAAAACACAAAACTAACTTACGGAGGAACATTGACAATTCCGCAAGGAAAAAAGAAATATCCGTTAGCGATTTTAATCTCAGGAACGGGACAGCACGATCGCAATTATACCTACATGGGAAGAGAATTTTTTACTGTTTTAGCAGATTATTTGGCGCGAAACGGAATTGCTTCTTTACGTGTAGACGATAGAGGAATTGGTAAAACAACAGGCGATTTTCAAAATGCGACAACAGGCGATTTTGCTGATGATATTGATGCAGAAATTACTTATTTGAAAAGTGATAAAAATATTGATGCATCGCACATCGGCCTGATTGGCCATAGCGAAGGCGGAATGATTGCATCGATTGTAAGTTCAAGAAACAAAGATGTAAAATTCATGATCAGTTTATCAGGAGTTGGTGTAAGCGGATTAGAAATGCTGAATCTTCAAAATACAGCGATTCTGAAAAGCTATAATTTCTCAGACAAAGTTGTAGCAAAACAGATGGAAATGTACAACATCATGTTCGATCTTGTTTACAATACCAAAGACGGCGAATCGGCGCAGCCAGCAATGGAAGTAAAGCTGAAAGAGTGGATGCAAAAGCAGGATTCGACTACATTAAAAGAAATACATCTTTTGGACGGGCGCGACAAGGATTTCTTATACCGCTACGGAAAAGATGCTGATAGAAAATGGTATCGTTATAATATTCATTATAAACCAGAAAATTATCTGCCAAAAATTACCATTCCTGTAATGGTGGCAAATGGAGATAAAGATATTCAGGTTCCGGCAGAAGAAAATATCAATTCATTTAAGAAATATCTTGGCACAAAAGATCTTACGACAAAGATTTATCCAGGACTGAATCATATGTACCAGCATTGCAAAAACTGCACGCAGGGCGAAGTCAAAGAACTCGATGAGGTTTTTGCCGAAGAAGTATTGGCAGATGTTTCAAAATGGATTTTGACCCGTTATAAAAAATGATGACAACTACATCTTTGTCAAAGTTTTAAACTTTGACAAAGATTAAATCATCAAACTTTCAATTGTAGTATTTCATTCTAAAATCATGAAAAAAATCTTCCTTTTTATCGCATTTTTCTTTGCGATAAGTAACCTTACTGCCCAAATTTACGACCCTGTTTCGTTTACCACTTCGGTTAAAGAAATAGGAGAGAACAAATATACTTTGAGTATAATTGCCAAAATTGATAAAGGCTGGCATGTTTATTCTCAGAACGTTCCATCTGGCGGACCAGCACCGACAAGTTTTACTTTTCCGAAGTCTAAAAACTACAAAACAATCGGTTCTGTAGTCGAACCTGCGGGACATGAAGTAGATGATCCGGTTTTTAATATGCGAATTAAATACTTTGCAGATAAAGCAGTTTTTACACAAAATATTGAAAGAAAAACAAACGATGCTTTTACTATTGATGCCATCATATTTTTTATGGTTTGCAATGATAACAGCTGTTTGCCTCCAGGAGAAAAAGAAGTAAAATTTACTTTCAAAAAATCAGATACACCGGTTAAAAACGAAGACGCAGCTGCAGTAGCGACAGACGAAAAAAACACAGATTTGCCTGCAAAAGACGAATCAATTACTAAACAGGATACCACAAACAACACAACAAATTCTGTTAACACTGTCAGCAAAGACACTCCTGAAAGTTTAAATAAAACAACAGAAACTAATTCAGGAAAAACAGCCCCTGAAGAAAGTCTTTGGACTTTATTTTTCTTCAGCTTTTTGGGAGGTCTTGCTGCTTTGTTTACGCCATGCGTTTTCCCAATGATTCCGATGACGGTTAGTTTTTTTACCAAACAAAGTAAAAACAAAGCGGCGGGAATTAGAAATGCGATGATGTACGGTATTTTCATCATTGTTATTTATGTGATTTTAGGAAGTTTAGTGACTGCAATTTTTGGTGCAGATGCCTTAAATGCTTTGGCGACAAACGTAGTTTTTAATATCGTTTTCTTCCTGCTTTTATTAGTTTTTGCATTATCATTTTTAGGTGCTTTCGAAATTGTTCTGCCAAGCTCGTGGCTGACCAAAATTGATCAGAAATCAGAAATTGGAGGAGCATTCGGAATTTTCTTTATGGCATTGGCTTTAGCCGTTGTTTCATTTTCTTGCACTGGACCAATCGTAGGTACATTATTGGTTCAGGCGGCAAGTCAGGCGGGAATTGCTCCAATTGTTGGAATGTTAGGATTTTCTTTAGCAATTGCATTGCCGTTTACTTTATTTGCGGCTTTTCCAGGCTGGATGAATTCGTTGCCAAAATCAGGCGGATGGTTAAATTCGGTTAAAGTGGTTTTAGGCTTTTTAGAATTGGCTTTAGCGCTAAAATTCTTGAGCAACGCCGACTTAGTTTTACAATTGCATTTATTAGAAAGAGAAGTATTCCTAGCCATTTGGATTGCGATATTCACTGTTTTAGCTTTTTATTTATTTGGAAAAATCCAACTGTCGCATGATTCACCTTCGACTCATATTTCTGTGGGGAGATTGAGTTTAGGAATTATCGTGCTGTCATTTGTGGTGTATATGATTCCGGGATTATGGGGAGCCCCTTTGCAATACATCAGCGGATTTCCGCCAGCTAAACAATACAGTGAATCGCCAAATGGCTTTGGAAATGCAGTAACTCAAAATGCAGAGAAAAATGAACTTCCTGAAGGTGCCGAAAGCGGTCCAAACGGAATTCCAACTTTCCATAATTATGACGAAGGTTTGGCTTACGCGAAAAAAGTAAACAAACCCGTAATGATAGATTTTACAGGTTATGCCTGCGTGAACTGCCGAAAAATGGAGGAACGTGTTTGGCCAGATCCAAAAGTGCTTTCGGTTTTAAATAATGATGTCGTTTTGATTTCGTTGTATGTAGACGACAAAAGACCTTTGCCAGAAAACGAACAAGTTGTTTCTAAAATTACAGGCAAAGTTTTAAAATATACAGGTCAAAAATGGAGCGAGCTTCAGATTTTAAAATACAAAACCAATGCCCAGCCGTATTATGTTTTAATGGATCATAACGAAAACGATCTGAATAAACCATCAGCTTACAATCCAGATATAAATGCTTATTACAACTGGCTTCAAGAAGGAATCCGGAATTTTAAAAAATAACTAAACATATTGTTGGTTTAATTTTTAAACACATAGAATCATAGGATTATGATTGCGTGAAGAGGCATTTCATTTATTTGAACGAACATAGAAAGTAATCGTAATACTATGTGTTGAGAAACGAGTTTCTCTTCAATTGCCTTTTTAAAAGAAAAATCTATGTTTCTATGTGTTAAGAAAAAGCGGTCCAATAATCAAAAATCAAAAAATATCAAATGAAAATCTTTCAATCAAAATATTGGCTTTTTGTCCTTTTAATTGGATTTAAGGGCGCTGCTCAGTTTTCAACAACAGTTCCGCTGAGCAAAGATGTAGTTTCAGGAAAACTGAAAAACGGAATGAAATATTATGTTCTTCATAACGAATGGCCAAAAGATCGCGTGTGTTTTTATTTCGCACAAAATGTGGGAGCAATTTTAGAAAATGACGATCAAAACGGATTAGCGCATTTCTTAGAACACATGGCTTTCAACGGAACACAAAATTTTGAAGGAAAAGGTATCATTGATATGCTAGAGAAAAAAGGTGTGAGTTTCGGGGCAGATATTAATGCTTATACAGCACAAGATCAAACGGTTTACAATTTGAGTAATGTACCAGCAGGAGATTCAAAATTAATTGATTCTTGTCTTTTGGCATTGCATGATTGGTCTGGTTTTCTTTCTTTAAAAGATACAGAAATTGATGCAGAACGCGGTGTAATTCGTGAAGAATGGCGTACAAGAAGAAACTCAGATTTTAGACTTCGTTTGGAAACAGATAAAGTTTTGTACAAAGATTCTAAATATGCAAAGCGTGACGTAATTGGAGACTTAAATTTGATTAACACTTTTGATTATCAGGTTTTAAGAGATTATTATAAAAAATGGTACAGACCAGATTTACAAGCTGTTATTGTTGTCGGAGATATTGATCCGAAGGAAATTGAAAAGAAGATTATTGAGACTTTTTCTTCTATCCAAATGCCTAAAAATGCGGCTGAACGTTATTATGTTTCTGTTCCTAAAAACAAAGGAATTAATTACGTTTTAGCGAAAGACAAGGAAGCGAATGAAACCAATGTGGTTTTGTATTTCAAAAAGGAATTTGATAAGGTAAAAAGCAACGAAACCATCAGAAGAGATTTAGTGAATAATTTGTGTACGGATATGATGAATAGACGTTATCAGGAATTTATTCAAAATAATGAAACTGCGGTTTTAGGAATTGGAACAGGAACTTCAGAAGTTTCGAGATTGACCAATTCGTATTATTTGTATGTAACGCCAAAAAACAATAAAACGCTTGAGGGTTTCAAAGAAATGATGGTTGAAACCGAAAGAGCCGTTCGTTACGGATTCACGCAGAAAGAATTAGACCGCAACAAAGAAGCAGTTTTGAGTTCTTACGAAAATTTATTGCAGAATAAAGACAAGTTTGAAAACGATGCACTTTCGGAAGAATTGGTTAATTATTTTCTGAAAGCAGAGCCTTTTGAAAGTATCGAAACACAATATGAAAATGTAAAAAAGAGATTGGCTACGATTACATTGGCTGAAATTAATCAGGCGGTAAAAAAACTGCTGACAAACGATAACATTGTCATGGTGGTTACAGGACCAGATAAAAAAGAGGCGGTTTATCCGTCAGAAGCAGAGTATGTGAAAGTAATGACGGATGTAAAGAAAATGCCTCTTGAAAAATACAATGAAACGGATACCGATAAGCCTTTAGTATCTGCTGAATTAAAAGGTTCTAAAGTGGTAAAAGAAACGCCAATTGAAGGAATTGCTGGAGCAAAAAGCTACGTTTTAGCAAACGGCGCAAAGATTGTTTTGTACCCGACAACTTTAGCAAAAGACGAAGTTTTGTTTTCAGCATTTAGTTTTGGAGGAAGTTCTTTAATTAAAACAGAAGATATTCCGTCGGCGCAAATTGCGGTGAGTTTAGTAGAAAGTTCTGGTTTGGGTGCTTTTAGAAGCACAGATTTGAAAGATAAATTGAACGGAAAAATCATTGATATAAAACCATATATCACAGAATTGACAGAAGGATTTAGAGGTTCTAGCAATCAGAAAGATTTTGAAACTTTATTGCAATTATTGTATTTGTATTTTGAAGAGCCAAGATTTGATAAAGAAGCTTACACTAGAATGATTACGGGTTTCAGCAACTCATTAGAAAATACTTTAAATACGAATCCGAAAGTTTTTCAGGATACTATTTCTCAGTTAAATTACAATCACAACAAAAGAGTTCCGCTTTTAGATCATGAGTTTTTAAAACAATTGAGTTTTGAAAAAGCATCAGAACTTTATAAACAAAGAATTCAGAATGCAGGAGATTTCACTTTTGTATTTACAGGAAATCTTCCAGAAAATGTAATTTCTTTAATCGAAAAATATATTGGAAGTATAACATCAGACACAAATAAAAAAGAAAATTTTGTAGACAATAAATTGGATCCAGCACCTGGAATTGCTAAGAAATTATTGGTTCGCGAGATGAATGTGCCAAAAGCAAGCGTTTATATTCGTTTTGTGAAGCAATCACCATACAGTTATAAAAATGTATTTACGTCACATATTTTAGCAGAATTGCTTTCTAAAAAATATCTGGATTTAATTCGTGAAGAAGAGGGTGGAAGTTATGGCGTTCACGTGCAATCTGGAGTGAGTCGTTTGCCGTCAGATGAATATACGATGACAATCAATTTTGACAGTGATCCTGAAAAAGAAGAAAAACTGACAAAAATTGTTTACGAACAAATCGACCTGATTCAGAAAAAAGCGCCAAAAGAAGAAGATGTTCAGACTGTTAAAAACACACTTTTAAAAGGAAGAGCAGAGAAAGTAATGACCAACGGATTCTGGTTAGGCAGTTTAAATAATATGCTGCTAAACAACGAAACTTTTAAAGACGATGCGACGTACAAAAAAGCTTTAAACGAAGTTACACCAGAAGATGTGAAAGCTTTTGCAAAAGAGTTTTTTGCGAAACCAAGTACTGTAGAAGTTATTATGAAATCGAAATCTGAAGCTGCGGCACCAAAATATTAAATGCATTAAGGTTTTTCATTCGTTTTAATTTTAAGAAGTATTTGAATTAGTAAACTTGTACAACTACTTGAAAGACCTATAAAGAGCTGTTTTTGCCAACAGCTCTTTTTTTTGTTTTATAGCGTTTTTTAGACAAAAAAATGTCCTATAAATTTTATTTTTTGAGTTATTCTGTTTTAATTTGACAAAGACGATAAAATCTTAATTCGTCATTTAAGAACGAATCTTTAGATTATAAAGAGTAATTCAAAATTTAATAAATCCTTTTAAGCGCCAAATAGTTAATGATTTATACCAAAGAAAATTTTCCAAAAATAGATTCAGAACGTCATCTGGTTTTTACTATTGTAATGTACGCAATGTTCGGACTTTTGTTTATTGCGATGCTAGGTTTATTAGTCGCACTTCCATTGAGCATTCAGCTGGAGCACAATAGCCAAATGTCTAACAATGAGATGATCTTTAATGTTATTTATTATCCTTTAGTTCTTTGGGCAATTTGGGGACTTTATAAAAATTATCAGCGTCATAGGCTTAAAAAGGTAATCTTGATTTCTATTGATCGTGACGGTCTGCATCACCAACAATTTGATGGTACGGTTAAAAGTGTTTTATACAAAGAACTAGGAAAAAGTACAGAACCGTATATAAATGATATTGATAGAAAAATCGGGACGAAATATTCTCCGAGTTATATTTTTGGTTTTAAAGATGGTGTTAGAATTCCGATTCATTTTTCTACAGCAGAGAATGGACTGTCGTATGTTCCGAAAAATAAATATCAATTAATTGCTCATTTCCTGAAAGGTGCGACTTTATTTTGTCCGCACATAAAAATTTCTCCTGCTGTTTATTCAGATTATTTTATTGATTCTGAGACTTTAGAATTCAATAAAAAAGTCCAGAGCATTACGTATTTGATAGTTTTTATAGTATTGATCATCATCCTTCTTGGAATCGATTTGCTTACAAAATATACAATGGGCTTTTCGTTATTGTTTTAATAGCAAAGTTGCTAGAAGATTTGAAATATTATTTCTGAGCTTTTTTCTTCTTTCTTCCCGTCCAAATCAATAAGCCGGTAATAGGTAAAGTAGCGGCAAAAAGACAGACTAAAAATGCCAAAATTTTGGTTGGATAACCGTAAATGCTTCCCGTGTGAATCGGGTAAATTAAACGTCTTATTTTGTCTCCATTACTGAAAGATTCATAAGGTTTTGTTTTTAAAAATTCGCCTGTATATTTATCAAAATAAACCATACTCGAAATATTCGGAATTGATTTTTCAGTATTCAGTTTAATGACCATCAGACTGTTAATGGTATCAGATGGAATTCTGATTTGTGTGTCTCCTGTGAATTTATAAATACTGTCCGTTTTAGAAAATATCTTTTGATAAAAAAATGCTTTGTCGTTTTTCGGATCAATTTTAGTCGGATTTTCTACTTTGGCAGAAGGCTTTTTTGCTGTTCCGTCTGCTAATAAATAAATACCACTTTCAAACCATTTGTACGACCAAGTTAAACCTGTTAAAGAGATAATCAGCAGAACTAGAAAAGTATAAAATCCAAAAGTGGAATGAAAATCCCAATTGACTCTTTTAAATGATGCACTCCATTTTACGGTTAATCGCTGTTTCAGATTTTTAAGTTTTTTCGGCCACCACAAAACCATTCCTGATAAAAGCATAAAAACAAAAATAAGACAGCTGATTCCCGTAACTGCTTTTCCAAATTCACCCAAAATTAAATGACGGTGCAAGTCGAGCACAACAGAGAAAAAACGGCCTTTTTCGGGGATTGAAGTTTGTACTTTTCCCGTATAAGGGTCAATAGCAAAAATCAAATCTTTTTTGTTTGAATCAGTTCCTGTAACAATTAAAGTTCTTTCGGGATCGTGAAAAGTATGAATGCGTTCGATTTCAGTAATCTTATATTCTTTCTCAATTTTCGCCAGTATAACATCAACCGGAAGTTTTTCGTTTTTGACCGTTGCTACTGTATAAAATTCAGGATTAAAAAACTCGTCAAGTTCTTCTTCAAATACCAATATGCTTCCTGTGAGTGCCACTATAAACACAATTAGCCCGGACGCAAGTCCGAGCCAAAGGTGTAGTAAACCAATATTTTTTTTAAATGTCTTATTCATTTTATTGCGTTCGCATTTTTTTCAAATATAAACAATGCTTTTTAAAATGAATACCCCAATGTTAACAGCCAGTTTGAAGGTGCTCCAGGGAATAAACGGATATAATCGTATCCTCCAACCCAGTAAGTTTTATTCAAAATATTATTAGCATTCAGCTGAATTTTAAATTTATTGATGTTGTAATATAAAGCTCCGTTGAAAAGCGTATATCCAGGAAGCGTTTCTGTAGTTGTCTGGCTCATCGTACGCGTTGTTGCAAAATTAGATCCCATTGCGATTCCGAAATCTTTTAAAGCGCCTTCAGTAAAATTATAACGAGTCCAGATATTTCCTTGCTGTCTTGGCGTGTTTGCTTTTTGTCTTCCAACTTCAACTTCGATTGGACTTTCTGTAATATAAGCTTCATTATAAGTGTAAGCCGCAGAAATACTCCAGTTGCGTGTAATATTTCCGTTCAAATCGATTTCGATACCTTTCGATTCTTCTTCACCCACAGAACGCATTAAATCAGGATTTGTAGTATCATTAGCAGGATATAAAGTATTTTTCTGCTGAATTTTAAATAAAGCTACAGTCACGAAAAGTTTTTCTTTAAACCAAGATGATTTTCCTCCAAATTCAACCATATTACTTTCTAACGGATTAAATGGCCCTCCTGCATTTGGATTTGCCAAAGTCGATGCCGTTTGTGGATTGTAACCTTGAACGTATGTTCCGTATAAGTTAATATTTGGATTAAGTGTATACGTTAAACCAAAACGTGGTAAAAACGAATGCTGTTTTACTTTAGTTTCTGTCGCTTTTTTGTAGTTTACTTTATCTGAATATTCGTCGTAGCGAACACCAATTAAAGCTTGAAAAGCACCAAATTTAATATGATCTTGAAGGTAAACTCCGTACAACGAATAGTAAGTTGGATCAACCTGACGCGCTACGTAGAAATATTTACTCATATCCTTCAATTGCTGCGATGCAAATGGATTGCTTAAATCAAAATGAGCTACGTTTGGAACTGGATTTCCTTTAGAATCCAATAAATAATTGGCTTTGTTCGCAGGATTGTAAGTAGCGATAAAACCATTGTTGGCCGCATTTCTGTAACCGCTTGCTGTTAATTGCGAACCGCCCACAGGAACTTCTTCCTGAGCGTAATCAAAACCTGCAATTAAATTATGGTCTAAAGCGCCTGTCTTAGCTTCATATTTGAAGAAAGTAGAAAGATTGTCGATATAACGTTTACGCTTACGCATAAAAACCTGCATTTCGATTGCAGTCGGGATTGTAGTTCCGTCTCCTGCAGATGCATATTTATTGGCACCACGGTGTTCTAAAAGATCTTCGTTATATCCTGTTCTAATGTACGATCCAGAAAACGATAAACGATCTGAAAACTGATGATTTAACGAAGTTGTAACGATATAAGTTTCTTCTTTTAAATAATCGTTTGTTGAGTTTAACGAATTTGAAGTTTTGGTAGAATACAGATTGTTTTCATAAGTAGACTGTCCGCGGTCCAAGTTTCCGTTTGAGCTGCTGTAAATCAAATCAAAGTTTACGCTTGTTTTATCATTTGGAAGGAAAGAAAGGGAAGGAGCTACCACAATATTCTTATCATATTGTAAATCTCTGAATGAATTGGCGTTTTCATAACCCAAATTCAAACGGTATAAAAGTGATTTATCTTCCGTTAAAGGGCCTGTAAAATCGGCTAAAGCTCTAAGAGTGTTAAAACTTCCTGTAGAAAAACTCACGCTGTTTGCAGCCTGATCTAATGGTTTTTTGGTCACACGGTTCAAAACTCCTCCTGGAGATGCATTTCCAAATAAAGCTGATGATGGGCCTTTTAGAACTTCAACACGCTCTAAATAATTTGCAAGAGGCTGTTTCCAGAATCCTGTCGAAGTACGCATACCGTTAAGTAGCTGGGTGTTACTTCCTCCGTTAACTCTAAAACCTCGAATAGAGATATCATCATAAAAAGTAAACTGGCTCACACCGCTGAAGTTTTTTACCACTTCACCCACACGAATTGCACCTTGATCGGCAATAAGTTCTTTTGTAGCATAAGAAACCGCTTGAGGAAGATCTTTTAAAGCAATTTCAGTTTTTGCTCCGATAAAAGATTTTGTATTTCGGTATGACTTTTCTTTTCGTCCCGTAATTTCTACGGTCTGTAATGTATTGACGTTTTCCTGTAAAACGATTGAAATTTCAACGTTCTCGTTTTCATGCACTTCAACTGTTTTTTCCTGTGGAGTAAAACCCATTGCTGAAAAGAAAATGTTATAAGTTCCAGGTGAGAGGTTTGTAATTTCGAAATTTCCTTTATCATCGGAAATAGCGCTTTTTTTAAGACTTTTTATTGCAATTGAAGCATAAGAAACTGCCTCATTAGATTCGGAAGAAAGTTTTCCTGTGATTTTTGCATTTTGTGCGATACCTACATTCGCGAAGGCGCAAAAAAGCAATAAATAAATGAACTTCATGATGGTTATTTAAGATTTTGGGACAAAATTAATTTTATTTAGATTAATTACAAATAAAAAAGCAAGTTGTTTCAAGATTAAAAAAATAAAAAATGTTATCAATGTATTTTATTAAGATTTAGCTGATTATTTAAGTTGACAGCTATTTTATTGAGTGGTCGAGGATCGATATTTTTAATATTCTCCTGAACGGGTAATGATTATTTTTAAGGCACTAACTTTTCACAGAAAAATGCTGAAGGATCTTTTTCGGGGTTGCGACAGTTTTCATATGAATAGAATCAAACCATTGCACTTCGCTGCTAATTTCGGCACAGCATTCGTTTTTAGAATTGAAAAAAGCACTTTTAAAATTGATTTTATCTTCAATATTGAACTGGTTCATTTCTACTAAAAAAGGTTCGGTAAACATTAGATTTTTATAACAGACCAATCCATGATTTCCTTGCTGAATGCCTAGATTTAACGTAGTGAGTTTCTCTCTCGAAAATCCATTTTCATATAAAAAGCGATATAATAATCTTATGGTATAAGAAACATAAGCGGTATTTTCCATTACCATAACATCATTTACATCTTCACCTGTAACAGTATAATTTTTCCAGATCATAAAAAGCGGGTTAGGTTAGTGGTAAAAAGAGACCGGCTAAGTATGAAACCGGCCTCAGATTGAATGTCAAATCATTCAGAAAACATTTATTTAGTCAGTAAAAAGTTGTAATCGATTTTGACTTTATCAGCAATTTTCTTTCTCACCAAACTTGGAATTTCAATATTGTAATCTTCTGGTTTTGCTTCAAATGAACCATTTAGAGTGATTCCATTAGCTGCTTTCGAAATTTTTACAATAATGCTCACAGGATTTGTTTTGCCATGAATGGTTAAATCTCCTTTTAGAGTAAAATTTTTAGGCGTATTGGTGATTTTAGAAATATCAAAATCGACTATTTTTCCTTTTAATGTAGCTTTTGAGAACTTTTCAGATTCCATATAATTTTCATTGAAATGTTCTTCCATCAAAGCCACTTTAAAGCGGAAGCCTTTTATAAGCACCAATGAAGCAAAATCTCCAGTTGTTTGTTCTAATATTGCAGAAACACTTTTGTTTTCGGCAGCAACTTCTTCATAAGAAGGCATAGTAGCCTGAAACTTGATATTTCCGGTTTTAGTGATCAGTTTTTGTGCTGATGCATGGTTTATTCCAAGTAAAAGGAATGCGATCAGGCAATTAAAAAATATTTTTTTCATAGTAATTAATTTTCTTTTAATCCGTCTGTATTCCATTTTACAATCGCATCAATATTTGCCTGAGACATTCTTCCTCCTTGAGGCATAATACCTTGCTGACCGGTTTGGAGTTGTATTCTGCTCAATAATCCTGCATTTTCGACTGCAACCTTTACTTCAGCATAAGTAGTTAAAGGTCTGAAACCTGCAGATCTTCCACTTTGATGGCAGCCAATACAATTAGCATCGATAATAGATTTTACATTTTTAGTATAAGTTACTGCGGTTGCCGGCTCAGGATCTGGATTCGGATTCGGGGTTGGATTTGGCGTTTCTGTTGTCGGCGGTGTTTCGATATCTTGATAAGTGTCTGAATCGCTGCAGCTTGTAAATATTGCCATTAAAATTGTTAATGCTAGTACCTTTTTCATAGTTTGTTTTTTTTGTTGTTAATTAAAATACTCTGTATAAGTTAAATCCAAAGAAGAAGTCTCCTTTGCCCCAGTCTCCTGATGCATTAGTGATGTATCCGCTTTCGCTCATGGATTGTGAGTTAGTGAAAATAAGCTGGAAAACGTGCCCTCCGGTTTCTATATCAAGACCGACAGACAGAGGGTTTTTATAAAAATCAGGTTTGTCAAAATTGTGCATGTACTCTAAGTTTACAGACAATCTTTTCGTGATTTTATAGCGTCCGCCTCCGCCAAAAGAAAACTGATTGTCTCTTTCAATGTCAGGATTGTAAAGGTTTTTGTGTATAAAAGAAGGAACTAATTCAAACGATAGTTTTTCACTGAATTTTCTCGAAATCAATAATTGCTGTACGTAAGTCACTCGATGTTTAAATTCTAAACCTGGATATTGATCTTTTTCTAAAAATGTATTGATGTCGGCAACACTATATCCCACAATATCTACAGGAAAATGATCGTCTTGTCTTACTAATCTGTACTTTAAACCTGTTTCATACATTTTATTTAAAGTATGTCTCGAAAGACTAGCAGAAAGCCAATCTGTAATTCCGTAAATGCCGCCCAGTTTTGTAGTAGCATTATCAAGTCCGAAAAAGCTGTCAAGACCATCTTTTACAGTGCCAAAACGATGCGAAACAACAAAATAGAATTCCTTTTTTGCAGGCATTTTTGTGGTTTGTAAGGTTACCAGCTGTAAAGCTTTAAACGTTGCGGTAGAATAGTTTGCATCTACCTGAGTAGAATCGAGGCTGTTAAGTAAATCGTCCTGCGAATAAGCCATAGTAGCGATAAAGAAGCAGAAAGGGATTAAGAATTTTTTCATAAATGGTTAATTGTTTGGATTGTTAATCGTGCACTGGTCTAATTTGATTTCCTGAAATAGCTCGTCATAACCAATGCATTTTCCTTTAATGATTGCATTAGGACTTAGGAGATTGTGTTTTGTTTTTTGAGCGAAAAGGCAGAAAACAGTATTTTCAAGTATCATAACAGAATCGGTTTCTTTGGTTACTATACCTGTTACCTCGATAGTTTTGTTGAGGTATTTTAAATCTGCTTTTTTAGGATCGGAGTTGTAATCCTCGATTAGTGTTGCTGCAGTTACGCTGGTTTCCGGATTTTCGGTTGTTATGTTACGGGCTTCTTTAAAAAGAAAACCGTAATAGAAATAGATACCGCCCGAAACGATTATAAGCAAAACTGCAAGGAGTGTGACTGCTTTTTTTCTTTTCATTTTCAATTTTTTTTGATGGGTTCAATAATAAAACAGGCTTGATGCAGATTACCCTACCAAAAAATTGTGATTTTGTCAGAAAAAAATAAAAAATGATTACAAACCTACTTTCGATGTTTGTATGCTGTAGTCTATAAAGAAACTCTAAAACTCACATTTGGAGTTCTTTGCAATGCAAAAGTTTCAACTTCTTCGATAGAATTGGTAAGCGAACTAATTCTATAATATTCGCCTATTTCGTTTTTTCGATTTAAGATATTCAAAATAGATAATCCAATTTTATACTGAATTCCATTAGCGGTTTCCCATTTATAAGTAGAAGAAAGGTTAACCTGCGAAAAAACATGAAGATTGGTATTGTTAGGTCTGTTGTAAACCAAAACAGGGTCTGAAGGATTTATATTAGAATTGTCTGTAGAAGTTCTAGGCCTTCCTGAAGACCATCTAGTTCCCAGAGCGATTTTGAAATTGTTTTTCTCATACATTACAGCCCACGAAAGAGTGTGTGATAGCTCAAAATTGTTTGGAAATATTTGAAATTCGTAATTAGGAAAATCATAGTTGTTATCATTAAAAGTATAACTCAGCCATGTCAGAAAGTGATTAAACTTTTTCTGAATAAGGATTTCTGTCCCTAATACTTCATAATCTCCCGTTGTTCTTACAAATTCTAACTGATTCTGAAAGCCCTGACTTGCAGTGATAATACCGTTTACTCTTTTATAAAAATTTTCTATATCCAAAAGCCAGTCATTCTTTTTGTAGAATAAACTTAAAGACAGCTGTTTGCTTCTCTGAATAGGAACTGTTGCGTTATTAGAAACAATCCAACGCCTTTTTTCGATTCCGAAATAATCTTTTTGCAAATCAATAATCTGTTGCGAATTTTGACTTTTGAGTTCACCTAATAATTCTAGATTAAGGTTTTTGTTAATGCCATAATTAAATTGAACTCGTGGTTCAACAATGCATTTTTGAAATTTTTCAATATAATTAATTCGTGCTCCAGCTTTAAAATATAATCTGCTGATTGTATCATTATATTTTCCTTCAAAAATTAAAGCATGAGTTCTAAGAACATCTTTGACTTTACGATAAAATTCAGGATTGTTTACACGCTCGAAATTGGTAATACCGATTTCATTGAATTGATAACCATCGCTCAGAACAAATTTAGAATTTAGAATATGCTGATTTTCTAAATTGATTCCATTATTGTTTACAGTATTTTCCTGAATCGCAATTTGATTTCCTATACTGTTTTTCTGATTGCCAAGAAGTTCATAAGCCGAATTGTAAATATTGATTTTTGTTGTATTAAAGCTATTCCAGTTTCTATGCCATGATAAATTACCGCCATAATTTTGTTGACGCAAAGTGCTGTTTTCCGATCTAAAAATATCGTAGACTGTTGCACTTTGAAAAACTTCCAGATTATCCTGAATTGTTATCAAATCAAGTATCAGCTGGTCTTTGGTTCCTATTTTTTGGACATATTTGAAAGTAGCATCATAAAAACCGAATTTTTTATCACTTTGGTAATCGACATTCTGCTTTTGATTGAAATCAGTAATAGTGGTATTTTGGAAAACTTTATTGAAATATTCTTTATAAGTAGGTGTTTCTACAAAATCGGTAATCGATTTGCGGGCAGAGATTTCGATAAAACTTTTTTTAGAAAGATTGTATTTTCCATAAACATCAGCGTTTATCATATTGATTCCTGCGCTGAAACTGTTTTTTTCTTCCGTTTGTGGAGTAGTAGAAATATCAACTACACTCGATACGCTTTCGCCAAAAAAAGCAGAACTTCCATTTTTATAAATCGAAATTGTGTGTGCCAAATTCGGATTAAACACAGAAATCAAACCAAAAAAGTGACCAGTTTGAAACATTCGAATTCCATTCCATAAAAACAAATTCTGATCATGCGTTCCTCCGCGAACATTGATACTCGAAACGCTTTCATCGATGCTGTTTACACCCGGAATCTGCTGCATGGCCTGCAATGCGTCTGGTTCAATAAGCCCAGGAAGAATACCAAATTTCTTAGGTTTAATTTCAAATGATCCGTCTGTATTTTTAGAAATACCAGAAGCAAGAATAGATCCAGCTTTAATTTCTTTAAGTTCTGTAACTTCTGGCTCCAAGAATAATTTTAAGCAGTTTTTTGTATCAGCATTGCCAATTGAAATTCTTTTTGAACAAAATCCAACATGACTAATTAAAAGCGAGTTTTTATCCGTTTTCTCTAATTCAAAATAACCTTCTGAATTGGTTGTAGCATGAATTTTTCCTGATAAGTTGAGGTTGGCGTCTTCAATAGGTTTTTTATCTGATGAAGAAAAAATATATCCGCAGATTATCGGAGTTTTGTCTTTGTTTTTATAAACATTAATGAATTTGTTGTCAATGTTTTCAAATGACAAATCTGTGTTTTGAGAAAGATAGCGCAGTTTCTGTTCTAAAGAAAGTGCTTTATTTGGCGGACTTAATTTTATTCCGACAACATTGTCTTCCAGATAATTAAAACTTACCTGATGCTGCTGTTCAATATCAATAATGATTTTATTTAATGGCACAGCTTTTCCTTTCTCCTGACCTAATAAATTGAGGACATAGAAAAAAATGCAAAACAAAAAATGATATTGTTTTGGGCGCAGCATTTATTTTTCGTCAATAATTATTTTATGGTTTGAAACTTTTTGAATTTTTAAGTTATAAGTTGTGCTTAGAATCTGTAATGCGGTATCGAGATTTTCGGCAGGCAACTTTCCTGTAAACAAAGATGTTGTGTCTGTAGTTTTCAACTCAATACTAATATTATATTGTCTTTCAACTTCATCCAAAATTGTTCGGATGTTTTCTTTGTAAAAACTTATCTGATGGTTGATCCATTCTGGTTTTAGCGAATTGGTTTCCATTTTTATCTGATTTCCATTCTGAAAACTTACACCTTGACCATGCGTCAAAAGAACTTGTTTTCCAGCATAGTTGACTTTTACTCTTCCTTCATAACAAACTACATCAAACCTGTTTTTTCTGACCTTAACATTAAACTGTGTTCCTAAAACGGCCACTTTTCCTAGTTTGGTTTCTACTTCAAAACGTCTTCCTTTTGCTACTCTAAAATAGGCTTCTCCTTGTAGTTCAAGATGTCTGTTTTTGTTCCAGTTCCATTTTTTATACTCAATTTCAGAACCTGAATTTAGAACCACTTCAGAATTATCAGGCAGAGAAAAAGAATTTTTTTCTGCAAAACCGGCTGTTTCTGTTTGAGGTACAAGCATATTAAAAGCAAGTGTGATTCCGAGAGCCAGAATAAAAATTGCTGCTGCACGGAATAACCCTGTTTTGTATAACGGAATTACTTTTGGAGCTTCTTTTTTCTGTTTCAAAATAGAAGAAAGCATAGCATTTTCATCCAAATCATCCACCGTTAAATGATCTGTATAATTTTTAATTTTTTGATATTTTTCAAAATCGGGACTGGCTTTAAAAGCAGCTAATTCTTCTTCAGTCAAATCATCGTTAAGCCATTTGGCTAGTAAGTGATTTTTTTTCATTATACCGGTATTATGTTATTAAAACAGTTAGAAATAAATTTACCCTACTTTTAGAGATCAATTTCTTTACGTAAGCTTAACAAAGCTAAATGAATGCGTTTTTCTACCGCTTTTACGCTGATATTTAAGTCGGCGGCAATTTCGCTGTATTTTTTTCCGTCAATTCTGTGCATCAAAAAAGCAACACGTTGTTTTTCGTTTAAGTTTTCGATTGCTTTTAAAAGTTTTGCTTGAAATTGTTTTTCTTCCAAAAGATATTCGGGAGTCTGATTGGTTTTGTCCAAACCTGTAAAATCTTTTTCGTATTTCAGAACCACTTTTTGATGGGCGATTTCATTCAAACTGCTATTGTTGGCTATTGTGTAGATGTAAGATTTTGCCTTTTCGATTGGAACCGAAGAACAGTTCTGCCAAAGTTTTAAGAAAGCTTCCTGTGCTACATCTTCTGCTTTTTCCAAATTACCAAATTTGTAAAAAAGAAAATTGCGAAGTGCTTTAATCTGGCTTTTAAAAAAGGACGAAAAAACAATTTCGTCGCAAGTATCTGACTGGGGGATATGTGGCATTTGGTTTTTGCAGTTTGTAAGATGCAAAAGTATTTGTTTTTAATTTAAGTAGGGTAGAAGCAAATGAGATTGTTTTATATAAGAATAAAATGCTACTAGCTTTTGATAATTTAGTATTAACAACAGACTGAAATGCTTGATCTATTAGTAAAAAAACAATTTCTAAATTTTATTACCTTTGTAAAAATCTAAATATGTTGTCTCTAAGAAAATATTTATTAATCGTACCTTTTCTTTTTTTAGGATCTTGTCAAAGTGAAATTGATGAGCAGAGTTCTAACACACAAGGTACTGTAACGAAGGTTTCTCCGCTGACTTCGTATATGCAGCGAGTGGCGATGGTTCCTACCGTTCAAGATAATGTAATAGATGGATCGAGCTATTGCACCTTAAAATTTCCATACACCGTTACAGTAAATAACACGCAAATTGCACTTAATTCTACTGCCGATTATCAAAAAGTATTTGATAATATCAATGCAAGCTATTATGATGATGATATTGTTAAGATAAATTTTCCGGTAACGATGGTTTACTATAATTATATCGAAAAATTTATTCCTAATCAAAGTGATTTTGATGATTTGATTGACTATTGGAATCTTTACCCTGATCTTTTATCAAAAATCAACGGATTAAATATTAATTATCCCATTACGATTGATATTTATAACAGTGCAAATCAAGCGGCAAGTTCAGTGTCGATTGTAAGCGATCAGAGTTTTTTTAATTTTATTAAAAACCTAACGGACAGCCAGTATATTTCATTAAAATTTCCTATTACTATTGTAGATTATAATAATCAGACCAAATCGCTTAACAATAATCAGGATTTTGAAAATGCTATTAAATATGCGATAGACAATTGTCCAGAAAATAATCTTGTAGCTCTTGATTTTGATACTGTTATTACTAATGGTTCTTGGACTATTTCATATTATTTTAAGGATTCTGATAAAACTGCATCTTACAACGGTTATGAATTGGTTTTTAAAAGTGATAAATCGGTTATTGCTAAAAAAGCTGGAGTTTCTGAAACAGGCCAATGGGAATGCAATATAATTCAGTATGGTGGTAAAGAATTGAAACTAAATTTTAGCTCAGAATTATTTAGTAAACTGAATAACACTAGCTGGAAATTATTTGAGTTTAATAATTCCCAAATCAACTTAAGAAACGTTGGTAATACAACCGATTATCTTTCTTTTATAAAAAAATAAGTGTAATACTTAGAAAACTTATCTCTACTTTAATTATACAGTATATTAAGTCAATAAAAGCATTCCTGAAAAGAATATCAATTCATAAATGGACTTTAATATTAAAAGTTGCACAGCTATGTTCTTTAGGGTAACCAATGTTTTTGTTAGTTCTATTTGTTGCTTTTGCTGAGATCAAAATTTAAATTGGTATTCAATATGAATCCATTATTATTTTGAAAAACATTTTTGCCTTCAATCTGCCTTCCCAGCTGTACGGTTTGATTGAGGTAACCTCCTTCAATTCTTATATTTTTATTAAATCGATAACCTAGTAAAATTCCAATTCTGTTCTGATCAAAAATGTTCATATTTACATTTTTTCCAAATCCAATAAAAATTTCGTCATAAAAAGCTACATAAGGGGTTTTGTCTTTAATTTCATTTCCTTTTAGAGGCACTTGAACCCTGATCATATATCGAATTCTGTTTAATAATGGAAATTCGTCCTCCGTTGTCTGATCTATTGAACTATATCTGCCTACGAATCTTTGTTCTAACATAAATCTATGCGAGAGGTCAACGATTCCTTCTTTATGATTCAGCTGGACCATTTCAAAAATTCTATGTTCCGTAAAATCTCTTCCCATTCCATTTAGTGGTATTTCCCCATAAGGATAGGTTTCGATCCAGCCATAACCAGCTCTAAATTGCACTCTTGAATTTAAGTTGTAATTTACACCAACCCGTAGTAAACTTTGCTGCCATTCGGTAATCATTTCATTTCTTCTCCATTGGTATTCTGTATGTATTCCAAATTTTTCTGAGATTTTAAATGTTCCAAAAAAATTATACCACCCGATGCTGTTGTTTGTGTTGATACGACTATTCTGCCCGATTACTGATTGTAAAGTGCTTGCTAAAAAAATGAAGGCTAGTAAATTTTTTTTCATTCATTATTATTTTAAAAATTCAAGTGTTCCATCTGTCAAATTATAAAATACACCTACAATTTTTATTTCTCCTTTATCTTCCATTTCTTTAAGAATCGGGCTTTTTTTACGAATTTGATCTATAGTGTAAAGTACGTTATTTTCTGATACTAGCTTAACAAAAGTTTCATTTTTGGATGATTTTTCACCTTTAAAATCCTGACTCATTGCTACAGCAGGTTTTATTTTTGAAAGCATAGCCGTAATATTGCCCAATTTCACATCATCAATTGCTCCTTTAATAGCCCCGCAGTGCTGGTGTCCCATTACCAAAACTAATTTTGCACCTGAAACTTTACAGGCAAATTCCATACTGCCTAATAGATCTTCATTTACAAAATTTCCTGCCACACGTCCCACAAAAGTATCTCCTAATCCCTGATCAAATACATCTTCGACTGGTACACGGCTGTCGACACAACTTAGTACAACCGCCTTTGGGAATTGTCCTGGCGCTGATTTTCTGGCTTGCTTGCTGTGATCTCGTACCGTCGTGCTGCCACTTTGAAAACGTTTATTTCCTTCTATAAATTCCTGTAAAATTGCATCAGGTGTAAGTCTGGCTTGCTCTTCTTTAGTCATTACATGCGAAACCACAGGGTTGACATTATTTGGGGTAGAAGGTAGACTTAATTTTTTTGCATTGTCGTTACATGAAACCAAAAGAGCTGTCGTAAAAAGCAGTACCAGTGATTTGAATTGATTTTTCATTTCTTTGTTATAGATTAAATATGCCTACTTTGTGAATCGGTGTTCGGCATGTCCGTTTTACTACATTTCAATATATATAACAGGAAAAAGGATTATTTCCCTACTAAGAAAATTTCTTAAGTAAAAAACTATCCATTAGAGTATTCTTTTTGGATATATAAAGAGGGAATTTAAAAGTCTTAAATTAACTTTAGATGAAGAATATTAAATGCGATAATCAGTTCCGGACAAAGTGAATTTCTGACTTATTAAATAATTTTCTTTATTCCCGGAATCAATAAAACAAGGGAACCAAATATAAAACTGCCGATTATTATTAAGGGAGTCATAACCAAAAGTTTTACTGCAGGTTCAATATTCCAATTTCTTGCACATAATGTAAATACAACTATAATTAACGGATGAAAAATGTAAACCGCAAAACTGCTGCGTGTTACTTTGGTTAGCAGTTTTGATGTTTTATTCCAGTTTCTTTTTCCTTTAATTAAAAACGTTGTCAGAATCGAAAGACCAATCATTTGTTCCCATACTGCATATAACAATGCTTGCCAGTGAAAACCTCCCGAAAACCAAGAAGAAGGCGTATTGAGTTTAAATTTCACAATAAAAAAGACTGGAAAAAACAATAGACAAAACCATACTACTTTTTTGAGCTGTTTGCCTGTTTTTTCTGAAAGCTGATCAAACCAATTGTTTTTTGAGGCCAGTAAACCAATACTAAATAGTGCAACATATTGTGGAAAATGCCCTAGCTGAAATCCAATTGGCTTAAGAATCCATCCGACAGGAAATACAATTCTAACCAAAAAACTAATAATGCCTAAAATTATTGAAAATAATAAGATAGAAAGAGAATTGGGTACAGCTATAGGTTTGTCAAAGGTAATTTTGAAAACTTTTTTTACTATTGCATAAAGTACCGTGAAAAGTAATAAAGCAGCTATGAACCATGTAACACCTAAGTCGATCCAGCTATTGTAGCCACTCAAATATTCGAAAAAAGTAATATGATGCTCTTTCCCAAAATAGTAAACCAAATAACACATAAATGGAGTAAGAATGAAAGAGTAGAAGAGTATTGGAGTTCCCAGTCGAATTAGTCTGTCTTTAATGAATTTAGAGATTCCTTTTTTAAAATAAGAGGAACTGGTAAAATAGGCTGCCAATAGAAAGAAATAGCCCATAAAGAAAGATTGATTAATGCTAATGCATGCTGTTGCAAGAATACGTGCTCCTAAAATACTGGTTTCTTCATTATAATACCAACCTTCGGAAGAAGTGTAAGCAATAAAAGTGTGATGAAGTACAACTAATATGGTCAGAAGAACTTTGATATTGTCGATGTAAAGAAGTTTGTTTGAAGATCCAGAATCCTGATTCTTGGAAGCAATTGCAGTTGTCATAATAATTTTGGTTTTGTGTTATTGATGGCAAACGTACAATAAGAAAGTACAGTAAAGTGGCGGTTGTTACTGACAACTAGCTTTTGTGATGAATAACAAACCTAAGGAATGCATTTGCTGCGAAGTTCCTGATAGTAATCATTGAAACTGTCGACCTGCTTTCTTGAAACCGGAATCTTAACATCGGTTTCACTAAATGATAGGACATATCCTTGCGAGTTTCCAGATACTTTTTCTACCTTAAACATATTTACTAAATAGGTTCTGTGGCATCTAAAAAAGTGTGGATAATCTGTTATTTGATTTTCAAATTGAGTTAAAGAAATCCTTTTTACTTCTGTGGTAATTTGACTGCCATTCGATTTTGTCAATTCGATGTAATTTCCATCAGCTTTTGCAAAAAGTAATTGATCGACGTTTAGGGAAAAATCATCTTGTTTAACCTGTGTGCTAATAAAAAGATCAGATATTAAAGCAGCTTTCTCTGGTTCAACTTCTAGTGGAATAAATTGTAGAATAAATGGTGATCCTTTTTTGGACTCCAAATAAAAACTAGATAATCTCAGAAAAAAATAAAAAAAGATACCCGCAACAAGACAATTTCTAATTTCTTCAAAAAGGTAATTCCATGACCAGTTGTTGGAATTGGTATAAAGTAAATCACGCATTAGAAAGCTTGTAATACCAATAAAAACTAACAAAAATCCAATATAAATATATTCTTTCAGTAAAGTCCATTCTGTTTTATTTTTCAGTATTCTAAAATAATTTACTGTTCTAAAATAAATAAATAGAACGACTGCTGGAGCCAAGGCATGCAAGAAACAAATAAAGAAATAATGCATCCGAAGTTCTGGATCATAAACTCCAAATGGTTTAAATGCTAAAAGAAATAATAAAATGCTAAGGAAAACAACAATTGAACTTTTTATCAGATTTTGAGATTGATATCGTCTGGGATATTCAATTTCATTTCGCAAATGTTCTGTATTGATGTAAAATGGCATGTTAGGAATTTATTTGGGAATAAAAATACAAAAAATAACAAGGTCAGTGCTTTTGAATTTGTTTTGCTGTCAAACTATAAAGACACCAACTTACAAATGATAAGAATTAAAATAAAAAGACCATAATCATTGCTATTTTAATAAATTTTAAATCTAAATCAAAGCCATTTGTTTTTCAGCCCAAGCACTCATTTGGTTGATGAATGGAATTAATTGCTCAAGGCTAAGACATTTATGCTGTTAATGCTCCCTTAATTGTAGAGTCAGTGAACAGAATTTTATCTGGAAAAGTTGCTTCAAAAGGTGTAAAGACATTGGGAGAAGCATTTGATGCGAGCGATTTTTTAAATTCGCTACAGGAAGATGATATAAAAATTACTATGTAGAGAAATCATACGTAAAAATTTAGAACTTAGGATATTATTTCTTAGCATTTTAAGAAATAATATCAAGTCCGCTTTTTTTAGATTGCAATATTATGCAGATTTTTTATCTCCGACATTACAAAAGTGCTCTGTGTACTGCCAATACTTTCGACTGATCCTAATTTATTAAATACGAAATTCTGATAATGTTTCATGTCCTTAGCGAAGACCTTAAGTATAAAATCATAATCTCCAGAAATGTTATAACACTCAACTACTTCGTCAATTTTCATAATATCCTCCACAAAGCTGTTGCCAATATTTCGGTCATGCTGTTTGAGTTTGATGTTGCAGAAAACGGTAAATCCATGACCAAATTTTTCATGGTCTATTAAGGCAATGTATTTTTTGATGTACCCATTATTTTCTAACCTTTTTACACGCTGCAAAACAGGAGTGGGAGACAAGTTCACCTGCGCTGCAAGTTCCTTGATGGTATAACTTGAGTTGTTTCCTAATATTTTAAGCAAAAGCAGATCGGTAGTATCTAGTTCTTCCATAGCATAAAAATCTTTTTACGTTTCAAAGATACATTCAAAAAAGCAAATTATACTTGTTTTCTGTTATAAAATAGCTGAATTCTCTTAAGTGGCGACATTAGACAGCTTTTTTAGTTGTATAAGATAACTTTGCGTAGAGAATTAACCTGAATGAAATTTCAGTTTGTTTTTATTTTTGATCGGATTAGGTTTTATTTAGCTGTGAAGCAAAAGTGAAAATCGCGAACTATCAAATAGGACGATAATAAGGAATATCTTAAAACACATTTACATTGAAGAAGTTATCAAATTTATTAAGTAAAGCAGGTTTCGACGGTTTCCTGTTAATGATTGGCACCATGATTCTGCTGGCTTATTTTTTGCCAAAGCCAGGAATGGTCAAAGAACCTGTTTCGTTGGAAGAGATTGCCAATGTAGGCGTGTCGTTTATTTTCTTGTTTTATGGAGTACGGCTGAGTGTTGAAAAACTAAAAGCAGGGCTTGCTAACTGGAAAATGCATATTGTTGTGCAGTTGACAACCTTTTTGTTTTTTCCGCTCATCGTTTTGGCATTTCGTCCTTTATTGGTTAATACCGGTTTTGAGCTGTTGTGGTTAGGCATATTTTTTCTAGCCGCTTTACCATCTACAGTTTCTTCTTCCGTGGTTATGGTTTCCATTGCTAGGGGCAATATTTCTGCTGCCATTTTCAATGCTAGTATTTCCAGTTTGATCGGAGTAGTGGTTACGCCACTCTGGGTTGGACTTTTTATCGCTTCTGCAACAGGCGATTTTGATGTCACTGATATCTTCATAAAGCTGATTCTTCAAGTCTTGTTACCTGTCATCATTGGCATCAGCCTCAACTCTCGTTTTGGTGCCACTGCCGAAAAATATAAAAAACAGCTTAAATATTTCGATCAGGCAATTATCCTCACTATCATTTACACGTCGTTTTGTAAGTCATTTTCGGAACATCTTTTTGATGGCTTCACTGCCCTTGAACTTGTCGGACTCGCTGCAGGGATGATGGGCTTGTTTTTTTCTGTATTCCTTTGTGTCGGACTGTTCAGCCGTTTGTTTGGTTTTTCAGATGAGGATCGTATTACGGTTTTATTCTGTGGATCTAAAAAGTCATTGGTACACGGTACCGTAATGTCAAAAGTGCTCTTTCAGCACAGTACCATCACCGGTATCGTCTTGCTGCCATTAATGCTTTACCATGCCTTTCAATTGATTGCTGCCAGCATCATTGCTCAGCGTATGGCCCGACGAAAAGAAGTGTAATTTTATTTATGTCCGGTATCTCTTTATTGTTTTTAATAAGAATGAAGGATCAATAGTTTCTAAATTAAAAGTCCGTAGAGTTTTTCGATAAACTCTACGGACATAACCTAAGATAACATTTTTCAATTAATACATTGGAATTTGAACTAAACCGCAAATTCTTTGCGTATAATTTCTGCTCCAGCGCTTAAGGCACTTAACTTACCTACTGCAACGTTTCGGGACAAAGGAGCCATACCGCAATTTGTACTAGGATAAAGATTTTCGATATCAACAAACTCAAGAGTTTTACGTAGCGTGTTGGCTACTTCTTCAGGAGTTTCGATAGTATTGGTTGCCACATCAATTGCCCCTACCATTACTTTTTTGCCACGAACAAGTTCAATTAAATTAAGAGGTACATTCGAGTTGTGACATTCTAGAGACACAATATCAATATTAGATTTTTGAATTTTTGGGAAAATTTCTTCGTATTGACGCCACTCTGAGCCCAATGTTTTTTTCCAGTCATTATTAGCTTGTATTCCATAACCGTAGCATACATGTACCGCAGTTTGGCACTTTAAACCTTCAATTGCTCTTTCTAATGCCGCCATTCCCCAATCGTTGACTTCATCAAAGAAAACATTAAATGCAGGTTCATCAAATTGGATGATATCTACCCCTGCGTCCTGAAGTTCTCTTGCTTCTTCATTTAGTGCTTTAGCAAATTCCCATGCCAATTTTTCTCGGCTTTTATAGTGGTTATCGTACAGCGTATCTACCATTGTCATTGGTCCAGGCAAGGCCCATTTTATTGGTTTATTAGTTTGTTTGCGTAAAAATTTGGCATCATCAACAAAAACTGCTTTCTGGCGTGCAACCTGATCTACAACAACTGGAACACTTGCATCATAACGGTCACGGATTTTTACGATTTTACGATTTTCAAAATCTACACCGCTTAAATGCTCAATAAAAGTGGTTACGAAATGCTGGCGTGTCTGCTCACCATCACTAATTATATCCACACCTGCCAATTGCTGTTCATGCAGAGAAATGCGCAAGGCATCCTGTTTTCCTTCAATCAGCTGATCTCCTTCTAATTTCCAAGGTGACCAAAGTTTTTCGGGTGGTGCAAGCCAGGCAGGTTTTGGTAAACTTCCAACAATTGATGTTGGCAATAATTTCTTCATAATAAAATATTTTAATGTGTCGTATTAATTTAAAGAGCAAAATTGGCAGACCACTGTTCTAAGACACTTTTGTGAGGCTTAATGAAGTGTTCCTCTGCAAATTTACCCTGCTCGATTGCCAGCTGACTGCGCTCTTCTCGGTTGTATACAATTTTTGTTAAAGAGTGGTCTTGGTTTTTTAAACTAGGTTTGTAGCACGCTCCTGCGGCAGAATTACCATTATAAATTTCAGGTCTGTAAATCTTTTGGAATGTTTCCATTGTACTAATCGTACTGATTAATTCAAGGTTAGTATAATCGGCAAGTAAGTCTCCAAAAAAGAAAAACGCCAAAGGTGCAGCACTGTTGGGTGGCATAAAATAACGAACCTGCAATCCCATTTTTTTGAAGTATTGCTCTGTTAAAGAAGATTCGTTTGGCTCGTACTCAAAACCTAAAATCGGATGATGGTTTCCTGTACGTTGATACGTTTTATTATCAGATACGCTCAAACATATCACAGGCAATTTGCTAAAGTGATTTTTGTAACTTTCTGAATGCACGAAATGCTTAAATATATTGCCATGCAGTTCACCAAAATTATCAGGAATGCTAAAGCGATCTTTTCCTTTGTTATGCTCTAAAAGCAATACGCTGAAATCATAATCGCGCACGTAAGAAGAAAAGTTGTTTCCAACAATGCCTTCAATGCGTCTTCCTGTTTTATGATCGATAATATGCGTTTTTAAAATCTCAATCGATGGGAATGTTGTACCGCTACCATCAATATCTATATCAACAGAAACGATTTCCAATTCAACCGAATAACGATCGCTATTAGGATTATCCCAGTCCGCCAAGGCATTAAAACGATTGTTGATCATAGTAATGGTGTTGCGCAGGTTTTCCTGACGGCTTGCTCCTCTTGCCAAGTTAGCAAAGTTGGTTGTTGTACGCGTACTGTTGGAAGGTATATAATTCTCATTGAAATAAATACTCTTTAGAGTGAACGCAAAATCATACTTGACGGTAGTACAGGTGTTTTCCATAATTCTTTTCGTTTATTCTTGAATCTTCTGATTAACTGTAGTTATTTTGTCTTGCAAATTTCAATATTAAAGATTAATAAATCAAAGTTTGGCTTTAAATAGGATAATTATGCTTTTTTGTTGTGTTTTTAAAGTTAATTATACTTTTTATAGGTGTAATAATTATAGGAAACAGATTATTTATCTATAGAAGACTTGGCATCATAGATTGAATCTGCCAGAGATAAACCAAATTTTATCGTCAGATGAACAAAAAAAATAGTAATTAGCTATCTAGCTATTACTTGAAAAATTAACTGTTTTTAATTTTGGATAGAGAGGCTCTGCTATGCGAGCCTCATTAAAGAATAATTTTATTTAAGTGTTATGTGCCATAATTCTGCCACAAAATTTAAACAACTTAATATGTATGTAAAAAAGGATTTTACTTTTTATCGGAAATTTTAAGGCAACTCCAAGTTTACGAATTACCTGTTCAGCCAGCCTTTAAATTCAGCGGCTTTATTTTTACTGATAATAATGTCAATTGCAGATTTAGGTTCAACTTCAATTTTCAGCTGATTATTGCCATATTTTAGAATTTTCGTAATGGCTTTAATGGATAAAATAAATTGTCTGTTTGCCCTGAAAAAGATAGTACTGTCCAATTCGCTAAAAAGTTCTTCCAAACTGCTGTTGCTGGTTGAGGTTTTACCATTTATATCTTTTACATAAGTGATGGTGTTTTCCATATAGATGTAGGCGATTTGCTCAATCTCCAGCGTCACAATTTCGCTTTTCAAATGCGTTAAGATTCTCTTTTTACCCGTTGTAGAAACTTCATTTTCCTGAGTTTTCAAAGTTGAATCAGATTCTAATTTCGATTTGTAATTCGTTAATTCATAATTTAGTTTAGACAAGCTTACGACTTCATTAAAAAGATCTTCGTTTTTGGCTTCCAGTTTTCTTTCATAACGGCTTCCGAAGAGGCGAATCATAAAAAAGGATAATAAAATAATCAACGTTCCGGTTGCGATATAAACTAGAATAAAATAAAACTTCAGATTATTGACCTGCTCGTTGATGTTTTTTAAGTTGGCATGAGAAGCAATAATCCATTCGGTATTTTTTACAGGATATAAATAAATGATTTCAGATTCTCGCTTTGGATCGTTAAAGTTTCGGATACCGCCGCCTTCGGTTTTGTTCTTTAAATAAGAATAAAAATCCTTAGGATCGATTTCATTATTTGTTTTAGAAATATACGATTCGTCCGGCCCAGCCATTCTTCCAATTTTTTCCGGATTTGGATGACACACTTCTTTTCCCGTATGGTCAAACATGCAGATAAATCCGGTTTGCATATCTGTTTTTTCAATGCTTTTCTGAACATTATCAATAATGACTTTCGGATTATTAATTTGCTGTGCCTGATAAGAAACCAGATTGGCCATTTCTTTCGCTTCTCTTTTACTGGATTCAATTTGGATTTTCAAAAACTGTTCGGTACTTAAATCGACCAAATAATTCATGCTGAAATAACCGCAGATGTATACAATCAGAACTAATGATAAAAATGTAAAAAGATAAAGCTTGTCTTTTTTCATGGAAAATTTTTGAATAAGTAAGTCAAATTTAATTAATAATCTGAATTGAAAAGGATGATTCTATAGAAGATATTTTTAAAAATTTAAAAGAATTGATTCATTAGATTTTTTTAAGATGTATCGATATTCGTTCAACTATTTTTTATTCCCTTTTAAGTTCTTTTTTTCCCTTTCGCACTTTTTTCTTTAATTTTAATAGCCCTGCAGGTCTTTCTTTGTGTTAGAAAATTTCAGAACACCCCAATTTATATTTTTTAGATTCTAGTTTTCTTTAGTAGAAAATGAAGTTCATTTTTAGTAAAAAGATAAAATTGATTAAAAAAAAAGCAGTATGGAAAAACAAAAAAAGAACAAGAAAAAGACATTTTTAATTTTGCTTGTAATTGTACTCGCATTATTAATTGGAATGCAATTCGTACGTCCGGAAATTACAAATCCCCCAGTGACGGGAGAGGTAAAAGTGCCACATGAAGTCCAGACGATTCTTAGAAATTCTTGTTACGATTGTCATTCCAACGAAACCAAACTGACTTGGTATGATAAAATTGCTCCTGCTTATTGGCTCGTGGCACAACACGTTAAAGATGGAAGGAAAGGACTTAATTTTTCAGAATGGGAAAAATTAGCTCCTGCAGATCAAAAAGCAAAACTTTGGGAATCTGTCAATCAGATTGCACAAGGCGCAATGCCGTTGAGCAGTTATACGATAGCGCATCCAAATGCGAAAATATCTCAGGCAGACCTGAATGTCCTTAAAAAATACATTTGGAGTTTAAGAGTGAATAATGTTCCTCAGGATACTTCAAAAATCCACGCTCTAAAAGATCAGACTCATGCATTAAAGAAAAAGCAAAGCGTAACAAAAAATCCAAAAACAATTAACGGAATTGGTTATATCGATGATTATAAAAAATGGGCTGTAGTAAGTACAACCCAGCGTCTCGACAACGGAACAATGCGTATTATTTATGGGAATGACATTGCAGTTAAAGCCATAAAAGACAAAAAAACAAATCCGTGGCCAAATGGAACTATTTTGGCAAAGGCGGCGTATGATGAAATTGAAGATGCAGACGGAAATATTTCTCAAGGAGTTTTTAAGCAAGTTGAATATATGATTAAAGACGATCAGAAGTATGAGAAAACCTATGGCTGGGGATTTGCACGATTCAAAACCACAGAATTAATTCCGTATGGAAAAAGAGCTGATTTTGTAATAGAATGCATGAACTGCCATCAGCCTATGAAAAAAAATGATTACGTATTTACTCTTCCAATACAACAATAACATGAAAGCAATATATTATTTCACGACACTTATTTCTTTGTTTTTCCTTTTCGGATGTTTCGATAAAACAAATCAAAATGTTCATAATGAAGAAGCTTCATTACCAGATCAATTAAAAGATAAAGTAGCTGGTTTGATGGTTATTAATTCTTCAATAAATACTAAAAAACAGACGACATCTGTGCTGTACGGAAACCAAAAAGCCATTGAAAGAATTACTGATAATGATTCGGTTATGAGAACAGGCGAGAAGTTCATACGTATAACATGGAACCAAAAGCCAGATCCAAATTGGATTGGTGCTGTTATTCCGGGAAAATTAATTTCATTTGAAACATTGGAATTGCTTTCAGAAAAAGAACCCGTGCTTTATCAGAAAATAGAAGGTAATCCGATGCAGGTTAAAAAAGATACTTTGGGAAATCTGAAAAACATCAAATTCATTCTGCATCAGAAAATGGCTGTTCTTCCATGATAAAGTATTAATTAGAAGTTATCTAATTGGGTTTCACATAAATTATAAAAACTTTCAAAGCTGGTTATGGTGAAACGTGTTTTCTGTAAAACAAAAAAGCCTGCGAATCTTACGATTTGCAGGCTTTACCTTTTTGTGGGGAGAGCAGGATTCGAACCTAAGGCTTGAAACCCGCGTATTTCCTGCATTTTAAATTTTTAAAAACTAGAGTGCCACGATTTTGCCATAAAAATAAAACCACTGATTTTTTGTGTATTAATGTTTTGATTTTTAATTGCTGGAGGCAACTCCAGATTGCGGTTACACAGATAATATCTTTTTTGATTGTGATTTTTTTTTGATGGTAATTAATTGCAGAATGAGATTAGATGCGGGTATATGAAATCTTTCAAATCTTCCGAAAGAATATGTCTATATTTTTGATTGATTAATCCATCCTGAAAAAAAACATTCTCTATAATTTTATTTTCTATAGAAGATACAATTGCGTCTTTGAGTTTGTTAAAATAAGATTGTTAGTTAATTAATAAATTTTTGTTTGTTTTTATTTCAAAGGGAGATTAATGATCTATTTATTCTCCCTTATTTTTTGATCAAAGTCAGTTAATATAATTTAATAAATATACTATTTATATGAAAAGAGAGAATTTTAGCATAAAAAGAAAAAGTTCTTTAAAGAATGTTATATCGATTTTTATTCTGTTGTTTCTTTGTCTCGTTAAGGGGTATTCCCAAAACAATGAAAATACGAGAAGTGCTTTTGAGGTAATAGAAAGATTAGTAGGCAACCGTGCAGCCGATTTTCAGTTGAGCTTGGTTAAAAGTGAAAATAAGCAAGCAGATTGGTTTGAAATCGAAACCACAAACAATGTTGTAAAAATAAAAGGGTCAAACAATACTGCAATCTGTTACGCAGCTTATAATTTTCTTCGCGATATTGGAGCTGCTTTAGCAAGTTGGGAAGGGAATAGGGTGGCTCTTCCTAAGGTTTGGCCAAAATATAGTAAAAAAGGAAATACACCTTTTGAATACAGAGAATATCTAAATGCCTGTACTTTCGGCTACACAACACCTTGGTGGGATTGGAAACGCTGGGAACAGGAAATTGATTGGATGGCTTTGCACGGAATTAATCTTCCAACTGCTATGGAAGGACAAGAAGCAGTGTGGCAGGAATTATGGAAAGAATATGGCTTAACCAATTCGCAATTAGAAGCACATTTTGCTGGGCCAGCATTTTTGCCGTGGCAGCGTATGGGAAATATTAATAGTCTTGAAGGGCCGCTTCCTCAAGAATGGTTTTCGAAAAAAGAAGAACTTCAAAAGAAAATCTTAGACAGAATGCGAGCATTAGACATGCATCCCGTTGTGCCTGCTTTTAGCGGTTATGTGCCTAAGGCTTTCGCCGAAAAACATCCTGAAGCTAAAATAACAGAACTTAAATCATGGTCAGGCGGAGGTTTTGCGAGTACTTTTCTACTAGATTCGAAGGATCCGTTGTTCAAAAAGATAGGAAAGCGTTTTATTGAAATTTACACCAAAACATACGGGAAGTCTGATTTTTATTTGGCAGATTCTTTCAATGAAATAGAACCTCCAGTTTCGGAACATAATAAATATGAAGAACTTTCCAATTACGGAAGCGCTGTTTATGAAACGATAAATGAAGCAGCTCCGGGCGCAGTATGGGTTATGCAAGGTTGGCTTTTTGGAGACAATAAAGAATTTTGGACAAAAGAAGCTACAAAGGCTTTTTTAAGTAAAGTTCCGAATGAGAAAGTGATGGTTCAAGATTATGCCAATGACAGATATAAAGTGTGGGACAATCAGGAAGCTTTTTATGGCAAACAATGGACATACGGCTATGTGCATAATTATGGAGGATCGAATCCGGTGTATGGAGATTTGAATTTTTACAAAGATGAATTGACGAGTTTATTAAAAAATCCGCACAAAGGAAATGTTGTCGGTTATGGAGCAATGCCTGAGGGTTTAAATAATAATTCAATTGTTTACGAATACATATATGATCTTCCGTGGAGTAAAGGCGAACAGCCTGTTAACGATTGGCTGACAAAATATTTAAATGCAAGATATGGTGGGACAGTTTCAGAATCTGTTTTTCAGGCTTGGAAATTATTATTGGAATCAGTTTACAATGTAAAATACTGGGAAACTCGTTGGTGGAATGATAGAGCAGGAGCGTATTTGTTATTTAAACGTCCGACTGCTACAATTACAGCATTCAAAGGAAATCCTGGCGATAAGAAAAAATTGAAAGAAGCTTTGGATCTTTTAAGTAAAGAAGCTAAAAAGTACGATCAAAAAGATTTTATCCAGTATGATTTAATTGATGTTTCAAGACATTATTATTCATTATGTATAGATGAGGATTTAATGGAATGTGTAAAAGCATATCAGCAGAAAGATATTAAAAAAGGAGATCAATTATTTAAAAAGATCGAAAAACAAGCTTTGGATATTGATAAAATGATGTCGGGACAGCCATTAAACGGTTTAGACCAATGGGTAAAATCGGCTTCAGATTATGGAAGTTCTCCCGAAGTGTCTTCATTATATGTAAAGAATGCCAAAACATTAATTACGCTTTGGGGAGGAGAAGGACATCTTAATGATTATGCTTCGAGATCATGGAAAGGAATGTATAAAGGATTTTACTGGCCAAGATGGAAAATGTTTTTAGAAGCTTTAAGAAAAGCATCAGTTGACAACACTCCTTTTGATGAAAATAAAGAAAGAGAATCAATTAAAAATTGGGAAATTAATTGGACAGAAAGCAAATAAAATATCCCTTAATTACAATTACTTCGTATATAAAGATAATTTAACTTAATATTTACAAAATAACTTAAAACCAAACGATCAATATGAAAAAGAAAATTCCCGAAAACGTTTTATTAGTAAGTTTTTAATGATATAATTTTCGAAAAAAAACTTTGCAAAGGCTTACTATCATTGACTTTATAGAAATTATCCATGTTTATGAATAACTTGTCCATTTCTTAACATTTCATTAGCACTAATTTCGTCAATACTATTTAACCAATTAACCAATATCACAATGGAAAAACTTAAACTTTTATTATTAGCCTTCTTCTTTGGCTTCTCAATTAATACCTGGGCACAAAAAACAGAAGTGTCTGGTGTGGTATTAGATGACAAAGGTCTTCCTCTACCAGCTGCGAATGTACTTGAGAAAGGTACAACTAATACTGTAACAACAGATTTTGACGGAAAATTTAAATTTACAGCTTCAAACAAAAATGCAATATTGGTATTTTCTTTTATTGGATTTGAAGATCAGACTGTAAAATTAGATGGGACAAAAACAAATTATTCGATAAAATTGCAGTCTACCACAACCAACTTAGAGCAAGTAGTTGTAGTAGGTTATGGTAAAGGATCTCGTAAAAACTTAACCACTGCTGTTTCTTCTGTTAAAGCTGAAGATTTGAACAGAGGAGCAATTAGCGACGTAGGACAACTTTTGCAGGGTAAAGTTTCTGGTTTGAATATTTCTTCAAGCGGTGACCCTACAAAAACAGCTTCTGTAGTTTTGCGTGGAGCTTCAACATTAAATAGTTCGCAAGGGCCATTTTATGTAATCGACGGTATTCCTGGTGTAGATATTTCTGTGATTTCACCAGATGACATTGCAACTATTGACGTCTTGAAAGATGCTGCTGCAACAGCAATTTACGGTAACCGTGCTGCAAATGGGGTTATCATGGTAACAACAAAAAAAGGAAGTAAAGGCAGAACGCAAGTAGCGTACAATGGATATTTTGGTTTAGAAGAAGTTTCAAATAATCTGGATATGATGAATGCAGATCAGTTGAGAGATTTTACAACTAGAAATAATTTGAACTTTACGCCAGAGAATGATAAAGGAGCTAACACGAACTGGCAAAAAGAAATTTTAAGACCAGGACGTGCAGCATCAAGCAGCCATAACTTGTCTATGAGTGGTGGTGGAGAACATGGAAATTATACAGCAAGTATTACTTCGATTAATAAAGAAGGAGTAATGTTAAAAAGTAATTTCTCTCGTATTATTGCTCGTTTGTCTGTTGAACAATTTGCTTTTGATGACAAAGTTAAATTTGGTTTAAACGTAACTAACTCTACTACAAAATACCAAAATGTACCACAACGTAACACGGTACTTTTGCAAGCAGCAAGTTACCTTCCGATTTCTCCAGTAAGAAATCCTGACGGAACTTTTTTTGAAAATTTTGTGAGTACGGGATATTTTAACCCAGTAGCTTTAATTGAGCATGGTACTGATGAGACTAAAACGGATAACTTGGTAGGAAATCTTACTACAGAGGTAAAACTTCCATTTGGAATCACTTATAATTTGAATTTAGCGCATCAAAGATTAACGGCGTCTCATGGAGAGTTTTATGATAGTTATTATTCACAATACAATAGTGCCAACTTTTACAACAATCCAGATCCGCCTTTGACAAAAACATTGGTTAACTTTGGGGTAAATGGTTCAGCATTAAGAAATGCTTACGAAACTAGAAACAACATTATCGAAAGTTTCTTTACTTGGGATAAAACATTTGGAGAGCATAAAATTAAAGCGGTTTTAGGTTATTCATGGCAGGAAAATACTTTAGGAGACGGTTTTCAAGCTACAACGACAAACTTTCCTGTAGACAATGTTGGATACAACAATTTAGCTTTAAGCAATTATACTTCGGTTAATGGTTATGTTGTAAATTTTGGAGATAGTAAAGCGTATCAAAAAACTCGTTTGATCTCTTACTTTGGTCGTTTAAACTATAATTATAAAGACAAATATCTTTTACAAGGATCACTTAGAAGAGATGGAGGATCTATGTTTGGACAAAATAACCAATGGGGATATTTTCCATCTGTAGGGGGAGCATGGAGATTGGATAAAGAAGGTTTTATGAAAAATCAAGGTTTCTTTAGCGATTTAAAATTAAGAGGAAGCTGGGGTATCACAGGAAACTCTTCTGGATTTAATGCTTACACGGCTCAATTTATATCTGGAAGTTTAGGAACTTTCTATTACAACGGACAACAGATTGGAGCTTACGGACCTAACCAAGCAGCAAATCCTGATTTGAAATGGGAAAAAACAGCTACAGGAAATATCGGTCTTGATTTCACAATCTTAAAAGGAAAACTATCTGGATCTGTTGATGTTTACGACAAGAAAACAACAGATATGATCTTCAACTATAATGTTAATCCAGTATTGGTGCCAGTAGGAACTATTGTTGCCAACGGTGGAACAATGTCTAACAAAGGTATCGAGTTGAGTTTAAGTTCTACTCCAGTAAAAACAGCAAATTTCACATGGAATACGAATCTGAATTTGGCTCATAATAAAAATGAGATTGTTAAATTAACTAGTCCATTTTTTGTTGGTGGAGATTCTATTCGTCGCGTACAGCCAGATGGTGGCGGACAAACAGGAAGTACTTTGCAGATTTTTAAAGAAGGAAAACCTCTTGGGCAATTCTTTACTTTGAAATATGCAGGAAAAAATGCTAATGGAGTTTCGCAGTATTATGATAAAAACGGAGACTTGACTACTACACCGCAAATTGGGGTAGATTACCATTATGCAGGAGATGCACAGCCAAAATTATTAATGGGATGGGCGAATACTTTCCAATACAAAAAATTTGATTTGAATATTTTCTTCAGAGGAGTTTTTGGAAATAAAATCTTTAATGCAACTCGTGCCGATTTATTTAGACCAAGCACAGCAATGACTACTAATATATTAGTTGATGCAGGAAATGAATCGCCAAATGACTTAAACGCTTATAAATATTCAGATCGTTTTATAGAAGATGGCAGTTACATAAGATTAGACAACATGACTCTAGGGTACAATTTTGGTAAAGTAGGAAGATACATAAGCAGTGTTCGTCTTTACCATACTATCAATAATGTATTTGTGATTACCAAATACAAAGGAATTGATCCAGAGGTAGAACAAGGAGGAACAGCTCCAGGTGTAGATTCAAATAATTTCTATCCAAAAACAAGAACATATTTGTTCGGTTTAAATGTGATCTTCTAAAAACTTAATGCTAAAAATTATGAAAAAGATATTAAAATATTTAGGGCTTCCAGTACTTTTAGCTGGTATGGTATGGTCTTGTGATGATCTAGAAGTGCCTATTACAACACAATTGACACCTGAAGTATTTCCTCAAAACTCAACGCAATACATTCAGACAACAGGTCCTGTTTATACAGCATTCAGAGGTGAATTTTCGTTTGCTTGGTGGTGGTCTCAGTCGCTTTCGACAGATGAAGCTATTTTGCCGGCAAGAGGAGGAAACTGGTTTGATAACAGAAACTACATTGCTATGCATTACCACGATTGGAATGCTGACAATGGAATCATAGGAAGCCTTTGGGATTGGTCGTCTAAAGTAATTGGTACAAGCAATCAGGCAATTTCAATTTTAAGACAAACAATGCCTGAAGGTGCAGATAAAAAAACTTTGATTTCAGAGTTAAAAACTATGCGTGCCATTTCTTATTTCATGTTGATGGACAGTTATGGAGATGTGCCTTTGGATACTTTATACGGAGATTTTACTTCTAAGGCTAAAACACCAAGAAAAGAAGTTTTCAATTTTATCGAAAAAGAATTAAAAAGCGCAGTTCCTAATTTAAATCCTGCAACTGGAGTTACTACTTACGGTAGACCTAACAAACAGACTGCAAATGCTATGTTAGCCAAATTATATCTGAATGCTGAGGTATATACAGGAACAGCACGTTATACAGATTGTATTGCGGCTTGTGATGAAGTTATTAATTCTGGATTGTATTCTGTTGAACCAAGAGCAACTTATTTGCAAATGTTTTATCCAAATAATGGACCGCAGATGAAAGAATTCATTTTTGCAGTTCCTTATGATCCAGCAGCAGTTACAGTTGGCTACAACGGACAAATGTATCACGCACGTTATGATGTGCCACGTTCTGAAAGAGCTAAGTTCGGTCTTCCTTTTACGCCAAGCGCGCCTAGAAGTACGTTGCCAGAATTTTATGCTTATTTTAATGATGCTAATGATATTCGTAACAAACAATGGTTGACAGGTCTTCAATATATGAATGATGGTGTTACTCCTGTAATGGTTACGACAACTAAAAAAGGATACGACCAGTTCTATACAGGATCTGACGGTGGAGCAGCTTATACTTATCAGGTGAATTTGACGCCAGATATTATACCTCGCCAAAGTGAAGCTTTATTTGATCTTGGAAATGACGAAATCGCATGGAACATGGGATATAGAAATATTAAATTCTATCCAGACGCAACATCAACAAATCGTAACCAAAATAATGACGTTCCTTTCTTGCGTTATTCAGATATACTTTTAATGAAAGCGGAGTCAATTCTTCGTGGAGGAGCTGTAACCTTAGGCCAAAGTGCAGATGCATTAGTAAATATGGTTCGTTCTAACCGTACAACATCTGCAATTTTAAGCGGAGTAACTTTAGAAGAACTTTACAAAGAAAGAAGCCGTGAGTTTACTTGGGAAGCATGGCACAGAAATGACATGATCCGTTTTGGAAAATATGAAGGATCTTGGGGCTACAAAACAAACTCTGATACTTATCGTCGTGTTTTCCCAATCCCAACCAATGCAATGGTTTTAAACCCAGCTTTGATACAGAATGATGGTTATTAATAATAAAGTTAGTTAAGTGCTCATGGTAGCAAGTTTTAGTCTGAAAAGGGGAAGATCCTAAAAAATCTTCTCCTTTTTAGCAAAAAAAGAAACGAATTGGTTTGGTTTCATTTTTTGAATGCATACAAAGCTTAATCGAATGCGGTTATTGAAAAGCAATGAAAGATTAAGCTTGTGTCATTCTTTTAATTTCAGAATATTTAACCCGATAATTCTTGATTAAATCCTGCCAGGTCTTCAATTTATCATCACAAAAAAATCGTAGCCTAATCTTGTCCCCATCAATACAAACAGCATAATGGAACTGAGTAAAATATATAAAATAGGACATATTGCCATAAGTTTAACGCTTATTTTTTTAGTGTCGTGCAATGCGCAACAAACCATTTCTTTACAAAAGAAAAAGTTGTCAGATATGGTTTACCCGTTGTTGGACACCAAAAATTCAAGATGGTTTTACTTTTCATCAGCAAGCCGTCCGTTTGGTATGGTTAATTTAAATCCCGACACAGAGATTAAAGGCGATTGGGGAGGCGGTTATAAATATACTACAGATACAGTTAAAGGTTTCAGCCATGTTCACGAGTGGCAATTATCAGGAGTTTCTGTAATGCCTGTAACAATTTCGGAAACTAATAAAAAAACTGTTTTCAAAGACTTTTATTCCAAATTCAGCCATAAAACCGAAATTATTACGCCAGGATATCATTCGTTATTATTAGACAGATATCAGATAAAAGCAGAATTGAGCAGTACGCCAAGAGTCGGATTTCATCAATATACTTTTCCTAAAAAAGCACAAAAAGCAATACTTTTTAATCTGAACACTATTTTAGGCCCTTGTGATAATTTGGATGGGAAATTAGAAAAAAACAATGATTATGAACTTTCTGGATCATTAGTTTTAAGCACCAATTTTAGACGTCCAAAACCATTGACGGTTTTCTTTAAAGTTAAAACAAATCAGCCTATTGCTTCTATCGAAAAAGATAATGTTACGGGCAATTATTTAGTCAGTTTTAATGGAAAGAATAGCCAAATATTAATGAAAGTTGGTATTTCGTACACTTCAATTGAAAATGCCAATAACAATATTGAAACCGAATTAACCCACTGGGATTTTAATAAAACGGTTGAAAATTCCAGAAACGAATGGAGCAATTTGTTGGGAAGAATAAAAATTGAAGGCGGAACAGAAACCGAACAAAGAAGATTTTACACTGATTTATGGCATGCTCTGCAAGGGAGAAAAATGATCAGTGATGCAAATGGAGCCTACCCTGACAATACAGGGGAAAAGTTCAGGGTGGGGCACTTGCCGTTAAATGCAAATGGAAAACCTAAGTTCAATCATTACAATTCAGATGCTTTTTGGGGCGCACAATGGACAATCAATAATCTTTGGGGATTGGTATATCCTGAGATTATGGAAGAATTTGTGTATTCGTTAATGCAATATTACAAAGATGGCGGTTCTATTCCGCGCGGACCTTCAGGAGGAAATGACACTTATGTAATGACAGGAGCTTCGGCAACACCTTTTATTGTAAGCGCCATTCAAAAAGGAATTGTAAAAGAAGATTTAGAAGACATTTATGTTGCGCTTAAAAAAGGGCATATGACAGACGGAATTATGTCAAAAGCCGGTTATGAGCACAAAACCAATATTGGAGGAGGTTTAAAATATTACTTAGAAAAAGGATATGTTCCGTATCCGCTTCCAGAAGGTAATTTTGGAAGCCATGAAGACGGAGCCAGCCAAACTTTAGAATATGCTTATCAAGATTGGACTTTGGCGCAATTGGCGAAAAAATTAAACCATGAAGACGACTATAATTATTTCATGAAAAGGTCAAAAAACTATCAAAATGTTTTTGATCCAACCATTGGATGGATGCGCCCAAAAAATGTAGAGGGAAAGTGGCGAGAAAATTACGATCCTTATCAATATGAAAACGGATTTATTGAGTCAAATGGAGCACAGTCAACTTGGTTTGTACCGCACGATATTGAAGGTCTAGCGAATTTAATGGGAGGAAAAGAAAAAGCCATTGCAAAATTAAATGAGCAATTTGAAACGGCTAAAAAGCAAAATTATACTTCTGGTACATCGCACGACGCAGAATTGCATCCAGAATTTAGCCGAATTCCGATAAATTTTGGAAATCAGCCTTCCATGCAGACTTCAAATATTTTTACCGTTTTAGGAAGACCAGATTTAACGCAGTATTGGACGAGAAATGTAGTTAAAGAAACCTTCAGCGGATTATCTCCGGCAACAGGTTATAACGGCGATGAAGATCAAGGATTAATGGGAAGTTTGAATGTTTTGCTAAAATTAGGTATATTTCAAATGAATGGAGGAACAGACAAAGATGCTGTTTATCAAATAGGAAGCCCAATATTCAATAAAATCTCAATTGATTTAAATCCAAAATATTATTCGGGAAAAATATTTGTCATTAAAGCCCATAATAATAGTCCTGAAAGTGTATATGTAAAAGAGATTAAATTCAATAATAAAGCAGTTAAGAATTTTACGCTTTCACATCAGGAAATTACGAATGGCGGCGAGTTAATTTTAGAAATGTCAAAGTAAAATTTAGTCCTTAAAGAAATAGATAAATAATGAAAATATATAGTAAAAATATACTTTTAGGAATATCATTTTTGTTTACAGTAGCCGTAAATGCTCAAACCGTACACCAATACGTTGATCCAATGATTGGTTCCGAAGGAGTTGGTAGAGTTTTTATCGGACCATCATGTCCGTACGGAATGGTGAAACCAAGCCCAGACTGTACTTCGAGTCCAAATAGCGGTTGGCTTCCAATGCCAAAAGAAGTAACAGGATTCAGTCAAGTTCACGTAAGTGGAACTGGTGGAGGGCCAAAATATGGAAATATCCAAATTATGCCGTTTTCTGGAGCTTTGGATAAAATGGATCAGACTTCATTCAGAACCGAGGAAAATGTAAAACTAGGTTATTATGAAACGGTTTTTAAAGAAAATAATATTAAAACCGAAATCACGACAGGAGATAAAGTATCTTTTTATCGTTTTACGTATCCGAAAAATAAATCTAAAGAGTTAAAAATCGATCCAGGGTTTTTTCTTGGAGAGGAAAAGATTCCAGAGGCGAGAGAAGCGCAGCAGTTTGTAGGTTCTCAGATTGAAGTGGTTTCAGAAACAGAAGTGAGAGGTTACAGCAGAATTCGCGGAGGCTGGAACAACGGACGTGCTTATACGGTTTATTTCTGGGCAGTTTTCGATCAGCCGATTGCAAAATATGTCACTTTTAAAGACGGAAAATTTTACAATGAAAAAGCGCAATTTGATTCAGGAAAGAAAACTGCAGCTCTGCTTTCTTTCGGAAATGGAAAAGAAGAACTGAATGTCAAAATTGGAATTTCATTTTTAAGTGAATTAAAAGCAAAAAACAATATAGAAGTTGAAATTCCGCATTGGAATTTTGATGAGGTTCTAAAGACTTTAGAAAACAAATGGGAAAACTTGCTAAGCAGAATCCAGCTTTCTAAAGATACATCAGAAGACTATAAGAAAATGTTCTACACAGGTTTGTATCACACGATGATTATGCCTGTAAACCGAACAGGTGAAAATCCGTTATGGACAAATGATGAGCCTTATTATGATGATTTTTACACGATCTGGGATACTTTTAGAACATCAAGCCCTTTAATCACTCTTATTGATTCTAAACGAAAAGTGGAAATTATCAATGCGATGCTGAATATTTACAAACGTGAAGGTTATCTTCCTGAAGGCAGAAGTGGCAACGACAATGGAAGAACACAAGGAGGATCAAATGGAGAAGTTGTAATTGCCGATGCTTTTGTAAAAAACTTAAAAGGAATAGATTACGAGTTGGCTTTACAAGCTATGCTTAAAGATGCTGAAGTGCCGCCTGGAGGAAATGAAGAAAGAGAGGGTAGAGGCGGACTTATAGATTACCTGAAATTAGGCTACGTTCCATACGGTACAGACCGCGCAGGAAATCGAACTATTGATTATGCTTATAACGATTATAATATTGCAATCGTAGCAAGAGGACTTGGTAAAACAGATCTTTATGAAAGATACATAAAACAAGCCGACAGCTGGCAAAATTTGTGGAGAGAAGACTACGAAAATAATGGCGCAAAAGGATTTATCATGCCGAAAGATAAAGATGGAAAATGGTTGGATGATGTTGTTTTTGGCGAATCTAAAATCCAGAAACCAACTTTCAGATATACGCCTGTAATTATCGAATCTCCTTGGTATGTATGCCATTGGTGCGTTTTCTTTTACGAAGGAAATTCATGGGAATATTCATTGAGTATTCCGCATGATGTGCCAGAACTGGTAAAAAAATCTGGTGGAGAAAAAGCTTTTGAAAATAGATTGAATACTTTCTTTGATTCAGAACTGTATAATGTTGCCAACGAACCTTCATTTTTAACTCCATGTCTATATCATTGGATTGGAAAACCGTATTTGAGCAGCGACAGAATCAGAACAATCATAAAGAATAATTTCAATACTTCGCATGAAGGACTGCCAGGAAACGATGATTCTGGAGCGATGTCTTCTTGGCTTGCTTTTCATATGATGGGATTGTATCCCAATGCTGGACAGCCTTATTATCTGATCAATACGCCTTTCGTTAAAGAAACAGTGATGAAGTTAGAAAACGGCAAAAGTTTTAAAATCACCACTAAAAATTGGAGTGATAAAAACGTATACATAAAATCTGCACGATTGAATGGAAAGCCATACGATAAAGCTTGGATTATTCATGAAGACATCAACAATGGAGGAGAACTGATTCTAGAAATGGATTCTAAACCTTCAGCTTGGGGAACCGTGATTTTACCGCCAAAAAAATAAAAGGATAAGCAAAATGAAAAATATGATTTTAATGTTTCTTTTCTGCATTGTTTATCAGAATGGAACAGCACAGAATTACGTGCCAACAATTAAGAACAATACAGAACTTAATTATGTCTGCAAGCTTCACGGCCAGACTAGAACTTTGACTTTGACAGCTCAAACGGTTGGTGATGGACTAACTTTTAAACTGGAGACTAGAGGCGTAAAAAGTAGTATTGTAATGCTTCCAGAAGCGGTAAAGAATGGAACAGAATTGAGTTTCAATCAAGGAGAGTACGCTCCTGTCTTAAACTTAAAACCAAGTGAAACTTTTTTTATGATTTCTAGATCGGCTTATGAGGATTTGGTAAAAAAAGGCTCTTTCGTTTATAATAATACGACTTACATTTTAGATAAAAATGAAGACAAAAATAGTGTTTCAATTGACGGAAAAACGGTAGAGAGCCTGCATGTAATTGCGCAGATTGATGAAACGGAAATGTGGATTATCAAAAATCCCGAGTTTCCTCTAATTTGTAAAATCATCAAGAATCCGTTAGGGATAAATCCAACATTAGTAAAAGTGACGGATAGATAATATTGATTTATCATAAACACATAGAAACATAGGCTTGAGATGTTAAAAAGAGAGTTTTTTAGAAAAACTAGTTTTTACACATAGCTATGTGCATTATTGCAAGTGAAACGCCTTTTAAAAGCATTTAAATCTATGTTTCTATGTGTTAAAAATAATTATAAGCAAAGTATTTGCAGATAAAAAAGAGGAAGAATATCAATTTAAAAAAAATCACATTTTCAATATAAAATGATAATTTCAAAACATTAGGCAAAATTCTTGGTAAATTGTTGAAAGTTGTTTTTAAATTTACAGGAATTACACTTAAACTTTATTTTTATCAATTATGAAATTATCTATCTTAACCTCTTTACTTTTTTGCTGCATTTGTTTCGGACAAAATAATACAGACACCAGTTTGTATATGAAGTCTGATAAAATTACTTATTTAACAGATATTGGCTCAGAATCAGGAGATTTATATAAAACAATTGGTCATCACGGTCCGGCAGTTGAAAACGAATGGATGGCATTGCGAATTTATTTCAGCGATAAAGTAGCAATCGATGTTTATTCTAAAGCGAAACCAGGTTTAGAATTAAGAAAAGCAAATTGGTACCCAACACCGCAACAGCAAAAAGAAGGATGGGGAGCTGATTATTATAAAGTAGCGTCAACTGTAGGATTAGGCGGTGTTAAGCTTTGGGACGGAGAAAAATTAGTTCCGTTGAATCCAGTGACAAATCGTTTAGCGCGCGTGGGCAAAACTGATACAACTTCTTGGATGGAAATGATTTCGAGAGGTGTTCCATATAAAGGAAAAAAAGTTGACATTTTAGTTCGTGTAACCGTGTTTTCTGGAAAAAGAGAAGCAAAAGTAGAAGCCGTTTCTTTAACTGGAGAAAAAGTACAATTTGCAACTGGAATCAATTATTTTAAAGATTTTGGAACTAAAAAAGGGGCTAATTATATCGCAGTTTGGGGAAAACACCCAGAAGACGTAGCAGCAGAAATTGTAGAAATTGGTGCAGCAATTATGTATAATCCAAAAGATTATGAGAAAACAACAGACGATGGAACACAATATTTATTGATTTCAAAACCTGCAAAAACTTTAGAAACTTCAATTATATCTTCGAGTGCGAGAGAAACAGAATTAAATACTTTAGATAAATTGGAGGCATACATTAAAAAATAAACGCATACAAAATACATGTTTAGAATATCGGCTATATTAGTAATATTACTTTCTTTAAATTCCTGCAGATCACAGCAGATTGTTAAAAAAGAAGTTCAAATTGCTTTTATAGCCGATGCTCATTTACAAGATATTTACGCCAAGTTTGAAGACAACAATTATCAAGGCATTCAAAATCCTGTAACGGGCGAATATGCCAATATCAGAACTATGAATGCGCAATTGCATTCTACACGAATTTTCAATGAAAACTATTTTACTTTTTTAGAAGCCTTAAACGACATTGTAAAAAGAGGCATTAAACAAGTAGTGCTTCCAGGTGATTTTAGCGATGACGGACAGCCTGTTCACGTTCGCGGATTAAGAAAAATTCTAAATGAATATTCCCAGAAATACGGCATTTCTTTTTTTGTGACTACAGGAAATCATGATGTTGTAAAACCATTTGCTCAAGATGCCGTTAAAACTGATTTTCTAGGAAAAGATGGAAAGGAACAGATTATCAGCAGTTCTCCAAATAAATTTAGCAAAAGCAAAAGTGAGCTCGAGCCCATTATAACAGCCGATATAAAAAACTGGGGTTATAAAGAAACGATTCAGGAAATGCGCGATTTTGGTTTTTTCCCAAAAAAGACCGATTTATATTGGGAAACGCCATTTTCAGACTACAATTATCAAAATTATAATTTTGAAAAAGCTCAAAAAGAATCTGTTTTAGAAAAAAGAACGTATGTAATTAAAAACACCAATTTGTATCTTCCAGATGCGAGTTATTTGGTTGAACCCGTAAAAGGAATTTGGCTTTTGGCAATTGATGCGAATGCCTATGTTCCGAATGAGAAATTATCGGGAGAACCAAATAATCCAAAAGATTTTTCGGGAGCCAATACGGGGTACAATAACGTTCTGATTTATAAAAGCCATTTAATTAATTGGGTGAAAAAGGTTTCCGCGGAGGCGAAACAGAAAGGAAAAATACTGATTGCTTTCAGTCATTATCCGATGGTTGAATTTAATGATAATGCTTCGCCAGAATTAAAACAGCTTTTTGGCGCTAATAAAATGCAATTGCAAAGAGTTCCCAGTGAAGAAGTGGCGCAGCAATTTGCAGATGCTGGAATTCAAGTTCATTTTGGCGGACACATGCATATTAACGATACAGGCGTTAGAACGACAGCAAAAGGGAATACGCTTTTCAATATTCAGACGCCATCGCTTGCGGCTTATATGCCAGCTTACAAAATCTTGACGATTCATTCGGATTCAGATCTTGAGGTTGAAACGATTGTCATTGGAAAGGTGAAAAAATTCAATAGTTTATTTCCTTTTTACGAACAAGAATATGCTCATTTAAAAGAAATTAATAGCAAAAACATTTGGGATAAAGATATTTTAAAAGCAAAAGATTATAAAGAATTTACAGACTGGCATTTAAAAGAATTAGTTCGGTTACGATTCTTACCTGAAGATTTTCCGGCTGACTTCTTAAAATCGATTGAGAAACTTTCGGGAAAAGATTTGCTAGAAATAAATAAGAATTCCCAAGAAATTCCCAAGGATTTAAAGGAAAATTCCCTAGCATTTTCTGATTTTGAAACTTGGACAGGATTTGATATGATTTTCGATTTTTACCGATTAAAGAATGCTGACGAACTTGCTATTCCAGAAATTGGCAAAAAGAGATTAAAGGAATATGAATTGGTTTGCAAGGAGTTAAAAAAAGCAAATGATGCCAAACTGATTTTATGGGCAGAAATATTTCTTAAAACCATGCTCGGCGAACCTTCAGATCATTTTAAGATTGACTTAAAAAATAATAAAATTGATAATTTGTCTGTTAAATAATTCCGATATTTATTAATTCAAAAAGATTAAATTGCATTTATAATTTATTTCATGAGACAAAAATTCTTTATACTATTCTTATTATTCGCCGTTTTTTGTAATTCTTATTCACAGAATATAAAATTCGCGCATTATAATGATAATAATGGATTGTCTCACAACTCAGTACGTCATATTGTACAGGACAAAAAAGGTTTCATGTGGTTTGGAACATTCTCTGGACTAAATCGTTTTGACGGTTATCAGTTCAAAAACTACATGAGCTCGACGCCTGGAAAAAATAAACTATATAATGATGATATTACGGCTTTAGAACTTGATGAAGATTCTAACCACTTATGGATTGGTACCCGAAAAGGATTGACGCTTTTCAAAATGGACACGCATGTTTTTACCACTTTTTTCCATAAAAAGGATGATCCAAACAGTCTGCCAGATGATGAAGTAAGATCGGTTTATGTAGATAAATTCAAAAGAGTTTGGGTTGGTACGAAGACAAAAGGGATGTATTTGTTCTTTTTGAAAGAAAATCGATTTGAGAAAATTAAATTAAAAGGGTTTGATTACGTCAAAGAAATTTTCGAAGATAAAAAAGGAAATGTCTGGATTGGAAGTTATGAAAATTCATCTGTTGCCAAAATTACAATGGATGCCAAAGGTGCCATTGTAAGAATTACCAATTATACGCTTTCTGTTCCTTATTCCAATATAAAAAATCCGTACATCAACTTTATTTATGAAGATACGAAACAGGATATTTTTGTTGGAACTCGCGAGGGATTATACAAATTGGATAAGGCTACAAATCAGTTTGTTAATTTATATATTGAAAACAAACAGGTTAGAGGTGCATTAGGACCTTACTTTTTATCTGTTGCTCGTGCTCCAGATGGTAAATATTGGGTAGGAACTTTAGGAGGATTGTTGGTTTGCGATCAATTAGAAGACATTCAGAATGGAAATTACAAATGGTATTATTCTATTTTGTCTGATGATACTTCGCTTGTCGATAATTTAATTTCAGCTCTTTATTTTGATAAATCGGGCGTCTTATGGATTGGAACTGAAGATGGATTGGACAAATATGATCCGTATGAAAATCAGTTTACTTTAAACAAAGATATTTCGCGTTCTATTGGCAATCAAGCGCCAAGAATACGAGGGTTTGCCAAAACGTACGATCAGAAAATTATTGTCGCGACGTACCACAACGGACTTTTTATTTCGAATACAAAAAGCTCAACCCCATTGCACAATACAGGAAAAGATATTGCCAGCATTTATTCAGATGATGGAAAGATTTTTTACTGTGGCCTTTGGGATGGAAATGTTTTGGTTTACAATTATGCTACAAATTCCTCCAGAGAAATTAAAGTTGGTTTTGAAAAATCGCCTGTTTTTGCTTTTAGCAAGATTGGTAACGACTTAATGATCGTAGGGTCATTTGGTGAAGGTGCGGTAGTTTTAAATACTAAAACGCTTCAAGTACAGATTTCTAACGAACTTTTACCAGGTTTTCAGATTAATGCTATCGAAAGAGATGCCAAAAATAATGTCTGGTTTGCTACTGAAACAGGTGTTGTAAAATATAGTATTAGTTCAGGAAAAATAGAAACCTATTCGTCGCTTTTCATAAAAGAAAAAGGAGTTCCGCACGACGAAAATGTAAGTGATGTTTTGGTAGACGTTAAAGGTAAAATTTGGGCTTCAACGCGTTTTGGTTTGTGTTTGTATAACCCGAAAAAGAATGAATTTGAACCTGTAAAAAATCTAAAAGAGCTTTCTGGTAAATGGATTACTGATATTTTATCTGATGCAAGTGGAAATCTATGGCTGAATATCAACAACAATAATATCGCTTTCGTTAAATCAAATCTAAAAGATATCAGCATTTATCATGTAAATAGCGGTAATAGATTGGATGTTTTCAGCTCTAGCGGATTTTTTTATTTTAATAATTCGAATATTTTTCTAGGTGGTAAAAACGGAATTATTTCTTTTTCACCGCCTACGATGAAAAGAAATAATTGGTCTCCTTTGCCAGTGATTTCAGAATTTAAAATTCAGAACGAAGAAGTTTTTCCAGAAATGGAAATAAATGGAGAAATTCCGCTTTCCAAAGATCTGAATTATGGAAAAGAAATTGAATTGAGCCATAAAAATCGAAACTTTTCTCTTCAGTTTTCATCTCCATCTTTCGCAAACGAAAAATCGAATAAATTTCAATACATGTTGGAAGGATTTGATAAACATTGGATTACAGCCAATAGTACTTCTAGAATTGTGCAGTATACGAATCTTTATCCAGGCAATTATACTTTTAAAATCAGATCAAGCAACAGTGATGGATATTGGAGCAAAATAGTTTCTTATAAAATAAAAATACTGCCTCCATTTTGGCTAACGCCGACTTCTTTTTTAATGTTTTTTGCCATTTTGTTTGGTGTTTTCTATTTTGTTAGAAAGGAAATCAAAAATCGAATTCGCTTAAAACAAGAATTGCTTACCGAAAAAGTAAACAGAGAACATGATATCAAGCTGAATAATGAAAAACTGCGTTTCTTCACCAATATTTCTCACGAATTAAGAACGCCTTTGACTCTAATTTTAGGTCCTGCGAAACAATTGCTAGAAGAAAATAGTCATGCAACAGATTACGAAAAAAGCAGATACAATCTGATTTATCAGAACGCTAGCCGATTATTGAATTTGGTAAATCAAGTATTGGATTTTAGAAAAGCACAATCGGGTGAATTAAAATTGAAAGTAACAGAGACCAATATTTTGACGTACTCAAAAAATATTTTTGATTCGTTTAAGGAAATGGCTTATAATAAGAAGATTAAGCTCAATTTTATCTCTGAAGATGATGAAATAAACGGTTGGATTGATAATGATAAGTACGATAAAATTCTGTACAATCTTTTGTCAAATGCTTTAAAATTTACCAACAAAAACGGAAATGTCGATTTGTATATCAGATTAAAAGATACCGTTGAAGATATTTTGGTTATTGAAGTAACCGATGATGGAATTGGTATTCCGTTAAAAAGTCAGGAGAAGATTTTTAAACGTTTTTATCAGGCTTCAAACAGTAAGGCCAATAATACAGGATCGGGTATTGGTTTGTCTTTGGTGAAATCTTTGGTGGCGATTCACAAAGGAAATATTGCTGTAGAAAGCACGCAAGGAAAAGGAAGTACATTTAAAGTTGAACTTCCTATTGACCGTACTTCTTACGTGCACAAAGAAGTGTTTGAATATGCGATTAAAAACGATAATCTAAGTATGCTTATTCCTGAAAAAGCAGCTAAGAAAATTATTCAAAACACAGATTTAAAAGAGAAAATTCTAGTAATTGAGGATAATAGCGAGCTTAGAAAATATCTAGTTGATTATTTGTCAGATTATTATAAAGTCTACGATGCGGAAAATGGTGAGGAAGGTCTAAAAATCTGCCGACAAATTAAACCGATTGTATGCGTTACTGATGTCATGATGCCCATTATGGACGGATTGGAATTTTGCAGACAGCTTAAAAATGACGAGTTCATTAGTCACATTCCAGTGGTAATGCTTACGGCACTTTCAGAAAATATGGATAAAGTAAAAGGCTACGACACAGGAGCTGATGCTTATTTGGTAAAGCCTTTTGAGCCATTATTGCTTAAAACGGTGATTGAAAACATGATCAAATCAAGATTGGAACTTAAGCAAAAATTTTCTGGAGAAGTTGAAAGCAAAGTAAGCATGCTGACGCATTCTCCTATTGACGAAGAATTTATGGAAAAAGTAACCAATTTGATCAACGATAATTTAAGTGAAGTGGATCTTTCTACCGAATTTCTTTGCGATAAGCTCGGAGTGAGTTCTTCTAAACTCTACAGAAAGATTAAGGAATTAACAGATTTAGCTCCAAACGAATTTATTAGAACGATTCGTCTTAAAAAGTCTGCGGAATTGCTTAAAAGTAAAAAATACAATGTTTCTGAAGTAACTAATTTAGTTGGCTTTAATGATCCTTTGTATTTCAGTAGGTGCTTCAAAAAACAATTTGGTTTCCCTCCGAGCAAACTGATTAATTAAGGCTTTTTTTTGCCACGAATTTCACGAATTTTTACGAATTATACGCGCAACCTTTGTCAAAGTTCTAAAACTTTGCCAAAGGTTTTCTGCGCACAATCTTGTCATTCTGAGGAACGAAGAATCACACTCGAGACTCGGCAAAGATTTTAACTCCATTATGAAAAACATAGCCCAAGGTTTCAACCTTGGGAACGCATAGAATGGAATACGTTCTGCTCCCATGGTTGAAACCACGGTCTATCCTTCAAATACAACAAAATCAAAAAAATCGCCATTGTATAATGTAAAAATCTTACATAAATTGAATTTATCCATGTTTTTGATGTATTAATCCATTTTGAACGGAATATGTAATTCTATTTTTGTCTTGTAACTTTTAACTATTTATCATTATGAAAAAACATATAGACACAGACAATCCGTTGAATAATTTAGATGACTGGGAAGATGATTTGCTGATGCGATATCCTGATCCTTCTGAAGAAAATGAAAGTGTAAAAGAAAAGCAAAAGGAAGAATTTAGGAATTATGTCGATTCAGAAAGAGTAGAAACAGTTAAGGAATTTTACAGAATAAATCATACTTATCAAACCTATGATTTTGTATGCAGTAAGGAACAAGAATTTCTGCAATTTAATAGAAAAGAAATGTCAATCTGGGAAGCTGTTGATTTTTTGAATACGCTTGTAGACGACAGCGACCCAGATATTGACTTAGATCAGACGCAGCACCTTTTGCAAACTTCAGAAGCCATTCGCGCAGACGGTCATCCAGATTGGTTTGTATTGACAGGTTTTATTCATGATTTAGGTAAAGTTTTATGCCTGTTTGGAGAACCACAGTGGGCAGTTGTGGGAGACACATTTCCGGTTGGATGCGCTTATTCAGATAAAATCGTGTATTCAGAATTTTTCAAAGAAAATCCAGATTTTACAGATGAAAGATTTAATACCAAATTTGGAGTTTATACAGAAAACTGCGGACTGGATAATGTAAAAATGAGTTGGGGACATGACGAATATTTGTATCAGATAATGAAAGATTACCTTCCGGATCCGGCTTTATATATGATTCGCTATCATTCATTTTATTCACAGCATAAAGAAAATGCCTATGCACATTTAATGAATGAAAAAGACATTGAAATGTTTGACTGGGTTAGAAAATTCAATCCATACGATTTGTATACAAAAGCTCCGGTTAAACCAGATGTGCAGGCACTACTTCCTTATTATAAAGAATTAGTTGCTAAATATTTGCCAGAGAAATTGAAGTTTTAAAAGTTTATTTTAAACACATAGAAACATAGATTTTTCTTTTGAGTGTGAAAGATTTATAGAAGAAACTAGTTTCCACACATAGCTATTTTTTGAAATAATTGAAGCGCTTTTTGATAAAAGAAAAACTATGTTTCTAAGTGTTAGAATAATAATTGCCAGCTATCTAAAACCAAAATAATGCAGAATATCAAAACCAAAATACTTTTATTAAGCCTGCTTGTACTTTCCAATACATTGGTTTTTGCTCAGGAAAAAGACCGCAACGATTGGGAAAATCCAGAGGTTTTTCAAATTAACAGAGAATCGGCCCGCGCTGCTTTTCTTCCTTTTGCAGATGAAAATTCTGTTATAATGGATAAATATGAAAATTCACCTTGGTATTTTTCTCTAAACGGAAAATGGAAATTTTCTTGGTCGCCAACACCAGACGAGCGCCCCAAGGATTTTTACAAAACGGATTTCAGTACGCTGCATTGGAAAGAACTTCAAGTGCCTTCCAATTGGGAACTAAACGGATACGGCGTGCCAATTTATACCAACATTACATATCCATTCGAAAAAAATCCGCCTTTTATCAATCATTGGGATAATCCGGTTGGATCTTATAAAAGAGATTTTGCGCTGCCAGAAAATTGGAAAAACCGTCATGTTTTTCTGCATTTTGAAGCAGGAACTTCAGCCATGTATATTTGGGTAAATGGAGAAAAAGTAGGTTATACGGAAAACACTAAAAGTCCGGCAGAATTTGATATTTCGAAATATCTAAAACCTGGAAAAAATGATGTAGCGATAGAAGTTTACAGATGGAGTGATGGTTCTTATTTAGAAGATCAGGACATGTGGAGACTTTCTGGAATTGACAGAAATGTGTATTTGTACAGCACAGATAATGTGCGTATTGCCGACTTTTTTGCCAAACCAGATTTAGATGCGAAGTACAAAAATGGAAGTTTGAATGTGGATGTGAGTTTAAAAAATCTGACTTCAACTTCGGTTAACAATCAAAAATTAGTTGCCAAACTGGTTGACGCTTTTGGTAAAAATGTATTTGTAAAAGAATTGAATGTCAATTTAGAAGCTACAAAAACTCAGACTTTAAATTTTACTCAAAATGTATCGAGCCCAAAATTATGGAGTAGTGAAACACCTAATTTATACACGTTGATTCTGACTTTAAAAAATGCAAAAGGAGAAATTGTAGAAAGCGTTGGAACACAAATCGGATTCAGAAAAGTAGAATTAAAAGGCAGTCAATTATTGGTAAACGGTGTCCGATTAATGGTTCATGGTGTTAATATTCACGAACATAATCCAGAAACGGGTCATTATCAGGACGAAGCGACGATGATGAAAGACATCAAAATGATGAAGCAATTGAATATCAATTCAGTCCGCTGCAGTCATTATCCGAACAATATTTTATGGGTAAAACTTTGTAACAAATACGGTTTGTTTTTGGTGGACGAAGCTAATATCGAAAGTCATGGAATGGGAACAGAAGGACAGCCGTTAATTTGGATGAACCCAAAAACGAATCCAGGTTATCTTCCAGAATGGAGAGAAGCACATTTGGACAGAATTTACAGTTTGGTGGAAAGAGATAAAAATATGCCATCTGTAATTATTTGGTCATTAGGTAATGAAAGTGCCAACGGGCCTGTTTTTCACGACGCTTACAAATGGATCAAAAAGAGAGATAATTCTCGTTTGGTTCAGTTTGAACAGGCAAAAGAAAACGAAAACACAGATATCGTTTGCCCAATGTATCCAACAATTGAATACATGAAAGAATATGCGGCAAGAAAAGAAGTGAGTCGTCCGTATATCATGTGTGAGTATTCGCATGCAATGGGAAACAGCAGCGGAAATTTTCAAGAATACTGGGATATCATTCGCGGTAGCAAAAACATGCAGGGAGGTTTTATCTGGGATTGGGTAGATCAAGGGTATAAAAGAAAAGATGAAGCGGGCAGGGAATACTGGGCTTATGGCGGCGACATGGGAAGCCAGAATTATTTAAATGATGAAAATTTCTGTCACAATGGTTTAGTTTATGCCGATAGAACACCGCATCCAGGCGCTTTTGAAGTGAAGAAAGTCTATCAGAATATCTTGTTCAAAGCGGTTGATATCAAAAACGGAATTATTGAAATCAATAATGATTTTGGATTCACCAACTTGAATAAATACAACTTTAGATATGAAGTTTTAGAAAATGGAAAAGTTATTAAAGAAGGAACTTTAAATTGTTTTTTAGATCCAAAATCTAAAAAACAATTTAAAATTGATTTACCAAAAATAGAATCAAAAGAAGGAACCGAATATTTATTGAATGTTTTTGCTAATACCAAAACAGGTTCAGAATTACTGCCTCAGAACTTCGAAATCGCCAAAGAACAATTTGTAATTGAAGAGGGTAAATATTTCGCTAAAACGAAGAAAGAAAATGCAGCAAAAGTTCAGGATGAAAATGAGCAATTTATATTGAGTTCTGATAATGTTACAGTAAAAATTAGCAAAAAGACGGGATTGATTTCGTATTACAGTTTAAAAGGCGAGGAATATTTTAAACAATATCCTGAACCGAATTTCTGGAGAGCACCAACCGATAATGATATCGGGAATAAAATGCAGATTAGAACAAATGTTTGGAGAACGGCTGGAAAAAACACGTCGCTGGAAAGCATTCAGCAAAGCGAAGAAAACGGCAAAAAATACATCATAGCCAAATTAAAATTGAATGATGTTGCTTCAGATTACACAATAAAATACGCATTGGCAAATGATGGTGCTTTAGAAATTCAGGCTTCTTATAAAAAAGGAAATAATCCTGTACCAGAATTACCTCGTTTCGGAATGATTTTTACTTTAAAAAATACATTAGAGAATCTGGATTATTATGGAAGAGGACCGTTGGAAAATTATCCTGACAGAAAAACGTCATCATTAAAAGGAATTTATACTAGTAAAGTTGCAGACCAATATGTGCCTTATACACGCCCACAAGAAAATGGATATAAGACAGATGTACGCTGGTTTAAATTATCAGCGAATAAAGGAAACGGCATTGAAATAAAAGGTCTGCAGCCTTTAGGTATGAGTACTTTAAATAATTATCCGAGTGATTTTGATGGAGGAATTTCTAAAAAGAATATTCACTCCAGCGATATTACTCCGAGAAATGAAGTTGTAGTTTGTGTCGATTTAACACAACGTGGATTAGGAGGCGACAACAGTTGGGGATTACCACCACACGAACAATATACTTTAACCCAAAGCGAATACAGCTACGGATTTATTATTAAACCACTTTAACTTAAATAAGTTCAGTTTTCAGTCTCGGTTTTCAGTCACAGTTAGAACTGAAAACTGCGACTGCGACTGAAAACTAACTGAAAACCGAGACCGAAAACTTAAAACTAAAATGAGTAACCCTACAAGCGGAAGATTAATTTCTTTAGATGCACTGCGCGGATTTGTGATGTTTTGGATCATGAGTGGCGAACATATTGTTCATGCTCTGGCTAAAGCGGCTCCAATTCCTATTTTTGTCTGGATGTCATCGCAACTGCATCATGCGGAATGGAATGGTATAACCTTCTATGATATGATTTTTCCAGTGTTTCTGTTTGTTGCAGGAGTTTCAATGCCATATTCTTTCGAAAAGAAAATGCAATTGGCAGGTGTGAAATCTCCAAAAGATTTACCGTCAAGCGAAAAGCGAAAAATATATTTATCAATGCTTAGAAGAACCTGTATTTTACTAGTTCTCGGATTTGTAGTAAATGGATTGTTGCGATTTGATGGTTTTGATCAAACGCGTTTTGCGAGTGTTTTAGGAAGAATAGGATTAGCTTGGTTTTTTGCTGGAATCATCTTTCTGAATTTTGATTTAAAAAAGCAATTAATCTGGTTTTTCGGAATTATAATTGGCTATTATGTGGCAATGAAATGTATTCCAGTTCCAAATTTTGGAGCAGGAGTTTTAACTAAAGAAGGTTCTTTGGAAGGCTATATTGATCGTTTGCTTTTACCAGGAAGACTACACAGTACAGTTTACGATCCTGAGGGAATATTTTCAACTCTTCCTGCTATTGCAACCGCTTTGTTAGGCGTTTTTACTGGCACATTTTTAAAAGCAAAATGTCATTATTCAATAAAAATAAAATTGCTTTTAATGGCTTTAGCTGCTGTTGTACTGATTTTTGCAGGTTTAATTTGGGATATTACTTTCCCAATCAACAAACATTTATGGACGAGTTCCTTTGTATGTTTTGTTGGTGGATTTAGTATCTTATTTTTTGTCTTTTTTTATGTGATAATCGATTTGTTTGGTTTTCAAAAATGGGCATTTCCGTTGATTTTAATTGGTTCAAATTCTATTTTAATTTATATCGCTGCAGAAGGTTTAGTCGATTTTAAACATACCGCAGATTATATTTTCGGCGGACTTATAAATTTTACACCGATCACTTGGCAGCCTTTTTTTGCTGCATTATCTGTCACCGTCGTACAGCTTATTTTACTGTACTTTTTATATAAAAGAAAATGGTTTCTAAAAATTTGATGCCTATTGGATTTTAAAATACATTTTACTTACTAACCACACCTAACCACACTATTATGAATGTATTACAAACCGCAGATTACATTGTTTTCTTTATTTACTTTATCATAGTCACATCCTATGGAATGTATATTTACAGAAGCAAAAAAACTGCAGCAACGAGTTCGAATGAATATTTCTTAGCCGAAGGATCGCTTACTTGGTGGGCAATTGGAGCTTCTTTAATTGCGTCTAATATTTCAGCAGAACATTTTATCGGAATGAGCGGTTCTGGTTTTGCTATCGGACTAGCGATTGCTTCTTACGAATGGATGTCTGCTGCCACTTTAATTATTGTGGCTATGTTTATTCTGCCAATTTATTTGAAGAATAAGATATTTACCATGCCTCAATTTTTGGCTAAAAGATATAGCGGTACAGTAAGTGCAATTATGGCAATTATCTGGCTGTTAATTTATGTGTTTGTTAATCTTACTTCAATTATTTATCTAGGTGCTTTAGCCATTTCTTCTATTGCTCCAGTTAGCTTTCAGTTTTGCGTAATTGGTTTGAGTTTGTTCTCTGTAATCGTCACTTTAGGCGGAATGAAAGTAATTGGATACACAGATATGTTTCAGGTTATTGTTTTAATTTTAGGAGGTTTAGTAACAACTTATTTAGCTTTGACATTACTGTCAGATCAGTTTGGTTTTGGGAAAGATATTCTAAAAGGACTAGCCGTTATTGCTAAAGAAGCGCCAGATCATTTACACATGATCTTAGACGAATCCAGTCCGCATTATAACGAATTGCCAGGAATGTCCGTTTTAGTGGGCGGAATGCTGATTAATAATTTAGCTTATTGGGGATGCAATCAATATATCGTTCAAAGAGCTTTGGGAGCAGATCTAAAAACAGCTCGAAAAGGAATTTTATTTGCCGCTTTTCTAAAATTATTAGTTCCGATTATTGCCGTTTTACCTGGAATTGCAATGTTTGTAATGCATGAAAATGGAATGTTTCAGCAGGAAATGGTTGATGCAGCGGGAGTTTTAAAGCCAGATCATGCTTATCCTACTTTAATGAATTTGCTTCCTGCGGGATTAAAAGGTGTTGCGTTAGCGGCTCTTACGGCGGCAATTGTAGCTTCTTTAGCAGGAAAAGCAAATAGTATTTCGACCATTTTTTCTTTAGATATTTATAAAAAATACTTCAATTCTCAGGCATCAGAAAAAAAGCTGGTTCGTACAGGAAGATGGTGCGTTGTGGTTTGTATGATTATCGCAGCTTTTGTAGCTCCAGCATTAAAATCATTAGATCAAGCCTATCAATTTATACAAGAATATGTTGGATTCTTTTCTCCGGGAGTTTTAGCGATTTTCTTATTGGGAATGTTCTGGAAAAAAACAACTCCAGCGGCAGGATTGGCAGGAGCATTACTTACAGTTCCAATCGCTGCGGTTTTGAAATTCTTGCCAATGTGGACAGAAGGTGCTTTTCCTGATTATCCTTTCTTAGACCGAATGACTATCGTTTTCTTCATCATCGTATTTATAATGGTTGGAATTAGTTTAGCAAAACCAGTTTTTGGAGAAGAAGCAGAAAGGCATCAGATAGAAGTTGACAAATCAATGTTTAAAGTTTCTTCGGAATTTATAGTCGGTTCTTTTATCATTAGCGGAATATTAGTGGCTTTGTACACTGTTTTCTGGTAATTTCTAAAGTTGTCAAAAAATTATAAGATTGAAAATTTTTGGTTTCACGCAGATTTAAAAAAGATCTAAGCAGATCCTACAGATATTTTAAAAAATCTAATTAAATCTGCCTAAATCTGAAAAATCTGCGTGAAACAAAAAACTTTTAGACTTAGCAGAATAAAAACATAAAAAGAAATGAAAAACAAAATTATAATTACACTGCTTATTTTCTGTATTTCATTAACCGTTTCGGCGCAAAAGGTTTTTGATATTAAAAAATACGGTGCAGTTGGAGATGGTAAAACTTTAAATACAAAAGCCATTCAAAAAGCAATTGATGCTGCAAATAAAAGTAAAGGCGGAAGAGTTGTTTTTTCGAAAGGAACTTTTCTTTCTGGAAGTATTGTTTTGAAGAATAATGTTGAATTGTTTTTTGAAGACGGAGCTATTTTGTTAGGAAGCAATAATCCAGATGATTATCCTAAATTTGAAGGAATTAGAGCTTTGATTTTAGCTTTCGAATCCAAAAATATTGCAGTAAACGGAAAAGGAATTATAGACGGACAAGGAAGAGAATTGGCGTTAGCAATTGATAGTTTGCATCATACAGGTGTTCGTATTGATCCAAAATACAATTACAGAAGAATGCGTCCTGAAGATGGGAGAGGAAAACTGATTTCGTTTGTAAAATGCGATTCGATTACAATGACTCATATTACATTAAAAAACAGTCCTGGTTGGGTACAATGTTTTAGAGAATGCAAAAATATTGTCATTGATTTTATGAAAGTGGAAAGCAGAGCGTATTGGAATAATGACGGAATTGATGTTGACGGTTGTGAAAATGTTAGAATAACAAATTGTAATGTAAACGCTGCAGATGATGGAATTTGTTTAAAATCGGAAGAACCGGGATTGCAGAATAATAATATTTATATCGGAAATTGTACCATTAGATCGAGTGCCAATGCAGTGAAATTTGGTACAGGTTCTTACGGAAGTTTCAAAAATGTAACAATAGAAAACATCAAAGTTTTTGACACTTTCAGATCGGCAATTGCAATTGAATCTGTGGATGGGGCAGAAATAGAAAATATTAAAGTTTCTGATGTTACGGCTGTAAATACAGGAAACGCAATTTTAATTCGTTTAGGACATAGAAACGGAGAGAAACCGGGTTATATCAAAAATGTATCAGTTAAAAATGTAAAAGCACAAATTCCGTTTGGTCGTCCAGATATTGATTACGATATGCGCGGACCAGAAGTAGATTATTTCCATAATCCGTTTCCATCTTCAATTGCTGGAATTCCGGGGCATTTGATTGAAAATGTGACTTTGGAAAACATTGAAATCGTGTATCCAGGAAGAGCTTCTAAAGGAATGGCCTATCATCCGTTAAGCAGATTAAAAGACGTAAATGAAAACATAAAAGGTTATCCTGAATTTACCATGTTTGGCGAATTGCCTTCTTGGGGATTTTACGTTCGTCACGTTAACGGAATCGAAATGAAAAACATTAAATTGACTTTAGAAAAAGAAGATTTCCGTCCCGCTTTTGTTTTTGATGATGTAAAAAATCTTTCGATGAATGCTATTGACATTCCTTCAGATAAAATCAATCAGATTATTTTTAAAGATGTTTCATCAAGTAATTTAGATAGCGAAGCTGCAAAAAGAAAAATAGAACCAGAACAAAATAAATTTGAATTGCCTGCTCATTAAGAGGTGGCAGCAAAGACGCTAAGACACAAAGGTTATTGAAAAAATAAAGAAAAAGCTTTGCGACTCTGCGACTTTGCGAGCAATTTCTCAAGTTTCTTTCTTTAATCTCGCAAAGTCGCAGAGTCGCAAAGTCTATTAAAAAAAACTTAGTGTCTTAGCGCCTTTGTGGCAATAAAAAAAACAAAAAAAACATGAAAAAGAAATCAATCATCACGCTGCTAATTTTCTGCCTTTCGTTAACTGTTTCGGCTCAAAAGATTTACGACGTTAAAAAATACGGAGCAAAAGGAGATGGAAAAACCAATGATGCAGCTGCCATTCAAAAAGCAATTGACGAATGCAGCAAAACGGGCGGAAGAGTTTTAATTCCAGCGCCATTTACATTTCTATCGGGACCATTTGATGTAAAATCAAGAGTTGATTTGCATATTGAAGCGGGAGCTAAATTATTGGCAAGCCCAGATGAAAAATTGTATACAAAAAGTGCTTTCAGAAGCAATCCGGGAGAAGGAACGATTTGGATTGGAGGAGAAAATATAGAAGATTTTACCATTAGCGGAAGCGGAAAAATAGACGGAAACGGAATTTCTTTTATGGGTGCAGAAGAAGATGACGCTTATGTTTTGAAACCATTTAATGTATTAGATCCGAGACCTCATGTTTTGACTATTATTGGAGGAAAAAATATCAGAATCAAAGATGTGCATATTGGAAATTCGGCTTATTGGACCGTTCATTTAATTGGCTGTAATGATGTTGTAATCAGCGGAATTACTTTGTTGAACAGTTTAAAAGTGCGTAACAGTGACGGAATCGATTTGGATCATTCAAAAAATGTCAGAATTAGTGATTGTTATATTGAAAGTGGCGACGATTGTATCTGTTTGAAAAACAGAAGAGAATTTGAAGAATTTGGTGCTTGCGAAAATATTACGGTAACCAATTGTACGATGACAAGCAGTAGCTGTGCTATTAAAATTGGTTCAGAAAATATGGATGCGATCAGACAAGTTGTTTTCAATAATTGTATTATTAAAAATAGTAATCGTGCTTTGGGGATCCAAAATAGAGATGAAGGAACGGTAAGTGATGTTATTTTTTCTAATATTATAATCGAAAGTAAATTGAACACCGATACTTGGTGGGGAAAAGCAGAACCGATTTATGTAACGGCTTTTAGCAGAGCAAAAGGAAATCATAAAGATGCAAATTGGCGTTTTCCAAAAGGAGCAACAGAAGGAAAAGTAGGCGAAATTAAAAACATCTATTTTTCTAATATTCAATGTACTGGAGAAAACGGTGTGTTTGTAAGCGGTGAATCAAAAGATAAAATCAAGAATATTGTTTTTGAAAATGTAAGCGTTTTTATAGACAAAACAACTTCTTTTCCTGGCGGGTTATATGATAGACGCCCTGCAAATGTGGACGGTTTTGTAAAAGGAAGCACTTCTGGATTTTATTTTGATACAGCAGAAAGCATAAAAGTTCAAAATTGCACTGTTCAATGGGGAAAAAACAGACCAGATTATTTTAAACATGCGGTAGAAAGCAAAAATGTAGATGTTTTGAAAGTGATTAATTTAGATGGAGAAGCAGCTTTTCCATCTAAATATGAGGCAGTTAAAAAGTAATTTTAAAGCTAAAAAGAAATGAAATATTTTTTCTCTTTCGTCGTCGGCTTCTTCTTTATCACTATTCAGGCACAGAATAATGATCAGCGAATTTTAACGCCTAAAGCTGGTAAACTGCCTAAAGTAAATGCAGTTCGGGTTTTTGGTGTAAGGCCAAACAGCGAATTCATTTATAAAATTCCTGCAACTGGCGAAGGTCAGTTGGTTTATGCAGTAGATAATTTGCCTGAAGGTTTATCTGTTAATGCTAAAAATGGTGTAATCACAGGATTTTTAAAGAAAAAAGGAGATTTTAAAATCATTCTAAAAGCTTCCAATAAATTAGGTTCAGACAAACGCGAAATGATCATTAAGGTTGGAGATAAAATTTGTTTGACTCCGCCAATAGGGTGGAATAGTTGGTATTCGTGGTCGGAATCAGTTGCCGATGATAAAATTCGTAAAACAGCACAAGCATTTGAAAAGTTGGGATTAATAAATTATGGCTGGAATTATATTAATATCGATGACTGCTGGCAAGGAAAAAGAGAAGGAAAAGATCTTGCACTTCAGCCAAATGAGCGTTTTCCAGACATGCAAGGACTTAGTAATTATATTCATAGTTTCGGAATGAAAATTGGAATTTACACCACACCTTGGGTAAGTTCTTATGCAGGTTTTACTGGAGGAACTTGTGACAATGCCGAAGGAAATTATGATGTATTTGCAATTCCGCTAGAAAATAGAAAACAGCTTAATCAAATTGCAGGTAGTTATCCCGGCGTTCATCGAAAAAATTTGTCGCGTATTGGAGAATATTGGTTCTTAGATGTCGATGCCAAACAAATGGCAGATTGGGGATTTGATTTTGTAAAAGTCGATTGGAAACCAAATGATATCAAAACCACAAAAAGATTTCATGATGATTTAGTAAACCAAAATCGTGATATTGTGTTTTCAGTTTCTAATAATGCCCCAATAACAAATGCCGAAGGATTGGCAACGTATTCCAATTTATGGAGAACAACTACAGATATTGAAGATAAATGGGAGAAAATATTAAGTATTGTTGATACGCAATTTGAATGGAGACCTTATGTTGGTCCAGGACATTGGAGTGATCCTGATATGCTTCAAATAGGAAGTTTTGGTACACCAAATAGTTTTGTTAAAAAAACAGTTCCTTCAAAGCTGACGGCTGATGAACAATATTCGCAAGTCAGTTTTTGGGCTTTACAGGCGGCGCCACTTATTATAAGCTGTAATTTGGATGAAATGGATGATTTCACTTTATCTTTAATTACAAATAATGAAGTCATTGATATTGACCAAGATCCGTTAGGAGTTTCTGCTGATAAATTTTGGCTGAAAAGCAATGAAATCCGAGTAATGTACAAAGCACTTTATGATGGAAGTATGGCAGTTGGAGTATTTAATACTTCAGAAAGTGAAAAAGAATATACATTGAATTTGAACGAATTTCATTTCTTGAAAAAATATAAAATCAGAGATGTTTGGCGCCAAAAAGATTTAGGCGAATTTACAGATACTATAAAAGTAATGATAAAGTCTCATGGTGTGATACTTTTGAAATTATCTAAATAGGCACAAAAAGAATAATTTATACATTGCAATATATTCTCAATATAAAAAAGCACAATGAAAAAAAACGTAATTTCTAGAATAATAATAGGAGGTTTATTATTTAGTGGTATTTATGTAAATGCCCAAAAAACGATCTTAGAAGTTGATGCTTCAAAAACTATTGCTAAAATTCAGCCAACGATGTTCGGTTTGTTTTTCGAAGACATCAATTTTGCTGCAGATGGAGGACTATATGCCGAAATGATTAAAAACAGATCTTTTGAATTTGATAAACCTCTGATGGGTTGGGAGCAGCCTAACACCAAAAGGTCTTCTATGAACAAAGAATCGGGTAGTGCTGTGCCAATTAATTTAGCGGCTAATAACACCAATTTTTGTAGAGTAGAAATTAATAATGACAAAGGCTATGCTTTAATAAATGAAGGGTTTAGAGGAATGGGAGTGAAGAAAGATGCCAAATATAATCTTTCTTTGAAAGCGGCCAATCCTAATGGAGCGATCAAAAAAATCATTGTTCAATTAATCGATAAAGATCAAAAAGTAATTGGAGAGACGAGCATTGTTCCAAAATCGGAACAATGGACAAATTATACCGCGCAGATTATTGGTACTCAAACAGAAGCAAAAGCAAAATTAAAATTAACTTTTGAAGGAACTGGAACGATTGATTTGGATATGATTTCTTTGTTTCCAGAAGATACTTGGAAAGGCAGAAAAAACGGACTTAGAAAAGATCTTGTTCAGCTTTTATATGATGTAAAACCTGGATTTTTACGTTTTCCGGGAGGCTGTATTGTTGAAGGGAGAACACTTTCTGATCGTTATCAATGGAAAAAATCGGTTGGAAATATTGACGAAAGAAAAACCATGATGAACCGTTGGAATGTAGAATTCAATCACAAACAAACACCTGATTATTTCCAAAGTTTCGGATTAGGTTTTTACGAATATTTTCAGCTTTCTGAAGATATTGGCGCAGAACCGCTTCCTATTTTAAGCTGTGGAATGGCGTGTCAATACAATACAGGAGAATTAGCTCCGATGAACGAATTGGATCCTTACATCCAAGACGCTTTAGATTTGATCGAATTTGCCAATGGTGCCGTTACGACAACTTGGGGGAAAATCCGTTCAGATATGGGACATCCAAAATCTTTCAATTTAAAATATATCGGAGTCGGAAATGAACAATGGGGAACAGATTACATCGATCGCTACAAAGTTTTTGAAAAAGCAATCAAAGCAAAATATCCAAACATTATCATAGTTTCTGGAAGCGGGCCTTCGCCAAAAGGAGAGCATTTTGATTATGCAATGACAGAACTTAAAAAGCTGAATGCAGAATTGGTCGACGAGCATTATTATGAAAGTCCGAAATGGTTTAGAGAAAATGCTGGTCGTTACGATAATTACGATAGAAAAGGACCAAAAATATTTGCAGGTGAATATGCGGCGCAAAGTGTTTCTGGAGCGAACCCAAATAATAGAAACAATTGGGAATGTGCCTTCTCTGAAGCTGCTTTTATGACAGGTTTAGAAAGAAATGCAGAAGTAGTTCAGTTATCGTCTTATGCTCCTTTAATGGCTCATGAAGACGCTTGGCAATGGACTCCAGATATGATTTGGTTTAACAATTTAGAATCGTATGGATCAGCCAATTATTATGTACAGCAATTATTTTCAACCAATAAAGGAACAGATCTTTTAAATATTACAAAAGATGGAAAGGCTTTAATTGGCCAAAATGATTTGTATGCATCGGCTGTAAAAGATGTAAATAGTAAAGAAATCATTGTGAAATTAGTCAATACAGCAGCTTCAAGCCAAGAAGTTAGTCTGGATTTGAAAGGAGCGAAATTAGGATCAAAAGGTACGATTGTAAGACTGGCAAGCGAAAATACCCAAGATGAAAATACTTTTGCTAATCCGAAGAAAATCACTCCAAAACAAAGCGAATATAAAATTACAAAAGGCAAACAAGATTTGAATCTTCCTGCTTATTCGGTAACGGTTTTAAAACTGAAAATGAACTAATTAATTGTAAATCATTAATTAAAATACCATGCTCCATTATTTTTTTAAAAAGACTTTTGTTTTTATTTCCGTAATTACTGGGATTTCTAGTTATGCTCAGGATTTAAAACTGCAATACGATCAGCCCGCTGTTGAATGGACAGAAGCGCTTCCAATTGGAAATGGCACGTTGGGCGCTATGGTTTTTGGAAGAGTAGATTCTGAGTTAATTCAGCTAAATGAAGCTACTTTATGGAGTGGCGGCCCTGTACAGAAAAACGTAAATCCAGATGCTTTTAAAAATCTTGCTTTAATCAGAGAAGCGCTTTCGAAAGAAGATTTCGAAAAAGCCTATCAACTTACCAAAAATATGCAGGGAGCGTATAGTGAAAGTTTTATGCCTTTGGGAGATCTGATTTTAAAACAAGATTTTGGAGGAAAGAAACCAGGTTTTTATAAAAGAAACCTTGATTTACAAACAGGATTAGCCGTAACCAATTTCAAAGTTGATGGTGTAAATTACAAGAGAGAAATCTTTGCTTCAGCACCTGCACAATGTATTGTAATTAAACTTTCGGCAGATCAACTAAAAAAGCTTTCAATAACAATTGATGCTGCGAGTCTTTTGCGAAATGAAAAATCAATAAACGATAAAGCTTTGGTTTTAAAAGGAAAAGCGCCTTCACACGCAGATCCAAATTATATTGATTACAATAAAGAACCTATTGTTTATGAAGATCCAACGGGATGCAGAGGAATGCGTTTTGAATTGATTATTAAACCAATTGTAAAAGATGGAGAAATAATTGCTGAGGGAAATAATTTGGTTATAAAAAATGCTTCCGAAATTTTACTTTTTGTTTCGGCTGCGACTAGTTTCAACGGATTCGATAAATGTCCAGACAGTCAAGGAAAAGACGAGCATCAATTAGCAGAAAATCCAATTAAAAAAGCTAGTGTCAAAAAGTATGATAATTTACTAAAGGAGCATATTGCTGATTTTCAAAAATTATTCAATAGAGTTTCATTAAATCTGAATCAAAATGAAGCTAGTAAATCTAATTTGCCGACTGATGTAAGATTAGAACAATATGCAAAAGGAGAAAAAGATGCTGGACTAGAGGCTTTATTTTTTCAGTTTGGACGTTATTTATTGATTTCTTCTTCACGTACACATAATGCGCCTGCGAACTTGCAAGGAATTTGGAACAATAAACTTCGTGCGCCTTGGAGCAGTAATTATACCACAAATATCAATTTACAGATGAATTATTGGCCAGTTGAATCTGGAAATTTATCTGAATTGTTTTTTTCTCTTGATGATTTTATCAAAAATGTTTCGGTTACAGGAGCAGAAACAGCCAAAAGTTATTATCACGCAAACGGCTGGGTTTTGCATCACAATTCGGATATCTGGGCGACAACAAATCCGGTTGGAGATTTCGGAAAAGGAGATCCAATGTGGGCAAACTGGTATATGGGAGCCAATTGGTTAAGCAGACATTTATGGGAACATTATGAATATACTGGAGATATAGCATATTTAAAGAAAGTATATCCAATCATGAAAGGTGCGGCAGAATTTAGTTTAGATTGGCTTCAAAAAGATAAAGATGGCTATTTGGTAACCATGCCTTCGACTTCGCCAGAAAATAAATATTTTTATGATGGAAAGAAAGGAGGAGTTGTAACAACGGCTTCTACAATGGATATGGGCATTATAAAAGATTTATTCGAAAATACCATAGAAGCTTCTAAAATTCTAAATGCCGATGCTGATTTCAGGCAAACTGTAAGTACAGCAGAAAAACAATTATTGCCTTTTAAAATTGGAAGTAAAGGACAATTGCAAGAATGGTACAAAGATTTTGAAGACGAAGATCCTCATCACAGGCACACTTCGCATCTGTATGCGCTGCATCCAGCCAATTTAATTTCACCTTTAAAAACTCCCGAACTAGCTGATGCTGCAAAGAAAACATTAGAATTGCGTGGTGATGACGGAACAGGCTGGAGTTTGGCTTGGAAAGTAAATATGTGGGCAAGACTTTTAGATGGAAATCATGCTTATAAACTATTTAAAAATCAATTAAGATTAACGAAAGAAAACAATACGGAATACAGCAGACATGGAGGCTGTTATCCGAATTTGTTTGATGCACATCCGCCTTTTCAAATTGATGGAAATTTTGCAGGAACAGCGGGCGTGATAGAAATGCTGATGCAAAGTCAGAATAAAGAAATTCATTTGCTTCCGGCTTTACCAGACGCTTGGACAGATGGAGAAATTAAAGGTATTATAGCAAAAGGCAATTTTACTGTAGACATAAAATGGGCTAACGGAAAAATGAGTCTTACTAAAATAGTATCTAATGTTGGCGGCAAATGTACCGTAAGATCTGCTGAGCTCTTTATAATTGAGAAATTGAATATTAAAAGCGAGAAATCGTCTATAGGTTACACTGCGACTTTTGATACTAAAAAAGCAACAGCTTACTTAATTAAACCTTTGAAATAGATTTTTAAAAATAATAAAACGAAATATAGTGTTTGCAAATAAGATAATAGTACCCGCATTTCTCTTCTCGTGTTTCTCAGTTATGAGCCAAATTTCGTTTGGAGATTCAAATAAAATCAATGACAATTGGAAATTCAATCTTCAAGATATTTCTGATGCTAAAAATATTTCTTTTGATGATAGCAAGTGGAAGCAAGTAAATGTACCGCATGATTGGAGTGTGAAAGGACAACTAAGTCCAACTTTGGCCAGCTGTACTGGATATCTGCCAGGCGGAATCGCATGGTACAGAAAATCGATAACTGTTCCGCAAACCAAATCTGGAGAAAAAGTCTATTTATATTTTGAAGGAGTTTACAATAGAAGTGAAGTTTTTATCAATGGACATTCATTAGGGAAACGTCCTAACGGATATATTTCGTTTGCTTATGATGCTACTGAGTTTATAAAATTTGGAGGTGAAAATATAATTTCAGTTCGCGTAGACCACAGTCAGAGCGCTGATTCAAGATGGTACAGTGGGTCGGGAATCTACAGAAATGTTTGGTTGGTTTATGCAAATCCAGTTCATATAGCGCAATGGGGCGTTTATGCTTATCCGCAAGTTGCAAATGGAAACGGAATTTTGAATGTTGAAGTTGATGTCGAAAATAGTTCAAAAGGAAAAGCAAACCTTACGGTTGTAAATGAACTTTATTCGAAAGACGGAAAATTAGCAGGAAAATCTTCTTCTAAAGTAGATGTTGCTGTTAATGCAAATGGAAAAATTTCAACAAAAATAAACGTTAAGAATCCGCAGTTATGGGATTTAGATAATCCGAATTTGTATGAGCTGAGAACAACAGTTTTTCAAAATGGAAAAGAAATAGACAAAACAGTTACTCAAACAGGTTTTAGAACTTTCACATTCGATCCAAATAATGGTTTTGCCCTTAACGGGAAGTGGATGAAAATGAAAGGTGTTTGTCTGCACCACGATGCTGGAGTTTTGGGCTCTGCGGTTCCAAAAGAAGTTTGGAAAACGAGACTAGAAACTTTGAAGGAGATTGGAGTAAATGCCATTCGTACAAGCCATAATCCGCAAGCACCTGAATTTTATGAGCTTTGCGACGAATTAGGTTTATTGGTTTTGAACGAAGCTTATGATGAATGGGAATTTCCAAAACGTAAATGGCTTGAAGGCTGGAATTACGGAACTCCTGGATTTGAAGGTTCATTTGACATTTTTGCTGATTGGGCAGAAAAAGACTTGGAAGATTTTGTACGCCGTGACCGAAACCATCTTTCTGTTTTTGCGTGGAGTATCGGAAATGAAGTAGATTACCCAAACGATCCTTATTCTCATCCCGTTTTAGATCAGGGAAAAAACGGATTTGGACAAGCGGCTTACGGAGGATATAAAAAAGATGCTCCAGATGCAATGCGTCTTGGAGCAATCGCAAAACGTCTGGTTGCAGCGGTTAAAAAATATGACAAGTCACGTCCGACAACAGCTGGTTTAGCGGGAGTTGCAATGTCAAACGAAACCGAATATCCGGGCGCTTTAGATATTACAGGCTACAATTATACGGAAAGCAAATATGGTTCAGATCACGAAAAATATCCTAAAAGGGTGATTTACGGAAGTGAAAATACGCATGATATGCAACCTTGGCTTGCAGTAAAAAATAACAAACATATTTTCGGGCAGTTCCTTTGGACGGGAATTGATTATTTGGGAGAATCGGGAAGATGGCCCTCAAGAGGATTCTATTCAGGTTTAGTTGATTTTGCTGGTGTTATCAAGCCTAGAGGATATTTTCGCCAGTCACTTTGGTCAGATAAACCAATGGTTTATTTAGGAACGTATCCATTAACAAATGAAAAAGAGATTTCAAAAGACGCATGGGCAATTTGGAATTATGAAAACGGACAAAAAATACGTGTGGTTTGCTATACCAACGCAGCAAAAGCACGTTTGGAATTGAACGGAAAAGTAGTGGGAGAAACTAAATTATACGACGAAAAAACTGGGATTATATATTGGGACATTCCATTTACTTCTGGAAAATTAGAAGCAGTCGGTTTAGACAAAAACGATAAAGAAGTAAGTCGTTACGCTATTAACTCAACTCAGCAGCCAGTTGAATTAACCATTGCCGATAAAGATATTACGATAAACAAAAACAAAGGAGTGGCTAAAATAATGGTTCAAGTTAAAGACCAAAACGGACTTCCGGTTATGCTTTCAGATAACGAAGTGACTTGTACTATTACCGGCGCAGGAACTTTATTAGGATTGGAAGCTGGAAATAACAGCGACATGACTGATTATACTGATAATGTACAAAGAGTTTTTCATGGACATATTGCAGCCTATATTCAGGCTAATGGAGATTCGGCAGAACCTATAAAAGTCAAATTTACAAGTCAATGGTTAAAACCTGTTGAAGTAACTATTAATGTGAAATAGCCAAGTCCTTGTTTTTCTCTGTAGCAATAAATTTCATTATATTTAAAGTGTAAAAACCACACATAAACACACGCAATGAAAACCAAAAACTTACTTACCATGGCGATAGGAGCTTTTTTACTATCAGTCACTACTAACGCTCAAAACAAAACGTTTCAAAAAGAAGAATTCAAACAATGGGCACAAACTCCGCCAATGGGCTGGAATAGCTGGGATTGTTATGGACCAACTGTAGAAGAACACGAAGTAAAAGCCAACGCCGATTATATGGCAAAAGAATTGAAGAAATTTGGCTGGGAATATATCGTAGTCGATATTCGATGGTTTGTTGAAAACGACAAAGCTGGAGGCTATAATCAAACCGATCCGCGTTATGTAATCGATCAATACGGAAGATATTTGCCAGCCGTTAACCGTTTTCCTTCAGCAAAAGACGGTCAAGGTTTCAAGCCTTTAGCAGATTACATTCATAAAAAAGGATTAAAATTCGGAATCCATATTATGCGTGGAATTCCTAAAAAAGCGGTTGAAGACAAACTGCCAATAAAAGGAGCAAACGGAATTACCGCAGATCAGGTTTATTCTACAGCCTTGCAATGCGAATGGCTAAGAGATAATTACACTATTTTGGCAGACAAACCGGGAGCACAGGAATATTATGATTCCATATTCGAATTGTACGCGCAATGGGGAGTAGATTTTATTAAAATTGATGATTTGTCAAGACCTTATCACGAAGGTGAAATCAACTTAATTAGAAATGCAATTGACAAATGCGGGCGCAAAATTGTATTGAGCACTTCGCCAGGAGAAACACCAATTTCGGCAGCAGCACACGTTACGTCTCATGCCAATATGTGGCGTATGGTGGATGATGTTTGGGATACGTGGCCTCACATTACGCATTTGATGGATGTAGCGCAAAAATGGTATCCACACATTGCAGCGGGAACATGGCCAGATTGCGATATGATTCCGCTAGGGCGTATTTCGATAAGAGGAGAAAGAGGAAATGATAGAATGACTCGTTTAACAAAAGACGAACAATATACTTTGATTACATTTTTCAATATTTTCAAATCTCCATTGTTTTTTGGTGGAGACTTGCCAAGTAATGATGCTTTCACGTTGTCTTTATTAACAAATAAAAATGTAGTGAAAATGCATAACGAAAGTACAGGCGTAAAACAGCTTTTCCAAAAAGATGGAAAAATTGCTGTGACTTCAAAAAATGCAAAAGATGGCAGCGTTTATTTGGCTTTATTTAATGTTTCAGATAATGCTTCAGAAAAAGTTGCCGTTGCTCTTTCTGATTTAGGGATTTCAGGTTCAGTTGAGGTTTTAAATATGTGGACAGGAGAAAAATCAAAAACAAATGGAAAAGAAATTGGAGCTGATTTAAAACCTCATAGTTCTGTTTTGTATCAATTAAAAAGCAAAAAATAAATGAAAAGGATATTCTTTAGTCTATTGTCATTTTTTACTGTTTTTAATTTTTCTCAAGCGCAGAATAATCTAAAAGGTAGTCCGCCAGTTATTGCAGAGAAAGATTTGACGGCTTATCTCTTCGTTTATTTCATTGGAAATAAAGTCGAAGAAGAAGCTGTAAATTATGCTGTAAGCACAGATGGATATCATTATTATGCTCTCAATAATAATAAACCAATTTTAGATAGTAAAACAATCAGTTCAACTGGTGGCGTTCGCGATCCACATATTTTACGTGGTGAAGACGGAAAAACATTTTATATGGTTTTGACCGATATGACTTCGTCAAAAGGTTGGGACAGTAATCGTGCTATGATTTTACTTAAAAGTACCGATTTAGTTCATTGGAAAAGCACTGTTGTCAATATGCAGACAGCTTTTTCTGGAAATGAAAACTTAAAAAGAGTTTGGGCGCCACAGACTATTTATGATGATAAAGCTGGTAAATACATGATTTACTTTAGCATGCAGCATGGCACAGATCCTGATAAAATTTATTACGCTTATGCGAATGAAGATTTTACTGCTTTAGAAAGTGCTCCAAAATTATTATTTGTTCCAAAATCCAAAGGAGCTTGTATTGATGGAGACATTATTCAGAAAGATGGCGTTTATCATCTTTTTTATAAAACAGAATCAGAAACTGCGGGAATAAAAACGGCTACCACAACCGATTTAACTTCTGGAAATTGGAAAGAAAATGACAATTATCTGCAGCAAACCAAGGAAAAAGTTGAGGGGTCGAGTATTTTTAAACTCAATAATTCAGATGAATATATTTTAATTTATGATGTTTATTCAAAAGGAAAATATCAATTTACGAAAACAAAAGATTTAGAAAATTTCACGGTTATAGATAATGATATTTCAATGGATTTTAAACCGCGTCACGGAACTATTTTACCGATAACGCGTTCTGAATTAAAAAGAATTACGTCAAAATGGGGAATGCCAGTGCAACTTTCAAAAATAAACAATAATCCAGTTTTGGAAGGTTATTATGCCGATCCTGAAATTCTATATTCGAATAAAACAAAAAAGTATTATATCTACCCAACAACGGATGGATTTAACGATTGGTCAGGTTATTATTTTAAAACATTTTCTTCCGATAATTTAGTCGATTGGAAAGACGAAGGCGTTATTTTAGATCTTAAAAAAGAAGTTCCTTGGGGAAACAGAAATGCTTGGGCGCCTTGTATTGTGGAGAAAAAGATCAAAGGAAAATACAAATACTTCTATTATTTCACGGCTGCACAGAAAATTGGTGTTGCCGTTTCGGATCATCCAACGGGACCATTTAAAGACAACGGAAAAGCAATTGTGGCGACTAGACCTGAAGGTATAAAAGATGGTCAGGAAATTGATCCAGATGTTTTTACAGATCCGAAAACAGGAAAAAGTTATTTGTATTGGGGAAATATGTATATGGCCGTTGCGGAATTAAATCTGGATATGGTCTCGCTAAAAGAAGGAAGCACTAAAATAATTGCAGTAGATAAAACTTTTCGTGAAGGCACTTATGTCGTTTACAGAAAAGGGAAATATTATTTCTTTTGGAGTGAAGACGATACGAGAAGCCCCAATTATAAAGTAAGATATGGAATTTCAGATTCACCACTCGGCCCTCTTGAAATTCCGCAAAATAATATTGTCATTCAGGGAATTCCGGAACAAGGGATTTATGCTACGGGCCATAATTCGGTTTTGCAGATTCCAGGAAAAGACGAATGGTATATTGTGTATCATAGATTTTCGTATCCAACAGGTATTAAAATGGGACGCGCAGGCGGCTTTCATCGAGAGGTATGTATTGATAAACTAGAGTTTGATGCTAATGGCCGCATTTTAGAAACTAAACCTACTTTTGAAGGTGTAAAACTTTGAAATAAGATGATTAAATTCTTTTAGAGAGCTATTTAAGGAATTTGGTATTTGATATTTTGCATCAGACCAATAAAATGCAGCCTGCAAAGAGAATTGAAAAACAGGAAATAAATGCTTCTAATAGGATTTCGATCCTATTTCTGGAATTACTGGAAAGACAATTTCCTATAGAAGACATAAGACAGCGAGTTTCTTTTCGCACCGCTTCAGATTTTGCAGACCAACTTTCCATACATGTAAACCATTTAAGCAGAGCAGTAAAAGAAATAACAGAAAAGACTACCTCGCAGATTACAGCTGAACGTTTGCTGCAGGAAGCCAAAATTCTTTTGAAGCAAACGGACTGGAATGTCTCTGAAATCGCATTTGCATTAGGATTTACTGAAGTGACTCATTTCAACAATTTCTTTAAGAAACATTTAAACATAAATCCTACTAAATTCAGAAATGTTAGAATTTCGTTATATCTCCTCCTAGGACCATTCTAACTTTGTCATCATAAAAATATAAAATTATGGACAAAGTAAAAAAAGTATGGTTAGTCACCGGTGCTTCCAAAGGTTTAGGAGCATCATTGGTGAAAAAGTTACTAAAGCAGGAATTTAGGGTAGTGGCAACATCTAGAAACATCCAGGCTTTAACAAATGAATTTGGTGCTATATCAGATACATTTCTACCTCTTGAAGTCAGCTTGTCTGACAGCGAAAACGTTAAGGAGGCAATTGCGAAAATTATTGCACATTTCGGTCAGTTGGATATCATTGTGAACAATGCTGGTTTTGGCCAGATAGGTACACTGAAGGAGCTGACAGACGAAGAAGCAAGAAGCAGCTTTGATATACATGTTTTCGGTTCACTGAACATTATCAGACACGCAATGCCTCATTTACGAAAAAATGAATCCGGCCATATCTTTAACATTTCTTCTATAGGTGGATTCTCCCGCGGCTACGCGAGCTGGGGCATTTATTGTGCGACCAAATTTGCAGTTGCCGGTTTTACAGAAAGCCTAGCTGCAGAAGTAAAAGGATTTGGTATGAACGCAACAGTGGTCTATCCCGGTTACTTCCGCACAGATTTTCTTGCCAAAGGCTCTGTCAAAACACCTCTAAATACTATCGATGCCTACAAGTCAGCAAGGCAGTCAGAACAGGCACACATGAACGATATCAACCGCAGCCAGCCAAATGATCCGGAAAAAGCGGCTGATGTACTGATTGCCATAAGCAAAGAGTCAGACCCGCCAGTTCATTTTTTTTTAGGCAACGATGCCTATGATGTAGTTTATGAGAAAGTTAATCTTATAACCAACCAAGTAGAACAATGGAAAAGCCAAACGTTGTCAACCTCACTTTAGTTTTTGCGTTTATTCTTGCGTTTTTAATCTGTTCTGCATCGGCACAAGAAAAGCAAGATTCCAGCGTGGAAAACTCATTGAAAATTGTCGCTGACCAGTTTCAAAAATGGAAAAACAGAACAGCTGTTTTTTTCGAGCTTTTGTCCGACGATGCAACATGGACGGTCAGCGGTAGGTCTCCGGTTTCAGGAAAATATGAAGGAAAAAAGGATTTCATGGAGCATGCCGTAAAACCGATCATTGAAAAATTAAAAGAACCTTTAAAGCCTGAAATGATAAGCCTTACGGCTGATGATAAATATGTATGGCTTCATTTCAAGGCAAGTGCGGCAAACAAAGCGAACGAGATTTATCAAAATACATATGTCTGGAAGCTGCAATTGGAGTACGGCAGAATAATTAATGCTGTTGCTTTTCTAGATACCTATGAATTAGTCAAATTAATGCAAAAAGATACAGTTACAATGACACAGACAATAGAACAAACCAAAGGATATATCGGTATGTGGGTTACGAAAGACGGATACATCCGCCAAGAATTATTAACAAGCGACCGCTACGACGAAGCACGCGGCAACCGCCAGAGCGCCTATCAAGGAGAATATTATGTAAAGGAAAATGATATCTATTACAAAGATGATACATCCTTCTAAAACATTCAGATTGGTCAATATCTGAAATTGCTTATAGTCTTGGATTTAGAGACGCACCCCATTTTAATCATTTTTTCAAGAAAATGCATGGTGTAAGACCTTCTGATTTTAGGAGTTGAAGATAAGTATTTCTCGGCTTTATCGTTTTTTATAACTTTTGTTTATCTTGAATTGCCCCACCTTGATATAGATGTTCCGGGCTTAAGGCCACTGAGATGGAAGTAGGGAAGATTACTGAAGGGATGGAAAAAAAATACTTGGTTTTTTTGTAAGTTTTTGTTTTGGTGTTAAATATTTTTTTGTAAGATAATAAACAGGTAATTATACCTATTGTGTTTTATTTCAAATAGTTGTTATTTTGATTGTTGTTGTTTTATTGCTAAGTTTTAACAAGTAAATGTAAGATCACCACAATGTCAATTAGGACTGGCCATCCCAAAATCTAGTATGAATTATTAAAATGTGAAGCATATTCACTTTAAAAAAAAGAACATTTAGATTATTATTTTAAGCAATTGAAAAACAAAATCTTAATTATTTTTCAACCTTCCAAAAACTATTTCAATTATGATTAATATTAGAAACAGCCAGATCGTCACCTATGACAATGGCAATAAAAACATTACTGTTTATTTTGATTTTGATGACAGTTTAAAAAAATATTATATTGTTCCAATACCTCATTTAGTGAAAGCTACTGATAGTGATGTACCCGTTTTTTCTTTGACAAAGTATAAATCGAACAAAGGAGGAATTAACGGCGTTTGTACTTTTGATGTTGAGCTTTATGTACCGCAAGACGCATTGAATGCTGTAAAGGATGCTCTCCAAAGAGAAGGAAAAGGAGAATATGTGCAAGGACAGTTTGATTGGGTCAGTGTTAATACTTTTTTTAAATTCATATTAAATGGAGAAGAAGAATTTATAAACGCAGTGCCTTCTATGTATGGACAGAACAGAGTTTCATTTGTTGTTTTATTAAAAAAAGACGAAGATGTAACTACTTTTATAAATGCTTTCCACAATGGATCAGGTTCTGTTTCTCCTTTCAGCATACAGTATGATATGACAAGCCTTACCAAGTTAGTGGGTATAAGAGCATCAGTTGGTTACAATGCTTCTATTGCTATAGAATGGCAGCGTACCTATAGAACAGAAAAAGATACTTGGGGAAACACAAAAACGGTACTTGCTGAGGTTAAGAAAAACCTTAAACAATCTGGCGCTGGAAGCGTATTAATCGATCCGGTAGAACCTGTAAGTGACGAAACAAAGGCTAGAGTACAAGATTGGGCATGGACTACATTAGAAAAAATGGTTTCTGATTCTGTAGCAGTCGCCAATGCTGCAGCAACAAGCCAAGATCCAGTTGAATCTACAGGTTCATTTACTCAAAATTATCAAGAAAATGAGGTAATAGAATGGTCTGTAAACAGCAGTGATAATCTGCCTATGTTTGATAACAGTATTTGGAACAAAGTATATCATGAGGTAGATTTAAGACAATTAGTTGTTAATTTCAATCTTATAGGAAGCTTGGCTTCCGATTTAAAAGAAGGTGTCGAAAAAGTAGAGATTACGGTTTTTTACCCAAGTGTAGCACCACGTACAGAAACATTATATCCAACTGAAGGTAAAAATAACTTTACCTATCAGGTTCCAGGGAATTTTGAAGGAGATGATTTTAATACTTATTATGAATATAAATACAAGATCTATTTTAAAGACAGCACGCTACAGCCTTATCAGAGTGAATCTATAAAATCAAACTTGACGATTGTTAGTATTACTCCTGCGATGCTTGGTATACAAAGTATTAAGTTTACAGCAACTAATGTTCCATTTACAACAGAGATTCCTAAGTTTATTTCAAAAGGAGGTGTCACTGTTGAACGATTAATTGTTGATTTTTATTTTAATAGACCGGAAGGAGTTGCCAATAAGACCGAACAAAAAGAAATTAAATCAAATGATGAAGTAATTACTTTTAATAGTTATTATATGCTTCCTATTGAAAATAGCTACGTTTACAAGCTTACTTATATTATGAGTGATCGTACGCAATTGGTTATTGATCCGGTAAGAAATTTTGGTGCCGATAATAGTAATACAGTATTAATTAATTTTCCACTTCAGGATATTACTTTTTCACTTTATGCCCGCAAAGATGGAAAAGAATTATTAGAAGTAGTTTTACTGGATGCAGAATATATAGATACTCAAAACAGCGAAATTAAGTTATTTAAAAGTTTTGAACCTTGGGAAGTCGATTTTAAATCAAAAACATTTATTATAGATGACGACAAATGGAACTTTAGAGCTGTAAAAAACCCGGATGGAGCTTATTACAGATTCAATGGAACATTACTTTATAAAGATTATGAGGTTGACATTAATGATTATCTTATTCAGGCTAATCAATCAAATTTTACGATTTATACTGATAGAGAACAAGCGTCTTTGCTGATTGATTGGAATAATGTAGACTGGAAAAGTGTTGCCAATGTAGAGATAACCTTATTTCAGACTGAAAATGGTTCAATGTCTAATGATCGCATACTAAAAGTGCTGCATCCAAATAAATTGGAAAGCTTAGCAGATCCTAAAGAAGTAAATAAACAAACCTATCCTCTTCTGTCTACTGCAAGCACTAAAAAACCACGTCTTATCTATAATGTAACCAGAAAACCTGAAGATCCTAAATTTGAATATTGGATGGGGATAACTTATAATCAAAATGATGGCACAAAGCTTTATCTTGAGAATGTAAAAATGGACAAATTGCTTTATACTTTGCCACCCAATGGAAATTCTCCAAAAGCACAATTGGCATTTGTGACCCTTGATGCTAAAAGCAATATGGCATTAAAAAAGGCAAGAAGGGAAGTTACAGAAAAAGGGCAGAGCACAGTTATTGAATCTGAAGAATAATGATTGCCGAAAGCGTTATGTACAGCGGTGCCTTAAAACGTAATGCTGTCATGCAAAGTCTTATGCTCTTAGAGAATTATCCAGAATTACATGCTTGGTTGTCAAAATTGTTTGAAGCAAATGAATTTAATTCAACAATTGCATTTAATGCTGAAAGCCGTCTCACTGCAAAGGGGGTGCCTATTGAATATGCGATAGTGTGGCCTTCACACAGCGTGAGATGTACTGTAGATGTTTTGCCGCACAGAACTGCAAAAGAGCGCATAGCACGTACATTAGATTTGGCAGGATCATTCGGGAATGCATTTCAACAGGACATATGCAACGATCTTTTGCAGCAGCAAGAAGAAAAAATGCTAAGATATGGAGCATGGTTAGGAGTCAGAGAAGGAGAGGATAAGGTAAATGCTAAATTATATCTTGAGGTTGCCGATACTTGTAAACCAGACTTTTTTGATGCTTTAAAGCTATCATACGATCTTTTGAAGAATTTTGGAGTAAAGCCCGTTATGCTAGGCTTGCCAATGGATAAAGGAGGAGTTGAAATCTATTTTAAACTTGCAAAGCTAGACCGTCCTTTCATGAAATGGCTGTTAGCTTATTTCGGTTTTCCAGATAGAACTCAAGAAATTTTCGGAATGCTGGAAGAATTTTGTGAGAGCAGCCTTAGCGGTTCATTAGATTGGAGTAGTCTTGGTTTCAGCATCGCATGGTCAAGCGAAAAGAAAATGGAAACCGTAACCTTTTATTCTTTTGCTAGTTCTGCAATTGGTTCTGATAAAAACGTACGCAAGCATGTAATGCGAATTGGGCAAAGGCACAATTGGGACATGGCTTTGTATAGTAAATTATCCGAAGAAGCAAATGGTGATACTGATCTTAATACTTTTCATGGTATGGTAGGAGTAGTCGCAGGAACAAAAGGAGAACTTCATTTTACTGCTGGGATAAGTCCAGTTGATGTAGGACTCTTATGAATCTATTATCTGATCTTTTAGACAGACAGACTGTAAATGGTGCATTTTCATCGGAAGTAAAGATGAGGGGAAATCTAATTATCGAAGATGAAAATGTGTTCATTACAGTACTGGTGGTTTTCGAATTATTTCGACTGAAAAAAAAAACCGAGGTAACAAATGCGATTAATCGTGCACTTGATTTTATTGAATGCTGTGAAGAAAAACCCAACTCAGGCATTTTCAAATTTTATCCCGAAAAATTGCCCTCTGCAAAACTTAATATTTCGTTGCATGGCGATTTAGATGATTCAGCGTTATCAATATTGGCACTGGTATATTTTGGCAGAAGAGACAAAGAATGGGCTAACAGTATTTTAGTAGACGTATTTGAAAAAAACAGGTTGCTATACACTAACGCACATCCTGCTTGGGTCAGACCGGGTACATTCAAAACGTGGATTAGTGATAGCCATGATAATCCTATCGATTGTTGTGTAAACCTAAATGTATTGGCCTTATACGCCTATTTGGGACACACAAAAGCAGATGTTTATAGTAAAGCGCTTGAATCGGTCATGCTTGGTTTTAGATTGACAAATCTTGATCCTTTGCACATGAGGCATCTCGCTCCTTTTTACGCACACCCCTCCGAAGTATATGAAGCCATAAGAAGGGCTGCGAATTTTGGAGTCGTAGAGATGACAAACGAACTGAATGTTTTTCAATATTTTGAATCACATAGAACGGACAATGCTATTCGTCCGGTATGTTGCAACGGCTGGGGACAGCCCTTATGGTTTAGTAAAGCGCTTCAAATAGCTCGCACTATTGAATTGGCTAATTCTCCAACAATTTTACTTCAAAAAAATATTCATTTTAAAGAATCTAATCATGATTACTGAAAAAAATATACTTATTACAGATGAGATTAAAGAAAAGCCTGTATTAAAGGCAAGCAGCAATTATATGGAAACGCTTGTGAAACTTGAACCTGTTTCAGGAGGATCAGATATTCATGCGTTTATGAATGATGATAAACAAATTGACCTCTATTCTGTTGGTACAGACCTTGGAGTTTATCGTCTCAGACCCAAGAATAATGCTCAGGCACCCTATTTATTGGAAGATTTAAAAGTAAATTTAGAACAGCTTTCATTATTTCAAGCTATTAAAGGAGATAATGCAAATCCCTCTATTCTCGGTATTAATAGTGCAGGGCAGCTTGCATTGGCATCATTTTCGGGAGCGTATTCTCAAAAAGTATTTCAACCCTCTCAAGCCTCAGAAAAAATTAGGCAGTTTTTAAGCTTGCGCGGCGTTACAGGAAATATTTATGCGAATGTATTGCTTAACGATGATACGTTAGCCAGCAATTTCTTCTCACCTACTGATTTAAAATGGAAATCTGAACGCTGGGTAAAAGTCTTAGACCCTAATGGAAATGAGGCTAAAGTCAAATCAATTGCGATGTGTTCTAACAGTCAAGTGCAATCTTCATTATTTGCTATTGGTAAAGAAGACAAATTTGAAGATCATGTGCTTTTTGCTGAAGATAGTTTTACATTTACAAAAATGCGCGATCTGGCAGGAAAGAAAGTAATCGATTTATCTGTTGTGCTTGATGAAAACAAATTGCTTAATATTTTTGGTATTGAAAAGGACACAGGCATATTATGGGTAAAACGTCAGAAGAAATACTCAACAAATTTCAAAATTGATTTTGATGACTGGCAGAAAGTAGCCAATAGTGCTACTGCCTTTGGAACAGTTAAACTAAAACGTGTATTTGCAAATATCAGATTAGACAATTTCCTAGAAGTGTTTGCTATTGGAGAAGACGGAAAACTTTATCATACCTATCAATTGGCTAATTCTACGGCCAAACAAACTTGGGCAGAATTCTTTCCTTTGGGTAATGGAGTCGGCAATTCCATTTTTACATTAGCAAGAAGTTATACTGGCTATTCAGAAGCATATACCGTAACTAATGACAATTTGGTAATGCGGTTTTGGCAAAATCCAGAAACCTCTCAATGGTTTAGTACTCTTATTGAAATAGAAAAAACTAGCCAGAATGTTGTAAGTGTGCCCACTCATGCGCTCGAAATTACAGTGCTTGACAACGATGGAGTGCCGCAGCCCAATGCAGAAGTTGGACTTTCCGCTTCATTTCTTACTAATTTATCAATCAATGGACTTTCTTATCAGGCAAGTTTAGTGGGGAAAATTAAGGTAAAAGCAGACACCACCGGTAAATTAGTAATCAACCAGCGTGCAAATAGCTTAGCGGCGGCAAGCATTTTAATCGAAACTGAATTTACAGGCGCAATGCCCATACAGGTAGAACCCAATGCCCAGCTACAGGAAAAAATTAAACTTACAACTGCAGATTGCGTATTGAATGCTAAAGATAAAAATGGCAATTATTTGCTTGCAGATAAAGATCGAACGCGAGAAAATGCCGAAAGTATTGCAAAGATCATGACAAGTTCAATGTCGCTGACGGGACAAAATGCAGGGAAACAAAATTTTGTATATCAATCAAAAGGCAAACTTGGTAACTGGTCTCCAAACATTAATATGGCTAATGTCAATGAACAACATTGGGAAATTAATTTTGGAGGTGGATTTCCCACATATAAAACGTTAACTTTTGAAGAAGTATCGCTATACAGACAGAGTAATTTTGATGCTTTAGGATTTCTCGGAATTGATTGGGGAGATCTCTGGAATGCCTTTAAAGAAGGTGTAGGTTCTGTTGTAAGTACGATAAAACGTATCATAGTTTCTGTAGGTGAAGTTATAAAAGTAGCCTTTGAATTTATAATTGATGGTATTACAAAAGTATTTGAAACCGTAATAGAATTTGTGCAGCAAGCCTTTGATTTTGTGGAAGGAGTATGGAACTGGCTTAAAGTAAAGGTTGAACAATTGTTTGAATGGCTTGGCTTTCTTTTTGAATGGGAAGACATACGCAGAACAGCAGACATTGTAAAGTTTAATATTAATACCATACTTGATTTTTCGGTTGTTGCAACTGATCACGTCAAGGGTGTTTTTGATACGTGGATACACGAATTAAAGGACACTCTTAAAGAAGCTGTAGATCATTATATTAATGAGCTCGGAACGGGTTCAACACTTGGTAATTATGGAGACCAATACAAAAAGAGCGATCCAGAAAAAGAACATGCACTAGATCATAATATCTTGCTCAATTCGGTAAAAGAAAATTATAAAGATGCCTCATCGGTCAATGAATTTAAATTCTTTATTGAAGATAACAGTCCAATAATGGATTTGCTTGATCAAATGAAAGCTCTTTCTGAAAATTTCGAATTTGGTGATGGCAAACAAGCATTTGATGAAGCGCTGGGGTATTTTTCCAATATAAAAGAAAACCCAAGTCAAGCCTTGCAGTTAGTACTCAGCGGTCTGCTTAAAATAGGAGAAAGTGTAGCCATGTTCTTGATTGATTTTGGAGCAGGTGTGGTGAGAACTATTCTTGATGTGGTAAAACTATTAATTGAAGCTTTTAAAGATCTGTTAAATACCGCATGGAGAATTCCTATAGTGTCCGACATCTTTAAATTCATAACAGGACACGATCTTTCTTTCAGTATTATAGACCTTATTTCATATCTTATTGCAATTCCTACTTGTGTATTGTTTAAAGTAGTGTACAAACAAGCGCCTTTTCCTACTGATGATTCAGTAACTGCTTTTAAAAACACCTACAATTTGGCCTATCTAAAAAGCCGATCTGGAATTGATAATTCAAAAGAAGCTATTCTAATGAGGAATGCTGTGCAAACTGTTGATCCATTAGTGGTAAATTTATTCAAGACAGGTTTTGCGGTGAGTATGTTTGTAAAAATATGGTCAGATATAGGTACATCCATAGCTTCTTCTGCGAATCAGGTTAGTGATGTTTTGGGGTATGTATCGCTTGGAGCAGGTATAACAGCTGCCGCATTTACAAATCCTTGGATCGTAGAAGTGGACCCAGGTAAATTATTATGCGGTAAAAGCGATGCTGCTAATGGAGAAGCAAGTTCTAATGTTGGTTATTTAGCTACAGTAGTTAGTGTGGTGAAAGGGGTAGTAGTTTATGCTGTCAAAAAGAAGAACCCGCAATTCCCGCCCACTGTTGTTGTTAAAGTAAATGAGCTTTCATCGACTATTGCGGGATCGCTTCGATGTGTATTATATGTTGTTGAATATGTGCTTTCTTCAAAAAAGAAACCCAAAACATTAGCTCGTAATCTTACAGCAGCAATACCTGGTGAAACATTACGTTTTATGTCCTTAAATGAACTAAACACAGGTACTTTTTATATACCTGAGGCAATTTTAGGAGTACTCACCTTTGGAGGATATACTTCATCATTAGTTATTTACCTTACAGATGACGATGTATCATTATTAGAAGCAGAAGATACTCTGTTAGAAAATAATATTGTTCAAGAGATTATTTAGAAAATTATTGTTTAGTCAATAAAGATAAAGTTAGTTTGAATGGAAATCTCTGACTAATATGTTTATTTACTTATTTTTCAATATGCTATTTTTACTTGGGGTAGAATTTTAATTTGGTTAAGTTGTTTGTTTTAAGTATGTTGTGTAGAAAAAGCGCTAGGTTTTTATTGAGAAATGAGTCAATTTTTAACTTCGGAGGAACAAATATTACTAAACACAGATATAAAATCTGTGCTCAAAGAAAATCAATTGAAATAAAATAAAACAAAAAAGCTTCAGAGAAATTTGAAGCTTTTTCTTTGTAGCCTTAACGGGACAATTCTCGAACCATTTTGTGGACGATTTAAATAAAATAAATATTAATTTATATTGATTTCCATGTTGAAATTTGATCTTAGTCATTTTATAATATTGAATTAGTGGAATACAAGTCTGCTTATTTAGTTCTTATTTTATTCTCAGAAACTAGAATTAATTATAGTCTAAACAAGAATTAGGTTTACATAAAGTTTATACTATTTAAATTGTACTTACATATGTATTAAAGGATTCAACAAATATAAGTTCGTTTGAATATTGTTAAGTAAATATCCTATTTTTGAAAATAAATTGACACTGATATTTGTCAGACATACGGATCCACTTTAGGGGAGATAAGTCGGATTTTATAAGACATATTTACAAGTTAGGCATAATGCCTCAAACGACACTCTACAAACATCAACAGTCAGACAGAAAAATGGACAATAACGATACAAAACGACTTTCACGACTGACTGCAATTCTAACACAACTGCAAACAAAACGACTTTTGACGGCTTCGGAGCTGGCAAACAAATTTTCGGTTAGCAACAGAACAATTTATAGAGACATTAAAGCATTGGAACAAGCAGGCGTTCCCATTCTGACAGAAGACGGAAAGGGTTACACTTTAATGGACGGTTACAGAATTCCGCCAGTAATGTTTTCCGAAAGCGAGGCTAATGCTTTGATCACAGCTGAACAATTGATACTTAAAAATAAGGATGCTTCATTAGTAAAAGAATATTCGGAAGCTATCAGCAAGATAAAATCTGTACTGCGAAACAACACGAAAGACAAAGCTAATTTGCTTTCCAACCGCATTATATCAGGACAAAATACCGACAGCAATCGTACAAGCAATAACTTATCAACTCTTCAATTGGCATTGACAAATTTTAATCTTGTCAAAATAAAATATTTTTCCCCAGACAATAATCAGACGACAGAAAGAACCGTAGAACCTTTTGCAATTTATACTTCACAAGAAAATTGGCTGCTCATTGCACTTTGCAGATTGAGAAATGATTATAGAGCATTTCGTTTAGACAGAATTGAAAGTTTGCTGGTGCAAAGCCACACATTTGAACCTCATAAAATGACCTTTGAGGAATATTTTGATACCTGCAGAAAAAAATGTTTGACACCCTTGACATAGGGCTGTCACAAGAGCATTTTAACTTTGCAGCTTAATCAAAATAAAATAATAATGAAAAACAACTTTCACAATTTAATTCTTCTTGCATTATTACTATGCTCACTTACCGCTCAATCTCAAATACAAACCAATACATTAAAAACAATGGACAATCAAAACATTAAAAAATTTTACCTAATCGGAATTTCAACAAGAACAACTAATGAAAATGGACAATCAGCAAAGAACATTGAAGCATTGTGGGGCAGGTTTTGGGGTGAAGAAATTCAAAAACAAATCCCGAATAAAGTAAGTGATGATATTTATGCTGTTTATACTGATTATGAAACTGACTTTACAGGAGCTTATACCACCATTGTAGGATTGCCGGTAAGTTCATTAGAAAATATTCCCAAAGGATTTGTGGGCATAACAATTGAAACGGCGGTATATCAAAAAATTGTTTCCAAAGGTAAAATGCCGGAAGCTGTTTTCAATACTTGGTTAGAAATATGGGGAAATAAGGAACTAAACTTAAAACGTGCCTACAAATCAGACTTTACTATTCACGGACAAAAATATTATGATGGAGATAAAGCGGAGGTAGAAACTTTCATATCTGTAAAAGGATAAAACGGCGATAAATCAGCTGTTTGCAACAGATGGGCATCAATTGTTAATAGGAGAAAGGATTAAGAAAAGATTGAGTTTTTGGGCAATCGAAGAACAAATCTTCAATTTTGTAAAAAAGTTGAAACGAACAAATCCTGTTGAGTTTTGCAGTTTCGCCATACTGCAAAACTCTTGCTGGCGGTTCGTTGTTTTCGCTGGTGTTTCATTTCTTTTCACAGCATTCAGAAATTATCAAATTTGCTAATTTTTTGTTCAATTCAATACTAAATTAATCCATTAGATTATCAATTTGCCATCTGTATGTTTTCTCAGCTTTTATCTGTCAGCTTAATGATTTTGCTGTCCTGAAATGTAAAAACTGATGTCCCTTTCAATTCGAGTTTCTCTCCTTTTTTCAAGCCATTTGGAAAGTCAATTGCTAAAACAGCTATATAGTCAATCTCAATTTCTGTTTGGTCATTATGATGATTAATTGCCGTTATTTTTTGTTTCCTGGTTTCAAAATATGATTTTGCTTGCTCGGCTTGTTCTTTTAAATCAGCAATTCCGTTTATTGTCATATTAACTTTTCCATCCTGTAGATTCTGAAAAACGATTTCATCGTTAAAATCATGGGTCATTTTTTCAACATCAAACTCGTTGTAGCCTTCTATATAATTTTAGATAATTCTTTCTACATTTTCGTTCATAACTATTTTGGTTTAATTTTTAACGGTTGTTCTCTGTAATGACCTGCAGCTAATTTATACCAGCTGTAAAATGGCATCAATACTGACTCATATAATTCATGGTTTCATCAAGCAAATGTAAATAATTAGAAGGCTCAGATTTTCAAGAATTGAAATTAATAAAAGCAGTCAATATTCCATCAGGTGCAAATATGGATTTGAAGCGGTCTGCGGTCTGATGGTTTTACAAAAAGGTTAACATTCTTGTAAGATGTACAGATTTAGAATTAAAGCTCTAAAATATGCAATTTGGCACTATATACTCAAGTTGGCCTGAATGGCTAATTTTATTTTGATGTAACGCTGTCTTTCGCTGGCCTTAAGAATCTGGTTGGGATGTCCTGTTGGAGATTATAAAATTGAATTGGTTTGCAACAGCTCGTGCCGTTGGCAGTGGCCGACCCGCGGTACGGATACCCGTGGATGCAGGTTAAACAAAAAAGGTAAGGTTAAAAGCTTTTCAGTAAAACAAACATTTTTTTTACTGAAAGGCTTTCTGCATAAATTCTTTTAAACTCTGGTCCTCGAGTATTTCAATTGAAAATTCGCCAAAACGTTTTGGAAGCCAGATGATGCGCACCCCGCTTGGGGAATTCAGGTCTTCCTTTACAATGGGTTTTCCGTTTTCATCTTCAGGCTGCAGGCCATTGGCTCTCAATTCGTCAAAAGCTTTTTCAATGTCCGGGGTAGAGTAGCAGTGCCTGTAAATGGTTCCTTCCCCTTTGGCATCCAGCAGATTTTTAAGATTTCCTGAGAAAGGCTGTACCAGCATGAAATGTTCTGTTCCGATCCTTACAACCGCATAAATAACGCGCAGCTCCTCTCTTTCCCATGTAAACGTCTTTGATATCTGGGCATTGAAAATTTTATTGTAGTAATCGCAGGCTGTCTCAAGGTCTTTTACCAAGATATCGATGTGGCTGAATTTAAGTTCCATTGTCTATGTCTTATTTTGAATTGTCTTTGTGCTCATCTCTAAAACGAAAATACAATTTTGAATGGATTTCATTGCTAAAAGGAAGATTTTAATTTTCTTCATACACAAAAGCTGTTTTGGGCTAGAAAAAAAGGAAAAAGAAAGCCAGAAACCAGTGGGCCGCTGGAGTATTCGGAGTTGTATAAGATTCGAACCTAAGCTAGTTAGACTATGTATCAGCTGGATTTTTAATTTTCCAAATATCAATGTGCCACGATATTGCCACAAACATTTTGGGCGTTTTTAAAAGATATGAAAACTGCAGTAAAGCAAAAAAGCCTGCGAATCTCACGATTTGCAGGCTTTACCACGTTTTTTATGGGTTTTTGAAAAGATTGAAAAACTTTCGTTTCGGCTTCTTTTACCCTTTTTGTGGGGAGAGCAGGATTCGAACTTTATGTGTTTAGATCCCGTCTTTGCTACGTATTTGTAAATGTCTTGAACCTAATGCACCGATTCTGCACCCAAATTCAATTTTACTATTTCAATAAATCATGCACAAAAATTAAAACGCTAACGAATAACTGAAAGTAGTATTATTCTTTTTTGTACTACAAATATACCAAAAATACTTAATATTTACGGTTAAATGGAATTGTCACTTACACAGATTTTTCAGATTGAACTTTTCGTTAAACATATTTACAGTTTTAAATATGATTACATTATTTCAAGATTTGAAAACGAAAACTCAAGAGGAAAAAATTCTTTTTTAGAGATTGGGTGATTACAATATGGAAATTTAATTTCTGGATATGTAATTAATAATATTGAATTATCTTAATTTAAGTCCATTTCTAAACTGACTCTTTTTATTCGTTTTTTACTGTTTAACTAGTACTTAGTTATAAAAAATAATCGATTTGTATGTCCTGTCGGGGGACCCCTAAAGGACAGATTACAAACCATTTTATGGAGGATTTAAAGAGATTGGCATACTGGAAGTAGAGGCTGTCTTTCTATGTCTTCAGTATTTTGGTTTAGATGTCCTGTTGGGGATTGAAGCAGAAATATATTTAGTTTTATGTATTATTTTACCCAAAATAAAAAGAGACAGCCTTAATTTTTTGTAAAAAAAAGATATCAATTCCTTACATTTAAAGTTTTGAGTTGGCAATAAAATGGTAATCAAAATCTCTTATACAACTGAATATTACTATTTTGTCGCATAGTAATTATATAAAAAGCCCTGAAATTTCAGGGCTTAATTGTAATTTATTTTCAGCAAACTACATTTTTGGAAGCAGTACTGTATCCACTACATGTATGACACCATTAGATTGATTTACATCTGAAATTGTAACTTTAGCTTTATTGCCACTCTCGTCACTAATGTACAAATCTTTTCCATCCATCCAGGCAGTTAGAGTTCCGCCGCTACCTGTTTTTAAAGAAGCTTTTCCTTTACCAGCTTTTATTGCTTTTGCAATATCAGAACTATTCATTTTACCGGCCACTACATGATATGTCAATATAGTTTGTAATGATTTAATATTCTCAGGTTTCAATAATGTTTCAACAGTTCCAGCCGGCAATTTACTAAATGCTTCATTTGTTGGTGCAAAAACAGTAAATGGACCTTTACCTTGTAAAGTTTCAACTAATCCTGCTGCTTTTACTGCTGCTACCAAGGTGGTATGATCCTTTGAGTTTACCGCATTTTCTATAATATTTTTATTAGGATACATAGCTGCTCCACCAACCATTACTGTTTTTTGTGCAAATGATGTCAATCCAAATCCTAATGCCAGGATTGTTGCTGCTAAAAATTTTCTAGTTTTCATAATTACTTTTTTTAAGTTATAAAGTCATTTACGCTTTAATATTCTTTTTGGTTTTAAAAGAGGTAAAAAAATAAATTAAAATGAATACAAGGGGCGAATTGATATATTAATAATGAAAACTCCAATATTCCCTATTGCTATTATAGCATTATTCAGCCCACTCATTAATCCAGCTGCTAACAGTCTGGCACCACTTCTGGTCGTCATTCAAACAGGGAATAGCCAGGAAATTTTCTCCTCCATTTTTCTCAAAATCTTCTTTGGCGCGCATGGCGATTTCTTCGAGCGTTTCTAAACAATCCGAAACGAAAGCAGGTGTTACAACAGCCAGATTTTTAATTCCTTTTGCCGGCATTTTATCAATTTCAATATCAGTATAAGGCTCCAGCCATTTATCTCCAGCTAATCGCGATTGAAAAGTAAGACTGTATTTGTCTTCAGGAAGACCTAATAATTTTACAACTTGTTTGGTTGTTTCATAGCATTGATGACGGTAACAAAAATCATGCGCAGCCGAAGGCGTGTTGCAGCAAGAGCCATCAATTTTGCAATGGGATTTGGTTACATCTGTTTTGCGGATGTGACGTTCCGGGATTCCGTGATACGAGAATAACAAATGATCGTAATCAAAACCAACTAAGTGTTTCTGAATTGAATCGGCTAAATTCTTGATGTAATCGGGTTTGTTATAAAACGCAGGAACATCGGTAAAACTCATTTGTGGAAATTTCTTTTTACGGATTTCTTCTGCTTTTACCAAAATAGTCAATGTTGAAGCCATTGCGTATTGCGGATACAGAGGAAAAAGCATCACTTTGGTTACACCTTTATCGTGCAGTTCCTGCAGTCCTTTTTCAATAGTCATACTTCCGTAACGCATTGCCAAAGAAACCGGAACGTTTACCAGAGGCTGAACTTTTTTCTGCATTCTTTCAGAAAGAACAACTAAAGGCGAACCTTCATCCCACCAGATTTTTGCATAAGCATGTGCCGATTCTTTGGGTCTTTTTCTTAAGATGATACCTCGGACTAATAAAGCTCTTAGTAAATACGGAACATCGATCACATATTTATCCATTAAAAATTCATCTAAATAGGGCTTTACATCTTTTGGTGTCGGGCTTTCGGGAGATCCTAAATTTACTAATAATACACCTTTCATTTTTTTTTTTTTGGCTTTTTACTTTAAGCTTCAGGCTTTAAGTATTTGTTGTTTAAATTGATGCTAAAAATAGTATTGGCTGCCTTTTAGAAAAAGGAAAAATCAATTTTATTTATGCTGTAATTTACAAAATCGACGCTGTTTTAAATTTGGTATTAACAGACATCAGGTATTTCTTTGGAGTTGTGGAAAATTTTTTCTTGAATCCCGCAATAAAGTGGCTTCCGGTGCTGTAACCTATTTTAAGCCCCACTTCATTTACATTGTAGGAACCGCTGTCAAGCAGTTTTCTGGCGAAATCCATTTTGTAATCAAACAGAAAACCATAAACGGTATCTCCGTAAATTTGTTTGAAACCTATTTTTAATTTTTTCATGTTCAGTCCAATTTCATCTGCCAATTGCTGTAATCCTGGTGGTTCGGCCATATTGGCGATAATGATTTCTCTGGCTTTTCTGATTTTCAGGACGTTATCTTCATCGATCAAAAATGGACATTGTCCTGCGTTTGAATCTTCCATTTTATTGAAATACAAACTCAACAATTCGTATCCTTTTCCTTTATAATAAAGGTTCTTTAGGGAGGGATGAAGGCTGTAATGAAACAACTGTCTCAAAACAATAGCCATCGAAGGACTAATGTTCCCTTCGGTATAATCCTTTTTTTTCTTATTATCGGGGCTTAAAATAGTAATATAATCTGCTTCAACAGAAAATAATGAATGAAATTTCTCAATCGAAACAATAACTGAAATCACCCATGAATTTGGAGAAAGCTCTAAATGAAGCAATGACTGTTTCTGCAGATTGCACAAAATAAGGGATTTTTCCTCTTTCAATTCTAAAGCACAATGATCATGATTGGACAAAAACAATGCATTGCCTTTTAGTCCGAAATGAAACTGTAACAGGCCAGCACTAATTTCGTGCTGTGCAAAAAAAGATTCTGAACTGTCGTTCTGGAAACGAATAAGGGTAAGACCGTCCTCAATTTGTATTTCTTCCTCCATTTTTTTGATATAAAAATTACTGACTTTTCAAGATAGTGTTTAGGAGGTTATTGTCTTTTTGTACCTAAGACTGCGACAACCTGGATATTTATTTTATTGGAAAGCTTGCTTTTAACCAAATTTGGGATTTCAATATTAAAATCACTGGCATTTACGCTGAAATTACATGAAATGCTGACACCTGATGGTGATCTGCTTATCTTTGCAGCTGTATTTATATCCCTGGATTTACCGTGAAGTTCTAATTTGCCTTTAATGATAAAATCCTTAGCATCTGCGCTTAAACTTTGAAGATCAAATCCTTCTATTTTTCCTTTAAATACGGCTTTTGGATATTGGTCACTTTCGATGTAATTTTCATTAAAGTGTTCTTCCATTAAAGCAACCTTAAACTGGAAACCTTTCATCAGGGCTAAACTTGCAATGTCTCCTGTTGCTGGATTCAAAACAAAAGTAACATTCCGATTTACTGCTTTAACTTCTTCAAAAGAAGGAACGGAAGCTTCAAAAGTAACTTTTGCCGATTTACTGACCATTTTTTCTTGTGATACGCCAATGGCGCAAACACACAGCATTGCAATAAGTATTGTTTTTTTCATTATTTCGCCTTTATTTTTTTATAAAATCATTCTACTTTTGCGCAGTCTTATTTTAAAACTGCAATAATTTGAATTTTGACTTTATTATCCAGTTTATATTTAATAAGCGCTGGAATTGGAATGTTAAAATCACTTGCATTTATTTCAAAATCAGATATAAGGGTGATTCTGGAACCCGATCTTGTAATTTTTGCATCGGCACTTATATCCTTGGATTTTCCATGTACTTCTAATTTTCCTTTTATGATATAATCTTTATAATCTTCAGTTAGATTTTTAATGTCGAATCCTTCTATTTGCCCTCTAAAAATAGCTTTTGGATATTTATCGGTTTCCATGTAATTTTCATTAAAATGTTCTTCCATCAATGCCATTTCAAATTCAAATCCTTTCATTAAAGCCAGACTTGCTACTTCTCCAGTTGCGGGATTCAAAACAAAAGTTACATTGCTGTTAGTCCCTGCAACCGGCTGAAAAGAAGGTACTGAAGCTTCCAGAGTTATTGTTGCAGATTTGGTTACTATTTTTTCTTGTGAAAAAACAATAAAAGAAGCCAATAGCATTGGCATTATTATGATTTTCTTCATGTTCTTGTTATAGATTATTTTTCTAATAATCCATCCTGATTCCATTTATTTATAATGTCAATAGTCGCTTGAGGCAATCTTGGGCCACCCTGTGGCATTAAGGAGCTATCTCCATTTTCTAAAGAAATTCGTGTAAGCAATCCTCGATTTAAAACTGCATTTTTAACCTGTTCATAAGTAACTAAAGACATCGGCGCTCCATTTTTAGGAACTGCCGCATGGCATACAACACAGTTATTATCAATAATAGATTTTACATTTTGGTTGTATGTTGCCAAACCATTAATTGGTGTAGAGTCAATTAAAGTACTTGGATCATCGTTGGCACAACTTACAAAAATTGAAGCTAATGATGAGATGGCCAGAAGGGTTTTTAAATTCATAAGATTGGTTTTTAGTTATAAATAAATGCATGATTTTTTTAAGGATCATCAGGCATTTCAAAATTATATACGTTGAAAAGAATAATACAGATTTGGCAAGAGGCATATTTAATGATTTAAATCCAATAGGTATTTTTTAACGTAGATAATTTGAAATACTAAAAACCAGTTATGAGAAAAAAAATACTAATTACAATTTTCCTTTTTATAATAATCGGAATTTCAGCGTACCTCTACATCTACAAAGGGCATAGAAATATAGAATCAGAAACTGCCGATTATGCCCTAACGGTTAACGAACTGGAAAGAGAGTTTACTTCAAACGACAGTCTGGCTTACATCAAATATCAGGACAAAACAATTGAACTATCTGCAAGAGTAACAAGTATTGATAAAGCCAGTAATGGAATTGTTATGAGCGAAAAAGTATTTGTGACATTCAAAAACCGTTTGCCGCAAAATATTATATCTGGAAAAACCCTAAAAATTAAAGGGCGTTTTTTAGGATATGACGAATTGCTCCAGGAATTTAAAATAGACCAATCTTCAGTTGTACACTAATACAAATAACAATTTAAAACTAACCTCATGAAAAACTTTATTCTATTATTTTTTATATTTCCGCTGTTAACCTTCTCCCAAACCGATTTATTGTCTGGAGTAGAAACTCCTTCTGCAAAAGAAAAAGTGACATCTGCATTCAAAGCCTTAAAAATCGTTAATCTCGAATCTACAAAATTGGCCGCAAAAGGCGATTTGTATTTTGTTGTTGCACACCGATTCGGCTCTATTAAAGATGGTTTTGAAGGTTTTTATGGACTCGATAATGCCAATACGCAGATTAAATTTATTTACGGTGTAACAAATGGACTTAATGTAAGTGCAGCCCGAAGTGAATTTGCTTATGACTTTGCAACAAAATATATGCTGTTTCCTCAAATAAAAGACGGTTTCCCTGTTACTATCGCCGGATTTAATAGTTTGTCTATTAATAACACATTAAAAGAAAGTCTGTATCCGAAACTTCAATTTAAAGACAGGCTTACTTATGTTGCGCAGCTGCTGATTTCCAGAAAATTTTCTGAAAAGCTGTCTTTAGAAATTGTGCCGTCATTCTTTCATCAAAATTTTGTTGAAGACGTAGACCAAAGCAATACTCAATATGCCGTGGGGTTTGGAGGTAGATATAAATTCGCTAAACGCTGGTCTTTAAATATGGATTATGCGGCGCATTTAAACAGAGCACCAAATTCTCTTTATAAAAATCCGCTGTCTATAGGTTTTGATTTAGAAACCGGCGGGCATGTTTTTCAAATGCATTTTACCAGCTCTCAAGCAATTGATGAAGCTGGATATCTTGGAAGAACAACAGGAGACTGGACAAAAGGAGATATATTTTTTGGATTTAATCTTGCCAGAGTTTTCTAGTATCTGCTTTATAATTAAATTATTAGGTAATTTCTGTATTTAAAATGATTCTAAATTGATCGATTTGCAACTATTTCTAAAACCGCAGCTCTGAAGTACACGTAGATAATTTTAAAACCATAAAAAATTATGAAGACTAATAAAATAATCAAAAAAGGACTTTTAATTCTGAGCGGAATATTTGTACTGTTTGTCGCGATTTTGCTTTTTCACATTATAACGGCCAAACCGCCCGTTTATGACACCCCAAATCTTCAGGTAAGCAGAATCGATTTTAAATCAGATATTGATTCTCTGCAGGCCAGAAAAATCTGTGCCGACCTGAGAAGCATAAAAGGCCTGACATCAGACTCTATCATCGTTAAAAGAAATGTTGTGGTGTACTTCCACAATAATAAAATTACAAACTCTGAGAAAGTTTTCAACGAGTTGATGGCTAAAGGACGTTATGATGCCCAGCGTTATATTTTACCAGCCAATTTAGCAAACAAAGAAGTCTGCCCCATGAATCAAAATAGTTTGAGCTATAGACTGTCTCAAAAGATAAATCGTTTTTTTAATTAACCCTTTAATACCTTTAAATTTATGAAAATTTATTCAAAACTTACACTTAGTGTATTACTTGCTGCATCTGCAGCTATGATTTCCTGCAGCAGTAATGACGACGAAACCCCAGCACCTCCTGTAAAGGCATCAATCTATGAACGCTTAGGCGGGACTAAAATGGTTGCCGATCCGGATAATTCAGGTCAGATGATCGAGCAGGGACGTTTGAGTTTCCGAAAAGTCGTAAATTCAGCTATAGGATTAATTGTTGCTGACGTTCAATCGAATGCTGCAGGAAACCTGCAGGCACATTTTGCCCCTTTGTTGGCAGAAACTGGAACTACCCAGTCTACTAATATTGCTAAATTATCAGATAATCTGACTGATTTCTTTTCATTTAACACGGGAGGCACCAATGCTGTAAATACATATTCTGGTTTGAACATGGTTGCTGCTCATGATCCTGCAAAAAATCCTCGTATGGGAACAAAATCCAGCAGTGCGGATTATACAAAATTCGAAGGGTATGTAGGGGCTGCTGCCAATGCAAACGGTGTTGCTTCAAATACAGAGCTTTATACTGATATCGTTGCTGTATTGGAATCATTGAGAACTCCTATAGTTCAAAAATAATTTTCTTCTCAAAACGCTGCCTTATTAAGGCAGCGTTTTATATTTCATTACTATTTGCAGTGCCGGACTCTTAATATTATACAATCAGTATATAAGTATTTTGAAACTCTGATTTCTTGTATAATGGCATGAATTATATAAAATTGCCAATTTGAATCCATTTATTCCACAGCGATATATTAAATCCTTCTGGCGTTGTTATATATAAATTAGTTAGTAATATTTTTTTGAACTTTTTAAGCAGATCATAAATATGGAAAATTTTAATATGTCCAGATCCACTACTTTTTACGCATTAGGGTTAAGCTATAAGAAAGCAGATGCAGCAATTAGAGGAAAATTTAGTTTAGATACTAAAGCGCAATCTGATTTATTGATGCAGGCCAAAGCGGAAGGTATAGAATCATTAATAGTTACTTCTACCTGCAATAGAACTGAAATTTATGGTTTTGCCCATCATCCTTATGAGCTCATCAAACTGCTTTGCGAAAATAGCAATGGATCTGTAGAAGAATTTCGGCAGGCTGCTTATATATATAAGAATGAAGAAGCTGTCAGCCACATGTTTCGGGTAGGAACAGGTTTAGACAGTCAGATTCTGGGTGATTTTGAAATCATCAGCCAGATTAAAACCGCCTTTAACAATAGTAAACGGGAAGGTTTGGTCAATACATTTCTGGACCGGTTGGTAAATACAGTTATTCAGGCGAGCAAAAAAGTTAAAACGGAGACGAAAATTTCTTCTGGTGCAACTTCAGTTTCTTTTGCATCAGTGCAGTATATTATCCGAAATGTGGCGGATATTGGAAACAAAAATATTTTGTTATTCGGAACGGGGAAAATAGGAAGAAATACGTGCGAAAACTTAGTAAAACATACTAAAAACAGCCATATTGCCCTTATAAACAGAACAAAAAACAAAGCCGAATTACTGGCTGGCAAGCTGAATGTTATTGTAAAAGATTATGCTGATTTAAAACAGGAACTGCAGCAGGCCGATGTGCTGGTTGTAGCTACAGGAGCACAAAATCCGACTATTGACAAAACATTGCTTGCTTTACAGAAACCCTTATTGATCTTGGATTTATCCATCCCTCGCAATGTAGATACCAATGTAGAAGAAATCCCCGGTGTAACTTTGATACATCTGGATGATTTATCTCAAATTACTGATGACACGCTGGAAAAGAGAAAACAGCATATTCCTGCTGCAGAAGCCATTATTGATGATCTGAAATTAGAACTGAATACCTGGGTGAACGGCCGAAAATGTGCTCCGACTATTCATGCCTTAAAATCCAAGCTAAATGATATTGTATCAGCAGAATTTGCTTTTCAAAAAAAGAAAACAACCCATTTTGATGATGCACAGATGGATTTAATCAGTTCAAGGATTATTCAAAAATTAACAAACCATTTTGCATCCCACTTAAAAAATGAAAATACTTCAGTAGATCAAAGTATTGAATTTATTGAAAAAGTATTTCAGATAGGACAGCTTGCACCGAATAAGGCTTCTTCACCAATAGAAAAAAAATACAAAATCAATCTGTCATAAATGCTTAATCAGCTTCATTTTCAGATCTATAGCAAAGTTCTGAAACAAGCGATACAAAAATAGAACCCGTCAGCTGCGCTGTACGCTGCGACGGGCTTGTCCATAAACATAATCTTCCAAAAAATGTTTACTTAATTCTGCATGGGAGTAATCAATTCCTCATTTGGTAAAGTTAGACTAATTAATTTGGTGATAATTACATGATTATTAATTAATTTTATCGTTACCTTGTTTACTATAAATAATATGAGATCATTGATCCATATTATAAAAAAGGCAGGCCGGCGTGCCAGCTTGAGTAGTAAACTAATTTTCTGCCCCAGCTGAGCAATAATTGATAATAAGATAATGAGAGTGGAAAATTCAATAAATGATAAATAGTTAACGATTTAATGGGTTTTCATTATTTCAATTAAATAGAAATTTAAATAAAAAGAGTATGGGTCTATTCTATTTTTGGCGTTCGAATCCTGTTAACTTTTAACTTACGCTAAGTTTCAATTTATCTTATTTTTCAAGTGAATTTGGAAGATTACTATTTGAAATTGTTGGTCAAAAACAGTTTATAAACATCCTCGAGGGTTAAACGCTAAAAAACGTTAAGCTTAAATTTTTTAATTAAATAAAGTATCAGTCGAAAGTATCTAATTATTGAAAGAATGCTTTAAAATTCTACTTTGGCTACACAAATTTAAACTATTATCATGAGAAACTATTCAAATCAAAATTTGACGATGATTTTAGATTTTTTTACTATGGCTAAGGGGTTTGGTTAAAGTTCCGCCAGAGTGCAGTATTGAATCCCAAAAAGTGCATATTGAATAGTATCAATATGCGCTTTTTAGTTAGGACTTTTTATGGAATTAGACTTTTCCTAAAGTATAAAGCTGCTCCATTGTAGGTGTAAGGCTTCCCCCTGCAGGTTCCAGCGTGATGCCAAAAGCTTCAGCTGAATCGGTTTGGCTTACAGCGAAGATTTTTTGAGAGTTTTCTTCAAAATTATCCAGCAGACCAATACTTGTCGGTGTAAGCACCGGACTTAGTTTTAAAGACCAAACCTGGTAAACCATTCCTTTTGGAGGGTTTGGCAGACCTGCCGCGTCGATATAAGTCGTTTTTGTTTCTTTGTTCCAGTACACTTTTGCAAATGATGCCGGAGATACTGATTGTCCGCCCAGAGTAACGCTTGTATTTTTAATGTCTCTCACAATGCTCAGATTTTTCTCAGTCTGTTTATTCTGCTGGTCTAAAAAAGCATATTCTCTTTCAATTTTATTTTTTTCGCCTCCAGCCTCAGAGACTGCCTGTTTGGATTTTGTCAATTCTAAAGTCTGATATCCAAAACCTAGCAATAATAATACTGCAGCCGCCCAGCCGAAGTATTGCGGCAGGTTTGATGCTGGTTTTATATCGACAACTTTAGTATGTTTAAGCTCTAAACGCGCTTTTATTTTCTCGAAATTGGCAACCGAATGGAAAGGTGAGAAGCTTGATGATAAGGCTGAAACAGCTTTTTCTATAGCAATGATTTCACTTTCAACCTCAGGGTTTTTTCTGGCCAGTTCGGCAATTTCCAGGTTCTCTTTTTCTGTCAGCAGGCCGTAAACGTAAAGTTCTAAAATGCCTGATTCAATATATTCCTTATCTTCCATTATATCTTTAAATAATTTCTTAAATCGTTGATACAGTTTCTGTTTTGTGTTTTGATAGTGCCCAGCGGCATGGCAAGCTCTTCCGATGCTTCCTGCTGGGTATATCCTTTAAAGAATAGCAGATCAATAATCTCGATACATTTTGGTTTCAGTTTTTTTACGAATTCCTGAATTCCTATAGAATCAATTCTGTTTGTGAGCTTGTTGCTATCATCTAATAGATTTACGAAATTATCCGAGGAAAGGTTTTTTTGCGTGTTGTTGAAATTTTTGGATCGCAGCTTGTCAATAGATGTATTTCTTGCAATATTAAGGATCCAGGTGTAGAACCGGCCCTTGCTTTCGCTGTATGTATCGATGTTCTTCCAGATTTTTACAAAGACTTCCTGCAGGACATCTTCGGCTTCTTCCCGGTTTTTCACCAGAATATTTATGACCGAAAATAAGCTTTTTGAGTACATATCGTAGAGATGGGTGAAAGCTCTTTCATCTTTTTTACGGATTAATACCAATAATTCTTCTTGGCTCATAGGATTGGATTTAAAGCTTAAATAAATTTTAATTTCTTATAAAGTGGTAATGCCGGATAAAGGTAATTTATTTTTTACGTAAATAGTCTAAAAGCAGAAATAAAGGGTATCACTTTCAAAATGCCAATTTTCGAGGGGTAAGCTGTGAGGATGTTCTTCTCTTGCACCGTTGCTTTTTCTATTTCCATAAACAGGAATAAGTCAATTTTTAACCTCTGTCGAGCGGCAATTATTAATATCATTTATTAGAACTTAAGATTCAACTAATGATTGAGATGATGAATAATTTTCTAAATGAGATTGGCCTTACTGGAAGTAGAAGATGTCTTTATATTTTTTAGTATTTCGGTTTGGATGCCCCGCTAGGCACTGAAAAAAAATATTTGATTTCACAAATGATTTTAAATAAGATATTTCTTTCATGATTTATTAGAAGCAGACAGCCAACATTACCTTTTTGTGGCAAAAAGGAAGCATACCCAGTTTAGTTAGTTGAATTTAGAGTTATCCGCCTTGCAGTACATCTTTATTGTATTTGTTCCGATATTCTAATGGCGACAGCCCTGTAATTTTCCTAAACACTTCCCGGAAGGCTTTAAGGTCTGAATAACCCACCTCGTACATAATTTCATTAATAGTCCTGCGGCTTGTTTCGAAAGATTTTTTTGCAGCTTCTACTTTTATCCTTTGCAGATATTCTGTTGGCGTATTACCAGTAGCTTTTATAAAGCGACGGTCAAAGTTGCGCCTGCCAATGGCAAGACTGGCGGCCAGATGTTCAATTGAGATCTTTTCTTCCGGTTTGCTTTCCATATATACCTGTGCTTTTTTAACCAGTTCATCGCTATGTGTTTTTTGTCCCTCGAAAATAATAAAAGTTGACTGATTTTGCCTGCCTATATCAATCTGGAAAACCTTGGAACAAAAAATGGCAGTTTGTCTGTCGTAATATTTCTCCACCAGATAAAGGATAAGGTTTAGGAAAGAATAAGCTCCGCCATTGGTATAAATTCCCTTTTCATCTGTGATCAGTTGATCGGTTTGTAGATTGACTTTAGGATAGCGCTTCTTTAACTCATTTGCAGCCGACCAATGGGTAGAACAACTCTTACCGTCCAGTAATCCTGATGCTGCCAAAAGGTAAGCTCCGGTACATATACTGGCAATGCTGGCACCATACCGATATTGTTTCCCTAACCAATCTATCAATTGGCCATTAACTTTAACAGCCTGCTGATAATTATGGTTTAACGATGGTATAATAACAAGGTCGGTTTTGCTGATTTCTGCTATATTTTTGTGCGGTCTAGCAGTAAACAACCCGCCATAGAACTCGACTTCGCTTGAAATCCCTGCCAGTTCAATGTTAAATATTTCTTTTTTTCCGATTTCTTTCTGATAGTTGTTGGCACGCGTAAAAATTTTATAAGAGCCAACAATGCTGCTCAGGTTATTTTCGCCGTCAGGAACAAGTATGGTTAAGTTTTTCATAAATACTGCTTTGCGTAAAGATAAAACTTTATACTGTCCAAATCAACCCATTATGTTGTCTGAATAACACCCTTTAAAAACGTAATTTGGACAGTACATTTGTTATTCAATGTTCCTATAAAAAACTAAATATTTAATTTATGAAAAACACAGTTACCTTTTTTATACTGGCTTTTATCAGCCTTAGCGGTTATAAATGTAATGCCCAGCAAATAAATGCTAATCGAATAAAAGCGACAACTATGACAACAACACCTGTTAAAACTGAAAAAAATCTTCTTACAGCTAAGGAAAGGGATTATGCTGTTCAATTTTTAAAAGAAACCGAATCAGGGGTTTTTGATGCAGTAAAAAGCCTGAACGGGGAACAATCAACATTTAAGCCTGCTGCCGGGAAATGGAGTGTGGAAGATTGTGTTAAACATATTGCTGCTGCAGAAAAAGTACTTTGGGCGATGATCGAAGAATCATTAAAGCAGCCAGTAAACCCCGAAAAAAGACAAGGAATTAAATTTACAGATCAGGAATTAATCAAGGCCGTGGAAGATCGCTCGCAAAAATCAAAAACATTCGAGGCTTTAGAACCGGCAAATTCGAATCATAAAACAATGGCTGAGGCGCTTGCTTCTTTTAAAGAGAACCGCGAAAAATTGATCACTTTTGTTAAAAGCACAAGAGGAGACTTACGAAACCATGTAGCTGTGCTTCCTATCGGCACCTATGATGCGTATCAATTCATACTGCTCATTTCGGCCCATAGTAATAGGCATACGCAGCAAATTGAGGAGATAAAATCTAATATTGATTTTCCAAAGAAATAATAATACTGAAACCAAGCCAGATTAAATTAGGATTGACACCTTGTCTGGTGATGATTTAAATTTACAATTTAATTGTTTTATGGGGTTAATTTACGATACTTTGTTCCTATGTAATCCAGAAAGTCGGGTTCAATTCCCTGCTGGCGAATCAGCGTTTGAATTTGTGCCCTGTGATGAATCGAATGATAATTTAACTGTAAGGCAATATCTTTAGGGCTTGCTGCCCATTTGGTATTGTCAAATCCAATGAATGTGACTTCATCACTTAATTCTTCATCAGTCTTCGATGCGATATATTTCAGCCATAAATCAAGACTTTGATTCCATTGTTTTTCTAAATCATCAAAGCAATAAAGAGGATCCCACCAAGACATTTCTGCTGCTTTTGGATCATGTAAGATTCTTGCCATCCATTTATATTGAGAATTTATTAAGTGGCTAAAAAGTTTAACCGCGCCGGTTTTATCGGATAACTGCAGGATTTTCAAAAGAAGTTTTTTGTTGGCAGTATCATTATAGATAAAGGTATCTATCAAATATTTCTTCATACTCATAATCAGATTTTTTAATTAGGAAAAAAATTAAATCTAAACCTTATTGCTATATTCTTTCGGATTAATATTGTTAAATATTTTATTGAGCTAATATAAAACTAAAAATTAGAATAATTATAAAATGAATTGCCCAGCCTAAATATTTGCAGAGACAGTTTTGAAAAGCTAAATTTGTATTTATGGCAAAACTTATAAACCTTAAGATATTTTCTCATTTCTTCCGTTCTTCAGCAGCAGGAGGCATTATATTGTTAATCTGTGTAATGATATCGCTTTTTATCGCTAATTCCGGGTGGTCGGAAGGTTTTAAGGAAATCCTTAATTTAGAACTCGGATTCAATACAAATACGGTACATCTTCGTTATCCTGTTTTACTTTGGATTAATGACGGGCTTATGGCGATCTTTTTTCTTCTTGTAGGATTGGAAATAAAAAGGGAAATAATTGAAGGGGAGCTCTCTTCATTTTCCCAGGCTTCCCTGCCGGTTTTAGCGGCAATAGGGGGAGTAGCCGTTCCGGCTTTGATTTATGCTTTTTTCAATGGTGGAGATTCACTGACTGCTAAAGGCTGGGGGATTCCTATGGCCACAGACATTGCATTCGCACTGGGGATTTTGTCCCTTTTGGGAAATAAAGTCCCTTCAGGGCTTAAAATATTTTTAGCTGCCCTGGCTATTGTCGATGATCTTATTGCTATTTTGGTAATTGCTATATTTTATTCCTCAGAATTGAATTTTGTCTATTTAGGATATGCAGGGGCACTTTTTGTGTTACTGATTATTTTTAATCGGACGGGGATTAAAAATCTGCTTTTTTACCTGGTTCCTGGGGTTGTTATCTGGTATTTTATTCATCACTCGGGCATTCATGCCACTATTGCCGGTGTACTGGTAGCCATTACGCTGCCCACTAATGAAGAAGATACCGATTCGCCGCTTGAAAAATTAGAACATGCCCTCACGCGTCCGGTCAATTTTATCATTATGCCTGTCTTTGCCCTTGTCAATACCAATATTACTTTTGAATCCACTATGGTAGAGGGACTTTTCAGTAATCTGGGGCTGGGTATTATCCTTGGATTGTTTTTAGGAAAGCCAATTGGAATCTTTGCGATGTCATGGTTATCGGTAAAATTAAAAATTGCCCAGCTTCCCGAATCAACTACATGGACGCACGTCTTGGGCCTTGGGTTATTGGGTGGAATCGGTTTTACGATGTCCATCTTTATTGCCTTGCTCTCGTTTGGAGACCTGCTGCATCAAAATGAAGCCAAATTCGCCATATTAATCGCCTCTACAATAGCGGGTATTTCCGGATTTTGTATTTTGAGTCTGTACAATAAAAAGCAAAAAAAGACTTTTCAGGAGCACTAAGGCTTCCTGAAAAGTTCCACATCTTTAACGGATAATCTCTCATTAAGCCATTTTTGTAATTTTTCATTTTCAGCCTTATTAAGGTCTTTGGGGGCATCATAGATGACAGCAGTTATGGCAGTGGTGCTGTCCTTCTGATTGATTAATGTGCTTTTGGTTATGGAGAGTGAACTTATAGCGGGAAATAACACCCTGGTCTCTTTTAAAATCTGACGGCTGTCAAATTTGTTTTTGGTCAGTTCTTTTTCCAGCTGCATGATCCTCACATCTTTAAGGTTCATTTCGTTTTCACTGCTTTTGATCTGGTTCAGTATATCTCCTTTTAGGGCATTGAAACGATCGGTGCTGTCCTGTCGAATCTGTAACTGGGTGCCTGCAAGGTATTTGTTGCGGTTCAGCCTGTTGGTAAGATCTTTTATTTCTAAAGCGGAGAAACGCTTTGATAGGAAAGCCAGTTCTAGTTTTTTGCTTTTAGAGTTAAAATCAGTTTTTTTATAAACTACAGTATACCCTTTATTGCTGAATTCGCTTTCGATAAAAAGATTTACATTTTTTTTAAACTGCTGCTCCCTGTAGAGCGAGTAGGCAAGATAACTGCTGGGCACCAGCATAATGGTAATTAAAAAAGCGATGGTATACTTTACGCGTTTTTGATGTTTTTCATCGACCTGTTTAACAGCTGGATAGTTAAGGTATTTAATAATTAAAAACGTTGCGATCCCTATAAAGACGCAGTTAATGCAGTAGAGATAAAAGGCGCCAAGGAAAAAGGTCCACTGCGCGGTAGCGATACCGTAACCAGCCGTACATAATGGTGGCATAAGCGCCGTTGCAATGGCAACCCCGGGAATGGGATTTCCTTTTTCGGACCTTGTGACGGCAATAACCCCCACAACACCCCCAAAAAAAGCAATAAGGATATCATAAATATTAGGGGAGGTCCTGGCCAGAAGTTCAGACTGCACATCCTTGAAAGGGCTAAGGTAGAAATATAACGTTGAAACCACCAGGCTGACCACTGTTGCAATAAGCAGGTTATTGAGGGATTTTTTAAGCAGTGAAAAGTCGTAAATGCCCAGTGCAAACCCGGCACCTACAATGGGTCCCATAAGAGGGGATATCAGCATGGCCCCAATGATAACAGCCGTTGAGTTTACATTCAGTCCAACCGAAGCCACAATAATGGCGCAGGCCAGAATCCAAAGGTTAGCCCCTTTGAAGGTTATGTTTTTCTTTACGGCCTCTAAGGTTTTTGCCCTGTCATCTTCTCCGTCCCGAAGGTTGAGTAAATCTGTAATTTTTCTCATCATCTATAAAATTAGTAGCTAAATACCTTTTTTTGGCATGTATAGCTAAGATAAGACTAATTTTAATAATTATTAGGCTTATTGCGTAAATGACAACAGATGGAAATTGGTGTAAATTTAGCTGTATTAACGCAAAATTTTATTCAAAAATCATGGATTTAAGCCTGTTTCTGTAGGACTCCAGTACATCTGATTTGGTTATAAAGCCGTAATATTTGCCATTTTTCAGCACTGGCAGAAAGACCTTATTGCTTTTTTCAAATTTATTCATGACTGTTTCCATGCTGTCAAAGAGGTGGACTGTCTGGATGGGCTGCACCATAATATCCCCGACAATGATATTTTTGGTTTTAAGGTTATCGAAAATAACTTCCCGTATATCATTAAAATAAACCAGTCCCTGAAGATCATTCTCCTTGTTTATAACCCCGAAAATAACCTGGTCTGAATGTGCCAGAAGATCGGCAACATTTTCAAGGTTCTGATTGGTTTCTACAGTGAGGTAATCTTTTTTGACAAGATCCTCGATTTCCAGTGTGCAGAGGATATTGGTATCCTTGTTACTGGTAAAAACATTTCCTTTTCTGGCCAGATTCTTTACATCCAGGGAGTGTTTTTCAAAACGTTTGGAAACAGCAAAACTCACAGAGGCAACTATCATAAGGGGAATCATCAGGTCATATCCTCCGGTGATCTCCGCAATAAGGAAAATAGCGGTAAGGGGCGCGTGAAATAACCCGCTCAGGATTCCGGCCATACCAACAAGAGTGAAATTGCTGACCGGTAAATCAGTAAGGCCTGTCAGATTTAAAAATTTTGAAAAGAAATAGCCTGCATAAGAGCCCAGAAACAGGGAAGGGGCAAAATTACCGCCATTACCGCCGCTTCCCAGGGTAATACCCGAAGCAAAGGCCTTGAGCAGCATTGATAAACCAACAAAAACCAGTAAAACCCAATGATCACCGGCATAATCTGCAAAGAGCGTATTTTCCAGCAGTTTTCCAGGATCTTTATCTGCCAGGGTTTTAATGCTTTCATACCCTTCTCCAAAAAGGGTCGGAAATATAAAAATCATAAGCCCCAGAATAGTGGCGCCAATGAGCGCTTTTTTATAAATACCAAATTTTAAATGGGCAAAATAATGTTCGGTCTTCAAAAAATTTCTAGCATAGAAAACTGCAATAAAACCCGTAAAAAGTCCCATCAATACGTAAAAAGGAATATTGTGATAATCGAAGGTTTGTTTTTGTCTAAAAGTCAATAATATATCATCATTTAATACTATTGTAGAAACCAGTGTACCTGTAGCCGCTGCGATCATAATAGGAGTGAAGGCCGAAATGGTTACATCAACCAGCAGTACTTCAATAGCAAATAGGACCCCTGCAATTGGTGCATTAAAAGCTGCTGCTATACCGGCTGCCACTCCGCAGCCAATTAATAAAGTACGTTCCTGATAACTTAATTTGAACTGCTGGGCAAAGTTGGAACCAAAAGCAGCTCCGGTTATCACAATAGGACTTTCCAGCCCCGCGGACCCTCCAAGTCCCACGGTTAGAGAGCTTGTGATAATCTGCGCGTACATTTGCTTTTTAGGAATAATGCTGGCTTTTCTCGCTACAATATATAAAATTTGCGAAGTACCTTTTTCAAGAGTACCTCCCAGTACTCTTTTGACAACAAAAACAGTTAAAAGAATTCCGATAATAGGTAAGATACTATTGATAAAACTCAGTTTTAAAGTACCATTTATATATGTTGCAAAGGAATAAACCCAGTGGGCAAAAGCTTTTAGAAAAATAACGGCAAAGGCAGAAGTAATTCCAATTAACACACTTGAGAGAAAAATAAATTGTTTTCTGGTAATTTTTTCCTGCCCCTGAATTAAGAGCTGTTTTACTTTTAGAAGCTGTTTTTTGAGCATTTCTTGAAATTATATTCTATAAATGCAAAGTTACTTCCCCAATGAGGTCTTTGAAAAAATTAAACGTTAATGTAATGCTAATTTTAAAGGCAACTTTTACTGCCTGGCATAATTTGATTATCGCAACTGGTATTTAGAATTTTCGCCGCTACATTAAGTTCTATATAAGCAAGCATGCAGATGATGGCTATTTCAAGTAAAAAATATGTCAAACCAAGAGCTGTAAGCTCATCATGATGAATAAATAAAAAGGCAGAGGTTAACATACAATAAAATAAATTGGCAAAGCTTATTATTTTTATATAAAGCTTCCATTTTCTTTTTAGAAATAAAAAGCAGACTGCTGAATATAGCCAAAAACAAGCCGCTGTTGACCAAAGTATAGTTAGTGTATTTTTAGGCATGCCAAAATACTCTGTAAGATTTCGCAATACCACAAAAAGTAATAAGGCAGTAAGAAAAGCTCCTATGCTGTCAATTAAAAAAAGTGTCTTAGGTTTTTTTACTAATTGATTAGTCAATCCTTTGATAATTCTATTCATTTTCAATTGTAATTCAGAACTAATATAAGCTTTTTTTTTACTTGTGAGGTTTTCTTGTTTTATCAATAATAAATATTTATTTAATATTTACCACAAAAAAATAGCAGTTAGTTTTTGAATTTTGATAATAACAATTGCAAAATGGTTGCAGTAGAACAGGGAACTGCTAGCAAGGTTTCTGTCAGATAAAATCTTCGCTAATAAAGGCATCATCAAAAATTGTGAAAAAAAAATGAGTACACACTTTTGATGACTTTTATGAATGGCGGAGATTGCAATCGTATAAGTTAAGAATTGCTATTTGACGTCTCAATTATAGAAATGAAATCAGCTATATTAATTTTATACGGATAAGGAAAGGAACAATAAGTGAATAGGTAAAGCACTATTAAGGATAAAATTTTGTTATGTTAAAGCTAAAAGAAATTTATGAACAGTGAATTCAAAAGCATACGCGAACTTATATTGCATTATATAGATATTAGCGACCTTGAATGGGAGCAGTGTAAATCTATGTTTAATCTTAAGCGCATTAAAAAAAAAGAAATAATTCTTTCTCAAGGAGAAATCTGCCGCGAAATATATTTTGTAGTAAAAGGTATAATGCGGATCTATTTTATTGATGAAAATACTGATGAAAAAACATTTCATTTTTCACTGGAAAATACTTTTGCTACAGATTATCAGAGTTTTTTAAAAGAGACTTCTGCAGACTTTTATATTCAGGCACTTGAAAATACGACAGTAATAGTGATTACTTTTGAGATGCTGCATTTTTTATATAAGAATCTTCGATATGGAGAAAAGTTAGGGAGACTTATTGCAGAGGATTATTTTTTTTTGATGAATTATAAAATTAAAGGATTTTATACACAGACTCCCATACAGCGTTATAACAGTATGAATATTACCTATCCAAAAATACTCATCCGTGTACCTCAACACTATATTGCATCCTATCTTAACATTAGCCCTGTTCACTTAAGCCGTCTCAAACAAGGTATTGAGTGATAATTGGATCAAAATATAAACAAATGTTATTGCTGTAACTTTTTTAAGAATTTAATTTTACAAGATTGTAAAATGAATAAGGATTCAACATTTTGTCATTATGGATAATGATAAGCTGTATATGATATTGGTGCATTATTTGAATATTGTCGGGAAGAATTAAAAGAGATATAGTACTATGGAAATGTTAATAGGCGTGAAGATTAAAAGTATTAGGGAATTAAAAAATTACACTCAGGAGTATACAGCGTATCGGCTGGGAATAACACAGGCAGGGTATAGCAAGATTGAAAAAGGAACAACAGCATTGAGCCTGGAGAAACTTCAGCAGCTTGCAGTTATCTTCGAGCTGTCTGTAGAAAATATAATCAATTTTGAGATTCAGAGATATTTTAGTGAAGAAAAACATAGTAAAAAGTACGATACTGTAAAGGGCCAGAATAACTTTCATTTAATTGCAAAACTATATGAAGATAAGATTATGCTTTTAGAAAAACTCCTTGGCAAAACAGATCAGGAGCTTAAATATTATAAAGAAAAATGCAGCACTTTATAGTCTTCCATCTTAGGACAAGTGTGATAATAAGGAAAGCCGGCGGGAAACATAACAGTATCCTAATGAATCAAAGGGTATTTCAGAGATTGCTGCGGCTTTGAAATAATTAAATTATTGATTTGGATTTAACTATTTAAAAAAAGGAAAGTTACTAAAACATTGATTTGTTGGGAATTATTTGTAAATTAGGATCTGTTTCATGGAAAGGGTTCATTGTACTTAAATTAAGTCATGAACCCTTTTTTTATGAATCTAAATCATTGCAGCCATTTTAAAACCGATCTGTAAAATAGACTGATTGAATAGCTTTTATGGATTATATTTTAAAATATGACGTATTGGCTGCCCTTTGAAGATAAAAAAAGAGGCTCCCCAAAGCCTCTTTTAAATTAATGTTTACCATTTCCTTTTCCCTTGCCATTTCCATTTCCATTATGGTTTCCATTATCATGGTGGCTTTTATCTTTATTGTTTCCTTTTCCCGGCTTTTGTCCTATTGTTTTTTGAGGTTTTCCTTTATAGCCCTTTGCATATTTTACTTTATGGGATTTAAAGCTGTCGTAAGGCCTGTCTCCTCTGTAATCAGTCAGTACTACTTTATATTCATTATAAAGATCATAGTTTCGATAGGCAGAGGGAAGTGATCTGGTTCGAACCCATTTTCCGTTATTGAGATAAACATAATTGGACGTGCTTACATCGTAATAGGTTTCAAGATCCGGCAGATAATAATAACGGGCATCCGTATAACCGGCAGGTCCCCAGGCAGGAGGTGTTCCTATGTTTACATTTACTGATACCTGAGCCTGAGCGTAACCAAATGAAAGGAATAATACCCCGATCAAAAAATATTTTAAAGTTTTCATGATTTTACTTTTTAATTCATTATTACATTTGGATAAAAACAATAAACATGCCGTAAATTCATATCCATTACACTTGTTTGATTATGTGTTATTTATACTTAATGTTGATACTAATAATATCAGAAGTCATATTGGTAGTTCGTGTATAATGCCCATAACGAATCTCCAGCGTATTCCAATGCTTTAGGCCAAAAATTCCATTAAGGGGCGTGAATTTCATTCCCATTCCAAAGAAACTGCTGTCGAACTTGGATAGATCATAGTTGCTGGTATAGAATTCATCACCTGCAGTATGCTGGCCGTAAGGTTTGAAATACTTGGTTCCGCTCTGGGTGTAATACCTGTAAAATGGGCTTAATGAAAAAGCCTGAGTTAATTTTACCGGAATTTCAAGATCGGCCGTATGTGCTTTAAGGCTCCAGTCATCGGTGTAATATCTGTAATAGGCGCGGATAATTATATTGTCCCCCAAGAAATAACTGGCCCTTATTCCCAATGGGATTTTAAGCCTTGTATCGGGCATTTTTTCCTGATGGACAGAGCCGTCAGCAAAATAAACCCTGTGAAAAGGAAGACTTAAATAGCCATTCTGGCTGATGAAGTCCCCTACGAGCATTAGCTGCAGGTTTTTGTTTACAACCTGGGAGTAACTCAAAGTTCCTGCAAAAGTATTCCTGTTCGCACTGCCATAACCCTCGCTTGTTGTGCCTCGAAGCTCAACGGGCTCAATTAATTTCAGCTGATCAATAAAAGTCTGGAATTTGGCCGTGAATTCCCCGTTTCTGTCTTTTGTTTTCTGCGAGAAGCTGATGTTTGCTCCAAAAGACTGGTAATCAAATTCCGTTGATGATGAAACGCCGATTCCAAGCGTTCTTCCTTTTTCTTCATTTTCCCTGAGGTAGGTCAAAGAAGGGTAGAAGCGGTTGTCTGAAGAGGAAGCAGATGAATTGGCGCTCAGGTCAATCATATCTGATGAAGCAGAGGTATAATGGTCAATACCGGCTTCAATATCAAAGGTATGCTTGATTCCGGTCTGGCCGTATTTTACCAGTTTAACATCAATGGTATTGGCAATATCAGTTAGATGCTCAGAACCGATTCCGCCCGTAACGGCTGAATTGTTTCCGTCTTGTTTATAATAGCTCGAAACCAGATTAACTTCTTCCAATTTTAATTTTTTGCTTTTATAACTGGTAGAATCGACCGGGACATTCTGCGCCTTTGCCTGAAATAATGCCAATAATGCAAATCCCGTAATGAATATTCTTTTCATTTTTTGATCGTATGAAAATTAGTTACAGCCGCAGCCGCCGCCGCTTTTTCCTGAATTGGCCCCGGAAGCTCCCTCACGGTAGGATTGAAAACTAAGTTCTGTCTTTTCTATTTTCCTGTTGGAAAGCACCATTTCAGAATCGTTGATTTTTCCTTTCTGGTATTCCTTTACAGAGGTGCAGGATGTGAGCAGAATGCCTGTTAAAGCAATACTGCATAAAAGCGCGAGATTTTTTTGCCTTGGCTTTTTCATTTCAGGTTAATGTTTTTAGAAGTGTAAATTTTGTTGTTGTCGTCAATGATAATACAATACAGATCAGGTATCTGGTCTATTAAAAACAAGCCGGCTTTAATGCCCATAACCGCTATTGGGGTAGCCATTGCATCTGCAAATTCTGCATTTGATGCAATAATGGTCACGCTTTTTATTCCCGATATCGGAAGTCCTGTTTTTGGGTCAATGGTATGCGAATATTTTTTTCCGTTAATGGTCACGAATTTTTCATAATTGCCCGAGGTTGCCACCGCCTTATTTGAGATTTCCATATAGGAGAATGCCGCATTTGGCGAGTCAGGATCAGCCACACCGATGGTCCATTTTTTGCCGTTGGGCTGCAGTCCCCAGGCCGAAAGATCTCCGGAGGCATTAATAATGCCGCTCTGTACATTATGTTTTATAAGAATTTGTTTTGCCATCTCGGCAGCATATCCTTTTCCGATACCTCCAAAACCAATACGCATTCCTTTTTCTTTTAGAAATACTGTTGTATTTTCCCTGTCAAGTATAATATTTCGGTAATCAATAAGGTGTACCATTTTCAGAGCCGTCTGGGCATCAGGAAGACTGGTCATGGATTTGTCAAAATTCCAGAGGCTTTTGTCGATACTTCCGTAAGAAATATCAAATGCGCCTTGTGTGATTCTCGAAATCCCGATAGATCTTTCAATAAGGTTAAAAACCTCCAAATCTACTTTAACGGGTTCTATTCCTGCGTTATCATTGATCAGATTGGTCTGGCTGTCCTGTTTATAGGTAGTCAAAAGTTTTTCAATCCGTCTGATTTCTTCAATGGCAAGTGCAATATTCTCATTTCCTGTTTTTTCATTTTCGGCGACAACTGTTATGGTAAAGCTGTTCCCCATGAGTTTTAGGGATTCGGAATATTTTTGGTTTTTAAGCATGTTATTTTCGGCTCTCACAGATCGCTTTTATTTCGGCAGTCCACTGTTCAGGAGTAGTTTCGGGTTTTCCATGCCAGGTTTTAAGCACTTTTCCATCGGCATCCAAAAGAAGCGTCAGGGGAAAATTTCCTTCCTTGTTGTATATTTCGGCTAAATCTTCATTTCGTTTAACCTGCTGCGGTGTTCCGATATTTTTCTTTTTCCTTGGAAAATCGGCATTGACTAATATCAGATTTTCATTTGCCATGTCTGAGAATACCTGGCTTTCAAAATAATCTCTGCGCGTCACAATGCAGGGTCCGCACCAGTCTGAACCGGAGAAGTTGAGCAGTATTAATTCATGTTTTTCTTTTGCCGTTTTTTTTGCATTATTAAAATCAGGTTCCCAGTTAATGGGAAGCACGGTCATTAAAAGCAATAATGTAATTAGTTTCATTTTGCAGTCTGTTTTTAGGTATATACGAAATATACGCATTGCTGCGATTCTTATTTTTTTTAATTGCTTAAGATTCAATTAATTTTTTACTCCGGCTTCAGGACTGTTTTTCTTAAGCCGTATGAACCCCGAAAATATAACCGACCAAGGCTGAGGCTGCCATTACAAAAGTTCCCCAGACGCAGATACGCAGTACAGCTTTCAGCGTATGGGATCCCCCGGCCTTAGCGGCCAGCATTCCCGAAAATGCCAAAAAGAGTATTGAAAAACCGTACTCATACAATACCATTTCTTTTATGGGAGCGAAAATAGCCACCAGCAGCGGCAGCAAGCCTCCTATGACAAAAGATACCGCTGATGCGAAAGCGGCCATTAAGGGATTGGCCTGGGTAATTTCATTGATTCCGAGCTCATCTCTCGCATGTGTTTCCAGTGCATTATGGGCTGTCAATTCGACTGCAACCTGTTTTGCCAGTTCGCTGTTCAGCCCGCGCTTCATATAAATATGGGTCAGTTCCTCAAGCTCTGATTCAGGCATATTTTTAAGTTCCTCTTTCTCACGGGTAAGATCAGCAGTTTCAACATCAGCCTGAGAGCTTACCGATACGTATTCGCCTGCGGCCATGGACAATGCACCTGCCACTAAACCGGCTGTTGCCGCCAGCAGAATAGGTTCTCTGCTCACGCTTGCCGCTGCCACGCCAATGGCCAGGCTGGTGGTGGATAAAATTCCGTCATTGGCGCCCAGAACTGCTGCCCTCAGCCATCCGCTTCTGGTGATGTAATGATTTTCAGCTTCCATGATTTTTTTGCATTAATTTAACCCAGTCCCGATTTTCAGATATTTTTGGACTGCCTCCAAAATTGGTTTTCAGCAGCTCCCTGATCTGAAATTGTGTCTTGTTCCGGGTGCTGTTTTTCCAGTCATTAAAATCGTAAATATGAATCTGCTCTGCATTCGGATTTGCAATAAAAGAGATTCGGGATATGGAATACTTATATTTCTTCAGTTCATTTAAAGTACTGCGGCTGGGAACCACAATAAGTATGTTTTCCCAGTTCAGATAATCTTTGGCAATGTCATCTCTTTGCTCCAGTCCCAGAGACTCAAAGAAGGCTTTAATTTTTTGATTATTTAACCCTTCAATTTTTTTATCTATGTTTTTAAGAGTGTCCAAGAGGATCTCTCTATCCATAAAATCCATTTTCATAGGTCTATAATTTCCAAATAAAATTACTTCAAAATACCTTTGGTTATCAGGCTGCTGCCGTTAGAATGATTCTAAATTTTATTCAGGCTTTTATTGCAGGATTAAATTGCAGTAAGTTAGCAGTACAATAACAGTATCGGCTTTTTAAAATGATGCGGCTCCTGGTCATGGCATCAGTAATGAAGCATAGTTAAATCAGGGTATCTTTTTAAAATTGAATAGGAGAATTAAATTTAACAAAGGAAAGTCTTCATGTATACCATCAATACACAGCTGGCATATTTTATCTGCAGTTTTAATTCTCAAAGGTTAATTCTAAATCTCAAATGGTTCAGACTTGACAAGGCGGATAGTTCCAGTTTAAAGGCATTGTCCTTTAATAGTCTTGAGCTTGAGCAGTTTCAGGCTTTTATAGGGCAAAATCCACTTAACTTTCCAGGTCAGTATTTTGTGGAGCCCACTAAAATAGAAGAATTTGATTTTTTTATAAACAGTAACGTTCCGCAGGGAATATTGTCATTTTACCCTGTTCTTTCAAAAAATGCAGATACAGACACTCATCCTTCAATTCATCAGGTCATGAAAATTGCCCTCACCGATGAAAATTATCAGCCTGCTGCCCATTACAAATTGGATTTTGATGTAATTGGCAAGATTGAAATTTACAGGAATGCAAAATAAAAAAACATGTATTTTTGAAGCTGTATAATATTAGTATATCATACATATTGTTGTTATTTTTAAAATTCTTCTAATGGGGAAGTTATAAATTTTAATTACTAAAGCGTATCGGCTTTTTGTTTTAAAGGAAGGGTCACCGTAAATTCGGCGCCATTGTCCTTTTCCCCGGCGGCAGTTATTTTGCCATTATGCCTTTCGGCAATCTTTCTGCACAGGGCAAGGCCAAGCCCGTTGCCTTCATACTCATCTTTAGAGTGCAGTCTTTCAAATGCCGTGAAAATCTTTTCTGCAAATTCAGGATCAATTCCAATACCATTATCCTTTATTTTGATCTGTACAAAATCCTGGCCCTCACTATTGATGATGCTGCTTGTTATGATAACCCTTGGAGGCTGGTCCGCTTTGGAAAATTTCAGGGCATTTTGGATCAGGTTATAGAACAGCTGGTTAATTAAAATCGGCGCTCCCTGAATCTGCGGAAGATCAGAAGTAATTAAAATAGCACCTTTTTCCTTTATGATCAGTTCCAGATCTATTTTGATGTCTTCAATAACCTCATTGAGATTGATTGTTTCTATGACCTGCAGCGTTTTATCCAGTGTGGAATAAGTCAGGATTCCCTCGATGATATTTTCCATTCTCTGGGCAGACTGGGTTACTTTATGAAGATATTTTTTGGATTTTTCATTAACATTGCCTTCTATGTCATTTCGTAAAAGGGTATTGAAAATTTTAATTTTTCGCAGCGGTTCGCGAAGATCGTGGCTCACTACGCTGGCAAAATGCATCAGATCACGATTTGAACGTGTGAGTTCGTTTGTGCGGGCAGCCACCTGTTTTTTTAATTCCTCCTGAAATTCCCTATGCTCGTGTATATCCTGAACAATCCCAATAATGGTCTTTGCAGAACCGTCCTTGTCCTTGATAATCTTTCCATTGATTTTAGCCCAGCGGTAGGCGCCGTCATCATTTAAAATCCTTGCCTCATAGCATATTTTTCCCGTTGCCTCAGCCTGCTGGTGTGCTTTTTCGCGTGCCGGGAGGTCCTCTGGGTGCAGTTTTGCAGTTAAATCGTCATTTGTAGCTTCGATTCCAATCGAACAGATCGTATTGAAGTTTGCTGAAGTCTTGATTTTTTTGGTCTCAAGGTCTATTTCGTAGCTTCCTATCCCGGAGCTTTCTATAGCTATGGTCAGTCTTTCATTTGATTTGACGGTTTCTTCTTTTGCTTTATGCAGATCTGTGATATCAGCGCCGGTGTTAAGCACGCCATAGACTTTTCCATCCTCATCAAAGAGTGGAATAAAACTATAATTAAAATAATGTTCCTTGAGTATTCCCTCTATCACCAGATCAACTTTTCTGTCCACAGCGTGAAAGGCTGTTCCGGTTTTAAGTACGCCAAGGGCCTCATCGAGAATCTGCTGTTTTTCAATTTCAGGAACCACGCTCAGATAGGTTTTTCCAAGCACGTCATTTCCTTTGCCCCATGTTTTGATCATGGCATCATTGGCCAGTGCAATTTCTAAATTATCTCCCACATACACTCCGACAGGAAGTGGGATAGCATCAATTATATTCTGCAGAAGCCCTGGATTTCGGTACATAGCGTTAGGTTTGATTGTTATAGTTTTAATGGCGAAGATATTGGTTATAAAAAGTTTGCTGTTACAGGGATTCCATATTTTTTATCATAATTCCAATAATTGGCAGGTAATTATTTTTATTATTTCCGCTTTGCTGTTTTGTTATTGGAAATGACCCGCTGCTCGCTGCACTTAAAGCGGCTGATCTGCGCACAGCGTTTCTGCAGATGCTTTGTTTTACAATTTTCTACCCTTTTACGCCAAAGTGTATAACTGCCGGTTTTGAGTTCCTTCTTCATTAAGGCTTTTACATCAGCTTCCTTAAGAGCAAACTGGTGTTCAATAGCCTCAAAAGGGGTTCTGTCTTCCCATGCCATTTCAATAATGCGGTCCAGGTCACGATCAGAAAATGGCTGTTTTAATTTTTTCATAATTGTATTTTTTGAGAAATTCCCAGTTAGTAATTAAGCAGAGCATAGCTAATTTAGATAAAATAACTTTTATTTTGTTTAATATTTATATAAAATAGTTAAACAATTATTATCTTTAACATACAAAGATCACTTTCTGTGAAAACACACTTTAGCTTTTTTGATAATTAATAAAGAATATCTTATTTTCTTGAAAATTAGAGCACAAACAGTGAGCCTGGCTCTTAAATTTAATCTTAAAAAAAATGAAAACTATTGTAATTGTTGGCGGCAGTAAAGGAATAGGGAATGCTGTTTTAATGCAGAATCTGGAAAACTGCCGGATTATCAATATCAGCAGGACAGCTCCCGATATTACCCATCCGAATTTAATTCATTTTGCAATTGATGTGCTCCGGGATCCTTTGCCTGAATTTGGAAGTATTAATGCCCTGATTTATTGTCCGGGGTCCATAAACCTCAAACCCATCCTAGGCTTAAGCCTGGATGATTTCAGAAATGATTTTGAAATTAATGTGATGGGAGCCGTCAAAGTGATTCAGCATTATCTGCCTGCGTTAAAGAAAGGGGAAAACCCTTCTATTGTTTTATTCAGCAGTGTTGCGGCAAAACTCGGAATGCCTTTTCATGCCAGTATTGCGGCCTGCAAAGCAGCAGTAGAAGGTCTGGTTAAATCGCTCGGCGCCGAGCTTGCCCCGTTAATCCGTATCAATGCTATTGCCCCGACTATTACAGAGACTTCTTTATCAGCATCTATTTTAAGAAACGACAGGATGAAGGAAAATATGAAGGAACGACACCCCTTGAAAAATTATCTAAAACCCGAGGAGGTTGCCCGTATGGCTGGCTATCTTATCTCTGAAGATGCAGGCTCAATTTCAGGCCAGGTTTTCGCGATGGATTATGGTTTGGTAAGCTTTAAATTGTAAAACAGCTCAGAGATGAAAATTCTTTTAACAGGCGCTACAGGTTATATAGGCAAGAGGCTGCTGCCCTTGCTGCTGGATCACGGAAATGAGGTGGTCTGCTGTGTCAGGGATAAAAACAGGTTTTACTTTCCTGAACAGTTTAAAGATAAAATACAGATCATTGAAGCTGATTTTCTGGATCCGGCAAGCCTGAAGAATATTCCCGATGATATAGATGCGGCCTATTACCTGATCCATTCCATGTCCGGCGCTTCCAATTATGATCAGCTGGAAAGCATTTCGGCACATTATTTTATAGAAAAAATAAACCAGACAAATGCAAAACAGATTATTTACCTCAGCGGAATTGTAAATGATAAATCATTATCCAAACATTTGTCATCAAGAAAGGCGGTGGAAGATATTTTAAAGACTGCAGCAGTGCCCTTAACGGTGCTTCGGGCCGGAATAATAGTAGGATCGGGAAGCGCCTCTTTTGAAATAATACGCGATCTGGTGGATAAACTGCCCCTTATGATTACCCCAAAATGGCTCAATACCAAATGCCAGCCGATTGCCATCAGCGATGTTTTGGAGTTTTTAATCCACTCGCTGTTAAATCCATTAACTTATAATGAAAGTTTTGATATCGGGGGACCTGATATTTTGACCTACAAGGAAATGCTGCTGGAGTTTGCCAGAGCAAAAAAACTCCAAAGATACATTTATACCGTACCGATTATGACCCCTAAATTATCGTCATACTGGCTGTATTTTGTGACCTCAACTTCCTTTAAGCTGGCCTCGGCGCTGGTCAGCAGCATGAAAGTGGAAGTCATCTGCCGAGATAACAGGATTAACAGCCTGCTGGGCGTTACACCTATTACTTACCGGCAGGCATTAGAGAGGGCTTTGAAAAAAATTAATGATGATGATATCATTTCAAGTTGGAAAGACTCCCGTGTCAGCGGACAGTTTAAGGGAAATGTTTCCCAATATCTAAAGGTTCCAAAAAAGGGCTGTTACATTGACAGAAGAAAAAGAGCAGTCATAAACAGGGAATATACAATTGAACGGATCTGGTCCATCGGAGGAGAGACCGGGTGGTATTATGCCGACTGGCTCTGGGAGCTGCGCGGGTTTATCGATAAGGTTTTCGGCGGTGTGGGAACCAGAAGGGGAAGGACACATAAAACGCAGATACATGCAGGGGATGCACTGGATTTCTGGAGGGTTGTATACGCCGATAAGAAGCAGGGCAAACTGGTTTTATATGCCGAGATGAAACTTCCGGGCGAAGCCTGGCTGGAATTTAAAATAATCAACAATACCTTATATCAGGCGGCCACTTTTAAACCCCGCGGGCTTATGGGAAGACTATACTGGTATGCCGTGCTGCCGTTTCATGGTTTTATATTTGACGGCATGCTTAAAAAACTCATTTAAGGGTTTGTGGATAATGTGAGCTTGGCCTGCTGACTATTTTACAGCTGGGGATATTGTACTGATATAATGCTGTTTTCAATATCCTGCAGTTTAAAAAGTTTTGTAAAATGAGATCCTGTGAGCATTAATTTTGTACGCCATAATTTCATTTGGGCATTTTTAGTACATTTGGACATTCTAAAACCGCTTCAATATGATAAGTACTGAAAATCAGGATGCTGAAAGCCCAAAAGAAAAAGAGCCGGTAAAAATCTTATTGGCCGAGGATGATAAGGATGACCAGGAATTATTCATTGATGCCCTTCAGGCGGCTGATGTTCCCTCTGAGGTAACGGCCGTTGAAAACGGGCAGGAACTCGTGGATACACTTAGAGATAAATCCCAGAGCGATCCGGATATTATTTTTATCGATGTCAATATGCCTGTTAAAGGAGGAAAGCAGGCGCTGGAAGAAATAAAGGGAGATAAAGAGTTAAGGGACATTCCTGCCGTTATGCTCTCGACCTGGGATCATCCTGCAGATATTGAAGATACCTTTGATAAGGGGGCAGACCTCTATGTCCAGAAGCCCAATTCTTTTGACGGCTTTGTGCTGGTACTAAAAAAGGTCTTCTTTCTGCATTGGGCCAAAGCTTTGCTAAAGCCTGTTAAAAATTTATTTTTTGTTTCTGAAAAGAACATCTCCCAGGGAGATTCTTAAGCCCACCTGTGTTATACCTTTATTTTGTCCTTGCGATACTGCTTTAGCCATTTTTCTGGAGAAGCTGGATTTCCTTTGGATCCCCTGATGGGTTTGACTAGTAATGTTTCGAACTTTAGTGTTTAAATAGTTTTAATACAGTGTTTTAAAATTGTTTTAAATTTAAATGCACCGATTCTGCACCTTACATCCGATGTATGTATTTGAAAATTTTATCAGTCCCAACTATTATTCTTTAATATATTCGAACCTAAATACTGAAGTGGTTGTTTTTATTGATTTTGTTACTCTGCAGGAAGTATTTTGATACGATTCTGCCACAAAACTTGAAATGAGCGTTTTCGGCATATTTCAAGTGCTGTTTTGCAGCGGGAAGCATCAATTATCTAACCATTTTTTTGAGGATTATTACAAGATTTTAGCCTGCGCATCTTAATATTTTTTCTGCTTTTCGTTTTTATAGCCACTTTTGTAAATAATGGAAAGCTGGTTTGGTATTTGGAATGATTTGCCAAATCCGAAAATAGTCTTAATTTAGACGCTCCCTGCTATTATAAGAACAAGACAATTATGGATCACATTGATAATACATACAGAATTGAAAATGCTAAGAAATCACTATTAGGTGTGTCAATTGGAGATGCGTTTGGTGATAGCTTTTTTGGCGATTTAGACATAATTTCTGAAAGCATATATTTAAGACAAATACCTGAAACTAAATGGGAATTTACTGATGACACAGTAATGTCTATTCCTATTTTTGAGGAATTAGAAAGAAATGGCGATATAGATCAGGAAAACTTACTAAAACAGTTTTGCATAAATCATGATTTAGATGCAAATAGAGGTTATGGTGCAACTTTGAGAAGGCTATTAAGAGAAGTTCAAAACGGTGAGAATTGGCAGGAAGTATCAAAAAGAGCATTTGATGGACAAGGTTCAATGGGAAATGGAGCAGCAATGAGAGTTTGTCCAATTGGAGCTTTCCATTTCGATGATTTTCAAAAGGTAAAAGAACTATCAATAAAATCAGCTGAAATTACTCATTCCAATATTGAAGCGATTACAGGCGCTATTGCGGTTGCAATTGGTACTGCATTGACAACTCAAATGAAATTTGACAAGTGTATATTAAAACCAACTGATTTTATAGATAAAATTTTAAAAGAATTACCAGATAGCGATACAAAGTCAAAGATATCAAAATCTAAAAGCGTACCCTACGATTATCATATTGAAACTGTTAAGGGTATTTTAGGCAACGGCTTAAATATGACTGCACAAGATACGGTACCTTTTGCAATTTGGTGTACCGCATATAATCTACAAAATTTTGAAGAAGGACTTTGGAAAGCAGTATCTATTTTAGGTGATAGAGATACTATTTGTGCAATTGTAGGCGGCATGTCTATAATGTCATCAGATGATTTAAATATTCCTTATTCTTGGACAAATTCGGTAGAAAGTATTGACAAAAGTGTATTTAGAAGAAATCAATAATAGCAGGCAACATCGATTGGTAATTTTTGGCCTAATTTAAAATTGGTTTTGTATTTGCAGTGAATTGAAAAATCAAGATAATAGACTTGATTTAGTAATAGTAAAACATTTCTATAGTTTTCCAATTCAAATCGAGCCATGTATTCTTTATTTAGTTATTCTTTCATTTTTCCATTTAGTTCTTTTTCACAAAACCGCGTTAGGGTTCTGCGACAAAATTGGAGGCAGCTCCAGTATTGGATCTGGCACCGGCATGAAAAGCAAAAAGTCTTTCTTAGAGCGGAATGTTGTATCGGCCTTCTCATTTTAATTGTATTTTCGCTGCGTTTGGAAATCATTAATTGGCAGGCTACGGCCTTTTTTAACTGTATTTTTTTATAATTTATTTTGCAACATTGCGGTGCTATGGACAGATATATTGAAACTTTTGAAACCTGGAACAAAATTGCTTTCCTCTATAAAGAGAAGTTTATGGACTTGGATTTGTATAACGAAACCTATGACTTCATATGCGGATCTCTTTATAAAACAGGGTCAAAAGTTTTGGAGATTGGCTGCGGTCCGGGAAATATTACCAAATATTTACTTTCCAGAAGGCCGGACCTTGATATTTTCGGGATCGATATTGCACCCAACATGATCGATCTTGCGGCCAGGAGCAATCCAACGGCCAGTTTCGCAGTAATGGACAGCAGAAATATCGGCCAGCTCCAGACAAAATATGATGCGATAGTCTGCGGCTTCTGTCTGCCTTATCTGTCCCAGGAGGACAGCGGAAATCTAATAAGGGACTGTTATGATCTGCTCAATGAAAATGGACTGATTTATATAAGTTTTGTAGAAGGAGACCAGAGTAAGTCCGGTTATCAAGTGGGAAGCAGAGGTGATCGCATCTATTTCTATTTTCATGAGTTGAGCGAATTGAAAGCGCAGTTATCTGCAAACAGATTTGAAGAGCTTAGAACCTTTAAGACAGAGTATAAGAAATCCGAAGCAGACATTGAAATTCATACCATACTGACCGCTAGAAAGATTTGAGTATGGAAACGGAAAAAATCAGGAAGACAAGTATTGGGCGGTGTGGGTTTTGCTGCAGATCCATTTAATTTCCTTTTATTTTCAGCATTAAAGCAATGGGGGCTTTTTTTTAAGCGAAAAAAGAACAATCCATGATCTATATGCCTATATTTGATAAGGAGCAAGAGACAATCAACATTAAATCTTTCGCAATGGAAAAAGCAATATGGCTGAAGGTGAGAAAGGATTTGGATGCGCATCAGCAGCACACCATCCTTAAGCTCAAAGGCAGCCTGATTTCAAAAGGGTATACTGAGATAATCCATATTCTGGACCATGACGAGGACTTTCATATCAATACCTTTGAAACCGAAGTGGAGAAGCGCAATGAAGTAAGAGAGTACATTACCGCTTTTATAGAGCAGGAAAACCTAGCCCAAGCCATTAGCATTAAGTAAATCCAACTTCCAAGTGCATTTACTGTCCGAGCCCGCCGGCTGCAAAGCCGGCGGGCTTTTGGGTATTATCCGGACAAAAAAAAGCCGATAGATTATCGGCTTTGGTCTGCAACTGCTTTTTTTCTTTTTTTCATGCGTTCCCTGATTTGATAGAGGTTTTGATCCAATAGGTGCAGGATCTGTTTATGATGTCTGGAGGGGTTGTGTTTCTCCCCCGAGCATTGGAGCACCTGCATACGGCTTAGTGAGACTTCGATAGTCTCTACAGACTGTCCGCCGATTTTAGCGGACAGGATAAGGGAATCTTTTTTAGCATAATATTCATTGGTAAATATGCAATGCCCTAAATCATCTCCCTGCTGCATAAAATCCTTAACGTTTTCAATTACAGAAATCGTCAGCTGTTTGTCCTGAAAAAGCAAACCAAAAAATCTCTGTTTATCGCTTCGGTATTTTTTCTGCGCTTTTTCGATTTCAAGGCGCAGCTCATGGATTTTTTTCTTTCTGAGCAGCTCCCTTTTTTTCTTTACCAAATGGTCGTGCGCCTGCTGCAGATTTTCAGGACAGACAAAAAGGGGATTGGAAAGGTCTTTTTTGAAATAGCGCAGCAGTTCGATATAATCCTCCCAAATTTTTAAGTCCGCTATCTTATAGCCATTTTTAATGACGGTCTTTACCGTCTGCCAATTGCGTTTTATTTCCTGATTCGGTCGGCAGAGATAATGCTGCAAAAGAGCGGTCTGTTTGGCTTTTAGCAGGGTTTCTGCGATAGAATCGTTTAAAAGTGCAGTAAAGAGAATCTGCGGTGCGATGCCAAATACGGATGATTTAAATCCGTTTCTTCTCAAGACAGGTAGCACACTGATCTGCGGATATACCTTATAGGGATTGATGCGGTATTTGGCATTTAGAGCGAAATCCTTTGGCTTGATTTCGAGACAGGAATAGAATTTCCATGCATCACAGGTCTGCGCAAAAACATTCACGCTCAATGAGAGCGTGCGCACTTCCCCTTTAGGACTTATCCAATGCTGCATGACCTCATTATGAAAATAGGTCGGGGTCAAGTTCTTTTTCATGTGCTTATAAGAGCAGATGATGCGCACCACCTGAAAGCCTCCGCAGGTCTGCAGCAAAGCGCAGTAGTCCATTTCCCTGAAACGCACCTGATTGTAGGGCTGCATTTTCAGTTTTCCCCCGCAGGCAGCACAGGCGGTATATTTTGAAGAGGTATTTGGACAGGCGGGTTTCCACACGTGCGTGCATTCCAAGCAATGGAACTTGGAGCGTGAAAGCACGCCCCATTTGAGAAAGATGTTTTTTTCAGCCCATGCGAAAACCTTTGGTTCTATAGGGGCAAGGGAGGCGCTGAGCGCAGTGAGCTGCTTTTCGATGTGGGTCTTAGGTATCATAGGTCAAAGAGTGTTAGGGCGGTCTGCACGGGTTTTACAATCTGTTTTACAGGGGGAATAGGTTCTGTTTTGGGAGTCACAGCAGGGATTTCGGGCTGCGTAAAAAGATCAGCGGGCGCAGGGGGCTGCACTACGGCTTTGCAGGCGACAGGGGCAGGCACACCAATGGTGTCGTCTGTGTAATACTTCACTGCCATGTCATAGATTTCCTGATTGTCAAAGGCACACAAGCCTGTTTTTTTGACCTCGCCGAAAATATAATGGATGCAGCTTTCCAAATTTTTGGAAGATTTGGCAAAGTGGGGCGCAAAGGCGGTATCGCTCTGCGCCCTATCACTGAGGTATTTTTCTATTGCGGTCTTAAAATTTTCAGAAGCTTTCATAAGAGAAGATTTAAGATTGAAAATTTCTATTCAAAGAGCCTGGAGTAGAGGTCATAACAGTATTCCTCGAAGCAGAGCCAGCAGACAAAAGTGTAGTGCGGTGCGCTAAAGCGGTTTTCGATAGGCTCTCCGATTCCTTCTTCGAGTTCGGTACGGATATTTTCAAGGTCATCGATATGCTTGATGTAAAACTCTTTGCAGTCAGCGTGGTAGATAAATTCTGAAATCATGCCGCTCACGCATCCTCCCTGCTGCAGGTCAAGGAAAAAGGATTTAAGTTTTTCTCTGCGTTTTCCGTTGTAGGAAGTAATGCTTCTTCGGATAATTTCATTAAAGGCATCGCTTACACGATAGTGGCTGTAATTTGATTTTTCTAAGGCTTTCATAATGTTTTATTTAGGCGTGTATAAAAATGTAATGGCAGCAGCAATTAGAAAGGCAGGTCGTCAGGCTCCTCTTTTTTATTGTACTTTTTAGCCACGGGTACAGCTTTTGCGCTTTCGGTCTGAGGAAAAACCAAGATTTTAATATCCGAGGTGTGAAAGGTCAATGTACCATGTGCCTGAGCATCATTTCCGATATAGACATTCATCCCGATGCGCCCGAAGAGCTGCACAAGCGTGCCTTTTTTGAGCCACTGCACGAGTGATGCGCTGAGCCAGTAGGAGCAGTCGATGTAGGTTACAATCTTTTTTGTTTCTGTGCTTCCTTTGGGTTTATAGCTGTCGTTGACTGCTATGGAGAAGTTTACCACCTCACGGTTTTCCTTTACTTTAAAAACTGAGGCATCTTTTACAATTCGTCCTGTGATTTCCATGACATAAAATTTTTAGTGAATACTTATTTCAGATTTCTTTCCCCATCGCCCCAAATGAAATTTTTCAAAAGAAAAAACGGGAAAAAAGAAAGCAAAGAATAAGTATCCGGTTTAGGAGCCGGAGTGCTATAAGTCCCGAAGGGCGGCGTAAGCGGTTATGCGCATGCAGGTGAGGGCGGATACTAATTTGGCTGCCCTTTTAACCCGTTTTGAATTGAAAAGGTTCTCTTTTTTTTATGCTCTTGAGATTCCGTCCAAGAATAGCTACCTTAGCTGTCAGCAAACAAAAAACAAAAAACAGCAGAAGCCCTACTATTATGGGACCAGACCAGTATATCAGATTATCACAGCTGACCGACCAGGTACAGGACACGATCAATTCGAGCTTCCGAGGACGCACCTATTGGGTGGTGGCTGATATCACCAATCATTCCTTTAAGGCCGATAAGAAGATCCATTACTTTGAGCTGGTGGAGAAATCTGATAACAGCAGTGTCATTACAGCTAAGATACTGGGCAAAGCATGGGGAGGGGGAGCGCTTAAAATCCTAGATTTTGAAATCTCGACCGGACAGCGATTTACCAATAATCTGCATGTGCTGGTGCAGGTAAGCGTGGATTACCATCCGCTGTACGGACTTTCTGTAAACCTTCTGAATATAGACGCCAATTTTATGCTGGGCATTCTGGAGCAGCAGAAAAATGCTACACTGCAGCGTCTTGTAAAAGAAAATGATTTTATTCGCAAAGAAGGCGATGGGTACTCGACGCTTAACAGCCGTCTTACACTTGCGGCAGTAATCCAGAGTGTTGCGGTCATTTCTTCGAGCAGTTCAGCGGGAAACGAGGATTTCCGCCATACAATGCTCCACAATGATTTCGGGTATGTCTTCCAGATTGATGATTATCATACCGTGGTGCAGGGGGACAACAACGCCAAACTGTTCCTAAATAAACTCATTGAAGTCTATAATACCGGAATCCCTTATGATGCCGTTGTCATTACAAGGGGAGGCGGCTCGCAGTCCGATTTTCTGATTTTTGACAATTACAGCATCGGAAGGGCTGTGGCCAAATTCCCCATTCCGATTATTACCGGCATCGGACACCAGAAAAATGTCAGCATCACCGACCTAATGGCCCATACCCATACCAAGACACCGACAAAGGCCGCAGAGTTCATCATTGCCCACAACCGCAATTTTGAACAGAGCATCCTTTCACTGAAAAGAGGCATTGCCATTAAATCACAGCAGCTCTTTCTGGAGCATTACAAAGAGCTCAATGCCTTGAAAAACTCTGTTTTTTTAAGTGCGGGAGAGATTGCCGCCAGCCATAGGCGCCAGCTGGATAGAGAGCGGGAAAAGCTTACCGGTAATTCAAAGGCCATGCTGCATGCCAGCCAGAAGAAACTGCTTGTAACCGCCCAGCAGACCCTTCAGTACCCCAAAATGCTGCTTCTGGAGCGGAGGGGAGAACTGCAGCAGTTAAAAAATACCATAAAAACATCCAGTAATTCCTATCTTCGCAGACAGGAGCTTACTCTAGAGCATCATCGCAAGTCCATAAAGATGATGTCCCCTCAGAACATCCTTAAAAAGGGTTATGCGATTGTAAAGCTCAATGATGCCATTGTCAGCAGCGGAGCCGGCATAAAGAAGGGAGATGATATTGAAGTGATTCTTCATGATACCAGACTTGTAAGCATTGTTAAAGAAAAAATAGAATATGATGGAAGAGAACCTGACCTATGAAAAGGCTTTTGCCGAGCTGAGCACCATTTCAGGAGAAATTGAGAATGAAACCATTTCGGTGGACGATCTGGCGGCAAAGGTAAAAAGGGCATCGGAGCTCATTGAGTTCTGCCAGGCCAAATTGAAATCCACAGAAGCAGAAGTGGCAAAAATCATCAGCAGCATGGAGAATCCCAAAGAGTAAAAATTACGCTTTGGGATACTAAAAAGCCCTGCAAATGCGTTGTTATATCACATACACGCCGATAAAGCAGATTTCAAGCCTATAATTTTCGAAATAACTGCTATATGCCTTATATAACAAAGCCCCTTGTCTGAGTCAGACAAGGGGCTTTTATAGTAAGATAGAGAAGATGGATTATGATTTTTAGCCGCAGGAGGCACCAATAAGCTCTTCACATTTGTATTTTACCAATGCTGCCGCCCTGGGGACTCCTTTTTATCATCAAAAATGTTCCGGTCCTGCTGATGGTCCTGCAGGCCGGTCTGCTCTGCAAACGGATCGGGAGCATTCTTTAAGGTCTCATGAATATTTAAAAGATCTGCGGGTGAAGAGCTGTCCTGGTCAGACTCTGAAGCAGAAGTAAGAAAACGAAAGGCAAAATCAATGGGTTTTTCTTTTTCCATTTCAAAAAAGTGCACGATGTACTGGTTTTTCTCCTTGTCCACAGTCTGTATTTTTCCTAAGTTCCAGACTGGGTGCATCACCAGGTCCCCCTCAGTGAAAGCGGTATCTATGCTGTTTTTTGATGCGGCTGATGCCGCCTGGGCCGCCTGAAGGATCTCAGGGGAGAGCTTTCCCTTACGCACATAAAATTCTTCCTTGATCTCAAAGAGGAACCTTGAAGGATATTTATTAAGCCCTGTTGTAAAATTAAAGCCTTCCGAATCGGTCATGTAAAACCTTTTCTCGGCGCGCGTCACTGCCACATACATGAGCCTTCTTTCCTCTTCAATGGCACGTTTTCGTCTTTCTTTTATGGAAAGCGCACTCGGCAGCACCCCTTCGGTAAAACCGCAGAGAAACACATAAGGGAATTCAAGCCCTTTGGAGATGTGGATGGTCATCAGACGCACCTTGTCCTGGTTTTCGGTGTCTTTGTCCAGATCGGTGTAGAGCGCTATTTCCTGCAGGTATTCGACAATGTTCACCGGCCCGTTGTTTTCCTTTTCCAGCAGGAGCATGGAGCTTACGAGTTCTTTTATATTCTCCAGCCTATCTTCATCCCCATCCTTACGGTAGAGTTCTGAAAGACCGCTTTTATCGAGTATGATTTTGACCAGATCCGAAATCGAATTATGCTCCGCATCTGTTTTCAGTGCCGTAACTAAATTCAGAAAATCAACCGCCCCTTTTTTATTGAGCTCTTTGTCCTGAATGTTATTTTCCAGTGCCTGAAGCAGTGAAAGGTTCTGTTCTCCTGCCAGAAAGCTCAGCCTTTCGAGGAACTTTTTGCCCAGACCTCTTGAAGGATGGTTGTGCATGCGAAGAAAAGAAAAATTATCGCCCTGCACGATAAGCCTTAAAAAAGAAAGCACATCTTTGATTTCCTTTCTTTCAAAGAAACGCACGCCGCCAAATATGGCATAGGGAATATTTTCTTTGATCAGTGCCTGCTCGATATTTCTGGAAAGGTGGTTGGAACGGTATAAAATGGTAATATCAGAGTAAGCGGCATTTTCCGTTTTAAGGATTTCCTTGATTTCGGAGGCCACCCAAAGGGTTTCCTCAAAATCATTTTTTCCATGGAAATGGACCACTTCAACCCCTTCGGGATTATCGGTGACCATATCCTTGTCCACCCTTACCTTATTGTTCTTGATGATATGGTTGCCGACTTTCAGGATGTTTGGCGTAGAGCGGTAATTCTGGTTCATGATAATGGTCCTGGTGTCTGGAAACATCCTGTCGAATTCCACCAGATATTCCGGTTTGGCGCCGCGCCATTCGTAGATGGTCTGGTCGGGATCCCCAACAAGAAAAAGGTTCTGGTGCACACGGGAGAGCATTTCCACCAGATGGAACTGGCTGTCTGAGCTGTCCTGCGCCTCATCGACCTGTATGTAATGCAGCATCTCCTGCCATTTGGCAAGCACATCAGGATTACTGTCCAGTATAAAAGCCGTAAAATGGATCAGGTCATCAAAATCCAGCGCATAGTTGCGTTTCTGCTTGTCAAGATATTTCTGGTAGACGCGGCTGGAGAGCGAGTCCTTTTCATCGGGTTCAAAGCTTTTATTTTCCAGCATATAACCCAGATAGTCTGAGGTGCTTTTCTGCTTTGAGATAAAGCGCAGGACCTGTTTGAAGGTCAGGTTTTTTGAATTGATGTCCAATTCAGTGAATACGTCGCGCAGAATGGTCTTCTGGTCCTCGGCATCCAGTATGATAAAATTTTTGGGATAATGCAGTTTATTGATTTCCTCGCGCAGGAATCTCACACAAAACCCATGATAGGTAGTGATGAAGCTGACATCATAAAGGTCGCCGATCAGCGCTTTGACCCTTTTTTTCATTTCCTGCGCCGCTTTGTTGGTAAAGGTCACGCAGAGGATATTGGAAGAATTGATTCCGAGCCTGTCGACTATATAGGCAAAGCGGGAGGTAAGGGCCTTGGTCTTTCCGGATCCTGCACCTGCAATAACACGAACATATCCTTCAGTCGTCTTAACGGCCTGAAGCTGGTTTGGGTTGAGGTTTTCAAGAATAGGATCGGTCATGGCATAATGTTTAAAAGTAAAAGCAGGGTGTATCTGCAAATTTATGGAATTTATTGAAAGCGGGTGGAATTAAGAAAGGCAGACGCTTATTTTTTCACGAGCAGTATCCAGTTTCTGCTTTTAATCCGAGATACTGCAAAACTGACTTGCGCACAAGCTCCTGCGTTTACATGTTCTTATTTTTTCCATGATGTCTGCTTTTTAGTTCAAAACGGCTTTAGCGCTTATTGCAGTAAAAGATATGTAAGGTATTCTTTTTTAGTGTATTGCATTATAATTTTGTCTATATTTAGATTTAACTTTCAAAATTAACTTTAAATGCCATATTGTATGGATATTGATTATAAGGATCGAAATGTTTTTGAGGTCGATTACATATTGCGGATTCAGACCTTTGAAAAGTATCTTGCCAGCCCCGTATGCTCACAGGATCATTATGCGGACTATAAGGCCGGACTGATCCCCAATATTTTTTACGGGCATAACATGCATGCTGTCCTGCAGCTCTTTAAAGAAGAGTTTTCAGAAGTAAAGTCTGGACTGGAAAGGTATGAAGCGGATAATAATAATGATTTTCCTATGCTCAAGTCCTATGTAAAGACTGAAAGGGCTTTACGCAGCTTATTGGACCAGAAACAGCTCAATGATTATAAGGCACTTTTGGAACGCTCCTTTGACAGCCAGAAGCTGGATGCGAGAGCGGCCGCAATGAGCCGTTTTTTCCTGCCCACACCAATATTGGACAGTTATGTGTTTCAGGTGGAGGAAATATTCGGGAAAGGTATTCTGGACTGATTTTTATCTATTTTGGAAAGACCTTCATAGCAGATAAACTGATGATTTTCGATTTATGGAACTGCATTTTGACGATTTTGCATTGACAATTAAGGCTGCGAGTTTTGATCTGCCTTACGGCTTACGTGATGAGGACCTGTTTTTAGCTGTCCGTTCCCATTTAAGAGAACTTCTGAGCAGCGGCAATGCAGAAATTTTACATTTTGGGTTATCTCCGGACAATACGGCCGACGGGCAGGATGAGCTGCTAGAAGATGGTATTTTTTACCGCATTATTGGATATGAAAAGTGTCTAGGCATCGATCTGGAAAGTACAAGGGAAGAAATTCTACACGCTTTCCATTACCTGGTCGAAAACTTCAAACCGAGATGGACCACAATTTTAATGGAAGAAGGAGCAGCAAAAAAAGAGGTGATAATCGAGCTCCTGTATCAGGAAGTATTTTGATTTAGGCTTAGGCGCTATTTTTTTCAGCCAATGAAGTTAAGTAAGCATTCAGTATAGAAAAGAGAGAACACTTATGAACCTAGACGACGGAATTGAACGATTTATTCTGGCACAAGAGGACGTGTATCCTCTGGCATTGCAGGAAATTAGAAAAGGCAGGAAAACAAGCCATTGGATGTGGTTTGTTTTTCCGCAGATCAGGGGGCTGGGATTTACAGACTATAATGTTTACTTTGGATTAAAGAACCTTGCTGAAGCCAAAGAATATATTGAGCATCCGGTACTGGGAAAACGTCTGGTTGAAATTTCAGAAGCAGTTCTCTCCCAGAAGGGAAAAACCGCACTGGAGATTTTTGGAGTACCTGACCAGAGAAAGCTTAAATCCTGCATGACGCTCTTCAGCCGGCTCCCCAATGCAGATCCTGTATTCCAGACAGTATTGGAAAAATATTATGAGGGTCTGAGTGATGAGAAAACAATAGCCATACTTGAAGCTCAAAATTAGCATTTGATTATATCAGAGGTCTACGTAGATTATTTTTACTTTCTGGTGATGCTCGTCAATCAGAGCAGCAATCTCGTCGCGAAGCTCTTTGTATTTATTTTCCATCTCAGCTTTTTCCTGCGTTTTTTCGATCTCAAGCCTTTCCCTTTTTTGCTCGGGAGTCTGCTGAACCATTTCGATGCCACGCCGCTGCATTTTCTGATCAGATGTCTCATCATTTTCCAGCGCCAGGTTTTTCTGTTCCCTTCGGGCAGCTTTTCCATTTTTGAAGCATAGCAGAATGTAGTCTTTGAGCAGCATCAAGCATCGCTGGACATGCTCCCCAAAACCGCTATCCTCGTCAAGGAGCTCATGGGGATAGGTATAATTGATGATCTCCGTTCGTGAGTGCAGGTCAACTTTGAAGTAGGCTATAAAATCCTGGTTTGTAACCCCGTTAAATAGATCCGGTTCCATAATACTATTTTTACACTTGAAATGCGATTAAGTTCCCTTCATAGGGAAACGCAAAATCTTCCATTTTAACAGACTGGTCCAGCCATGCCGATTCATCATGTTTTTTGAGCATGATGGGCATACGGTGCTTATGGTTGTGCACATAGTCCATAATTTTGTTCGCTTTTGTGGTAACCATGGTATACGTATTTTTGATTTCACCTGTTATGGGACTGGTCCATGAGGCATATAATCCTGCAAAGGTGAAGATTTGGTCCTCCTGTGAATTGATCTGGTATTTATTTTTCGATTTTCCCAGTGGATCATTCCAGTGCCATTCGTAGTAAGCGCTTGCAATAATCAGACAGCGTTTATGGGTTATGTCTTTGTAGCTAGGTTTCTCCTCAATGCTTTCAATTCTGGCGTTAAGGGTGTTTTTTCTGAAGTCTTCATCCTTGGCCCATGAAGGGATCAGCCCCCAAGAGTAATCTGTGGTGATCAGTTTAGGAGACGTATCAAGGATAACCGGAATGTTGGGATGTGAAAACCCATTTATAAAATCCGACTGCAGATAGGTTTCTTCATTATCAAGTTCTGCATTAAAGCGCCTTTTAAGATCTTCTATTGAAGCATTCTGCTGGGTGTAATAACACATATTTATTGCTTTTAACTGTTCATAATTCAGTCTTATTCTGATATAATTAAAGCCTGATGAGGCACCGTGCTTTCCATCTCTGCACTAAGTTTGATACAAACAGGCGACAATGGAAAGGGGACTCATCGACCTTAAGCGAATTGAAATGCTGGTACAAGAAAATAGGCAGCGAAGAATGAAGCTCCTCAAAAAAAGGAGCGCGAGGATGCTTTACTGGCTGCTGTTCTTTCTGGTTCTATTTCTGCTTCTCTATCAAAATTAGTTTATTATTAGGGATTTACGAATAAAATGTATTAAAATTTCATTCGGTGGCGCGGCAGGTTTATTTCATTCTCCTGAGGATAAGGCTGGCGCTGGGTGCTGCTGATATCGGGCCTGATCTGATTCTGTGTCGTAAAACGCTTGTCCGAGTCACCGTACCGCGGATCAGGTATGAATGGCATCTTTGCCATTTTGGAAATGGTGATTGTAGGAAAATGATAATCAATTTCCACTGTCCCCAGCAGCAGGTAGCAGCCTCCTCCCTGAAAAGGATGCTGCAGAAGAGAGTCCGGAAAATGTGCAGTATCGAAATAAGCCCCTTCGTGATCAATCCAGGTGCCGAAATACATATTGCCTTTTTTGGTGGGCACCTGTTTGGTGGAAATCAGATAGGCCAGCATTCTAACCTGTTTTTTATGGTGCAGTAAAAGATCCTTCACCAGAACATCACCTCTGTGGCGGGTCTGCAGCAGGTCAAAGACAGTACAGGAAACCGGAAAGCTCAACAGTTCAATCTCATCAAAGGCATCTTCAAAAACCGAGCGTTCGAGCTCGGGCAGCTTAAGCTCTTTTACGGGTTCTCGCAGCAGGGTAAGCCCCCGGTTTTCAGGCTTGAAATTATTGAGCAGCATGCTTATCTGAACCAGCAGCTCATTTTTGGGTTTACCGGTAAAACGGAATGCTCCGATAAAAATCAGCGTCTTTACATTTTCGAGTCCCATCGGAACCCTGCTGATGAAATCTTCCAGAGAGGCATATTCTCCGTTTCGTTCCCTTTCAATGGCAATGAACTGCGCCAGTTTGGAATCCAGGTTCTGCAGGTGCATAAAGCCCAGATAGATATCCCTGCCGTGAAGGGAAGTTTCAAAACTGCTTTTATTCACGCAGGGATTATGGATAACGGCTCCTGCCATCCTTGCTTCATGAATGTAAATTTCGGTGCGGTAAAACCCTCCCTGATTGTTTATGACCGCCGTCATAAACTCTATGGGGTAGTGCACCTTTAGATAAAGGCTCTGGTAGCTTTCCACGGCGTATGATGCAGAGTGCGCCTTGCAGAAAGAATATCCGGCAAAGGATTCTATCTGGCGGTAGATCTCCTGGCTCAGCATCTCAGGATGCCCTTTAGCCCGGCATGAAGTAAAAAAGTCGTCCTTTACTTTCTGCAGCGCCGCTTTGGACCTTCCTTTTCCCGACATGGCCCTTCTGAGGATATCCCCGTCAGCGGCAGAAAGCCCTCCGTAATGCAGGGCAATTTTGATGACATCTTCCTGATACACCATAATGCCGTAGGTTTCGCCCAGCTGCTCTTCAAATACGGGATGGAAGTATTCAAATTTAGAAGGATTGTTATGCCTGAAGATGTATTCCTTCATCATGCCCGACTGCGCCACGCCGGGACGTATGATCGAGGAAGCTGCGACGAGGGTTTTATAGTTGTCGCATTTCAGGCGTCGCAGCAGCCCTCTCATGGCAGGACTTTCGATATAGAAACATCCGATGGTGCGTCCCTGCGCCAGATAAATGTTGGCGGAAGCCTCATCTTTAGAAATGCGGGTATCCCTGATGTTGAGTCTGATGCCCCTGTTTTTTTCAATAATTTTGACAGTATCATCGATATGCCCGATGCCTCTCTGGCTCAGGATATCAAATTTGTCAAAGCCGATGTCCTCGGCGGTATGCATGTCAAAAAGCACGATTGGAAAACCTTTTGGGGGCATTTCCAGCGGTGTGTAATGGGTTATGGGCTCCTCTGAAATCAGGATGCCGCAGGAATGCATGCTCCGCATATTGGGATATTTCTCCAGCATCATGCCGTACTGCTGCACCAGCTGGACAATGTGATTGGTCTCATGCATCTTCATGGGATTCTTCGCCAGCAGGTCCAGCTCGTCTTTTGGGAGTCCGAATACCTTTCCGACTTCCCGGAAAATGGATCTGTATTTAAATTCCACATTTGTGCCGCAGAAAGCCACATTTTCATAGCCGTAGCGCTCGAAAATATATTTCAGGATATCGTCACGTTCCTTCCATGACCAGTCAATGTCAAAGTCGGGCGGGCTCTTGCGGTTCTCATTGAGGAATCGCTCAAAATAAAGATCCAGTTCCAAAGGGCATATATCGGTAATGCCCAGACAGTAGGCAATAATGGAATTGGCGCCGCTGCCGCGTCCGATATGCATAAAACCCCGGCTGTTGCTGTAGCGGATGATGTCCCAGGTAATCAGGAAATACCCGCCGAATTCAAGCTCGTCGATTACTTTGAGTTCTTTTTCCACCCTTGCCTTAGCGGCGGGGTTATTTCTGCCGTAACGCCATTCAAGCCCGTGATAGGCAAGAGTAGTCAGAAGACGGGAGTCTCCTTTCCTGTCTTTGGTATAAAACCTTTTATTTCTAGGAGTTTTAAAGTCATAATGAAAATTACAGCTGTCTATTATTTTCTGGGTATTTTCAATAAGCTGCGGATAATCTTTATAATAGGCTTCAAGCTCTTCCAAAGGAAGCATGACATCAGATTTCCTACAGCAGTCGTTTTCTGTCAGTTTGGATAATAATTCATTAAGATCGACCGCTCGAAGTATCCTGTGCAGGTTGTATTCCCTTTTGGTTCTGAATACAACCGGCTGAAGCACTACCATTTTAGATAGTCTGCTTCTAAGTTCAGGCATAAAGAGCCTGCCCAGCTCATCGGGTCTTATTCCGATGAATTCATTATCATTCAGATTTTGTGGGATATTATCAAGTGTATAGATAAAATACACGGCATCAAGATCTGGCGCTGTCTGGGGAAGAGGTTTTCCGCTGAAATTATGATCGGTCAGAAAACGATTCATTTGTGCCAATCCCAAAGCATTTTTTGCAATGCCGATATAGCGGAGCTGATGTGCGGATCTGAATTCTATTCCGACCAGCGGTTTTATACCTGCGGTCTGGCATAGTTTTATAAAATCATAGATTCCCGTTACGGTATTGATATCAGTCAATGCCATTGCCTTAAGCCCGCACAGCACTGCGCGGGACACCAGATCTTCAAGGGGGATCGTGCCGTAGCGCAGCGAATGGAAGGAGTGGCAGTTGAGGTACATGGAATCAGGTTTTGCGTTTTAGAATTTCATTTTTATTGTTGGGTTTAAAGGACGCTCCGGCGCAGCGCATCACTGCGTCAAAACCATAGCGGTTTTTCATGCGGTCCATTGCCTGGTAAAGCGCAAGCATTTCCTCAGTATCGGTAAACAGGTCGATCTGGTAGGTGCCCCTGACCAGTCCGCTGAAACGGACACCTATCAGGCGGAGCCTCATGCGGCGCTGGTAGAGTTTTTCAAAAAGATCGGTCACCGTGCCGGTCAGTATATGGTCAGCCGAGGTATACTGTATCCTGCACTGTTTGGTTTCAGTATCAAAATTGGCATACCTGATTTTCACTGTTACAATCGATGCAAGCCACTGTTCGGAACGCAGCTGATAGGCCAGTTTTTCAACCATGCCCAGCAGCAGCCGGTTGAGTTTTGCCATATCAATAGTGTCCTGGGTGAAGGTATGTTCGGTGGAAATGGATTTTCTTTCCGAGTAGGGCTCCACCGGATTGTTATCAATGCCGTTGGCTTTTTTCCAGAGTTCCAGTCCATTTTTGCCGATCATCTGCTGCAGGGATTCCGCGGGCATTTCTGAAAGGGTTTTGATGGTCCGCACTCCGATGCGCGAGAGCAGCTGGAATGTTTTTTCGCCGACCATTGGGATTTTCTGAATAGACAGCGGATTTAAAAATGACTGCACCAGATGCTCGGGGATTTCAAGGTTCTGCTTCTGCTTGCCCTCGCCGGTCCCGATTTTGGAAACTGTTTTGTTAACCGAAAGGGCAAAGGTGAGGGGCAGGCCTGTTTCCTTTGTAATGCGCTGTGCCAGTTCATCGGTCCATTTGTAGCTGCCATAGAATTTATCCATTCCGGTAATGTCAAGATAGAATTCATCGATGGAAGCTTTTTCCACTACAGGTGCTTTCTCCTGAATGATTTCGGTAATGTCGTGTGAAAGCTTAGAATACAATTCCATATCACCTTTCATGACTTTTGCCTGAGGGCACAGCCTGAGTGCCATGCGCATGGGCATGGCAGACCGCACGCCGAATTTTCGGGCTTCATAAGAACACGAGGCCACAACGCCCCTGTCCCCGCCGCCGATGATCAGCGGAATTCCGTTAAGCTCTGAATTTGTCAGTCTTTCGCAGGAAACGAAAAACGTGTTCATGTCGATGTGCACCACTGCCCTTGCCATAATCTGTTCCTTTTTTGCAGATCAAAATTAGTACAGATGATAACAATTTTTAAAAATAAAATGTTCTAAATAGTAACAAAAAATAAAAATCCAGATTTTACTGGGTATATGAAGGGATGAAGAAAATGGGTAAACAGGGTTTATTCAGAATTTACGTTCTTGGGATTAAAGCCTTCTATTTTATTTATTGCAGCTGGCTTTTTTTATGATGGAATTTCTCTTTGATATAAAGCTCTTTTTTTTTTGAAAGTGTTTTCCTAAATAAAAAATGCTTATCTTTATAAGAAGCTGTACCCCCCTCAGCTGCAATTTAATCCATGATATTTTTTAAAGGTTTATTTTTTTAGTAACCACTGCAGCTTCAACGCCATTTGCTGAAACTGCATTATAAAATGTAGAGTGATGTCAAATCAGCAGCAAAACCCTGAGCGAATTATTTATTTAGCCGAAGATGATGAGGACGACAGAATGCTATTTCTGGAAGCGTCTGAGGAATTAAACCTGCCGATCCGTGTGATACAGGCACCAGACGGAAATGAGCTTCTCGATGCCCTTAAGAATGCTGATCATCTTCCCGATATCATATTTTTGGACATCAACATGCCGTTGAAAAACGGTTTTGAATGCCTTAAAGAAATCCGAAGAAAAGAAGGCGCTCTTGGAAGGGTTAAAATAGTCATGCTTTCCACCAGCAGCAGCTCGATCCATATCCAGATTTCCTATAAACTGGGGGCGGACTACTATGCCGTAAAGCCTGGCACCTATCAGGGGCTGAGGGAACTGCTTGATAAAGTATTTAATGACTTTGGGAGCCTGAAAAAAGAAGTGAAAAAATTTCTGGCGGCACAATAAGCTACTGCCGATTTCATACGCATGAGTGGAAGGCCGGACTGCTTTTCAGCCTGGCTTTATTCTAGGTCAGGATCTTCTTTTATCTTTTCATCTTGGGAAGACTCTTCCTTTACTGATGCATCAGCTGCTGTGTCATTCTCTTGAGATGAAGCGGACAGCTGCGAGGAGGTTTTTTTCATGAGAATGTAAAAATCCCTCAGATGCCACCAAGCGGAACATCTGTCTATTGGTCCGTTAAAATTTCTGATAGTTGAGTAGCAGCTCTTCAGGAAAACCTGTGTATCGGTAATATTTGCCCATTCCGTCAATCTTACTTCCTTTGGCGGCGGATTATTCTCAAAATAACGTTTTATCTCTTCATGATTCATGCAGCAAAATTAGCCAAAAAAACGAGGTATGTCAATACCTTGATTCCAATAAATACTGAGGAAGAGCAGCAATTTCAACTGCGGTTTTTCCACTAAACTGTGGGACACAGAATTGACAGCTGTCGACACAACTACTTTTGTACAAGTTTCGAACCTAAGCTCGTCAGTACGTTATTTTGCTGAGTTTTTAGATTTCGAAAATTGGGAGTGCCGCGATTCTGCCACAAAACTTAGACAGGTGAAATATCTTTAAAAACCGTCTTAACTTTTTGTGGCAAAAAAGGGTATGACTTCCACTTATATTTTTTGTCAATTTTGAGATAATGCTGTACATAGATTATCTGCTGTTTTTTTATTTACATCGCCGGGTTATTTTAGTTTGTGCAGGAAATAGCAGAGGTTATTTTGAGCCTCCTTTTTCGGTTTCGCAAGTCCTTCGTATACTTTGTACAAGGCATTGGCTCCTGTTATCATAAGCGGATAGTACTCTGTTGTTGTTAGCATGGTGGCGATGTCTAATGATGTAGTGAAAATATCGGAACCAGAAAGTTTGAACTTAAATTTCATCTTCGCTTCAATCTCCTTAATTGACGCTTCGTATTTTCTCTCCAGTTCTTTTGAAAATTCTTCAATATGTTTTTCATCATTTATCTGCTGCAGGTGCAATACATCATCCTTTAACTGTTTGCGGAAATTCTCAAAAGTCTCGTCGAAAAATTTTCTAACTTCCATTACCTTGTCAAAAGACGTAGAAGCAAGGGAGGGTAGTTTTAATTTGGTAAGAACCTGCAGTGCTTTTGCATCGGTCGTATTTGTTGGGGATTTAATTATGGAGTTTAAAAAAGCAAATTCAAATTCTGTGTCAGCAGATACGATGGCTCCAAACTTTATTCTGAATTCATTTTTTCTAAGAAGTATAAGATAACGGTCCCTTATAGATTTTATTATTTCCTCTTCTTTCCATGTTTGATAAAGAGAAACAGAAGGTATCCCGTCAGTCAAGAGAGCGGGAAGAAAAAGGTCGGATCCGTCATTTTCAAAAGAAATAGCTAGTTTTTTACAAGGTTCGACCAAATCCACTACTTTTTGATTATCATCTACCGTTCGTACTTTAATATTTTTCAGGAACCATTCGTAGATTTCAGGAAACTCTTGAGGAAAGCTTAAATCAGGTATATTAACGAAGTGCAACAGCTCATTTGTTGGCTCTTTTGACAGGGGATAAAACTTAATGTAACCCACATTTGCATTTACTCCTGGAAGCAGTCCTTTCATATATTGGACCGTATCCCATAACTGTTCTTTTGCTTGCAGTTCAGAGATCCTCTGATAACCTCTGTACTCTCTTTCCAAATTTATCAAGTCGAAATTTTTATACGATTTTGAATATAAGGGATCATCTATCACAAAACGGTTTAAGAAAAGTGATTTCTGAAATATCTCATCATGATCCGGGAGCTTTTGCAGAATTCGGAAATCTGAAATCTCGACAGAATCTTCATTGTCTGAAATACATTCTTTATCCATACCGCTTCTGTTGGAATTTAAATAGGTTCTGTAGCTGTCCAACTCCTTCTCAATATCCGGGAGCGGTTGCTTTAAAAAGTATTCTTTATTGTTTGTTGTCAGGAAACTGTTGGATAAAAAATTGAATGCGGTGTTTGACATATGTTGTAATTAGTGTATTTAGCAATGGTTGTTTAAGGTTTTAGTAATTTGTGTATGTGTCCGACGTTTTTAAAGGATCATTATCGGATATCTTATTTTTGGACATTTTTGAAATAGCTTATAATCTTCTTATTGTGATAAAGCTCTTTATTTCTCTCCCAATACCCGTATGCTTCCTGAACTGACCGTGTCGGGATGCCGGCATCAAAGTTGGGTTCACCCGGAATCCTGTAAGGGAGCGGCTTTACATGTTTGGTTCTGGTTACTTCATCGATAAAGAAAGTATTGGTCTGGACTGCTTCCTCTAAATGCTGATCCGCCAGCTTCAAATTATCATTCAGGATATGTAATGCAACTATGCCAAATTTAAATTCTATCGTAAAATCGTCTGGATATTGATTTAATAGATCTTCAGCCTGTTTGTAATCTTTTAACGCAAATAAGGTCTCCAGAAGGAGATATCTGATACCCTGATGATCTTCGGGATTCAAAGCTAGATTTAACCTGTAGATTTCAACAGCTTCGGAATATTTTGTATGATACTGCAACTCAACTCCCCAATTTTGACATGCCCTTAAAAAAGGTCTGTTATCAGACATAGGCCATATTAGTTGGTCTTTTTTTAGGTTAAATGCTTTTGGCAGACATCCGATTCCAACATTAAATGCTTTCTCAGCAGTCAGAAGACTTTCAAAGGTTTTTTCCTGACTACGATATGCAATGCTGAGATGAACATAAGCATCGATATAATAGGGGTGCTCTAAAATCAGTTTTTTCAGCATTTTTTCTGCAATCAAGTCACTATCATCCAGAAATTCGACAGCTTCCCAAAATTCATCACTGACTCTTTCATCAATAATGGACAAGGGATATACAAATTCCCAAGTATTGCCATACTGTTTCTGTACTATTGGCTTTTCAGATGCATTGCTCATAGTTATGTGTTTTTTTATCTTGTTTTTTGTTTTTAAAAGACCGAAACGCTGCTATTGTTAAACCGCTACATTTTAAATAATTCCAGTAGTCTTAGTATTAAGTAGATACAATCAATTACGATTGTTTAAGCATTTCTTTGGGATAACCTAATAACCTCATTGTAAATTCTTGCGATTTTCGTTTGATGAAACTTAATTGATTACTTAATACAGTGATGCCGGATGCTCCTATTAACGTAAATACATAGCCATAATCATTAATTTTTTTAACAAAATCAGGAGAATAAACAGGAAGTTTTAGTAACCCATAAACAGCGAATGAAAAAAGACTTGCTTGTAATAACCAAGATAAGATTTTTGTTCTGCGAATGAAACTGTCATTAAATTTTTTAAGCAGATGCATTTCACTTCCTTCAGGTCCTTCTTTCAATTCAATAATTAGTTCATATGCCCTTAGCGCAGATAAGATTTGGAAATCATTTCTATTTTCAAACAATACCGTATTGTCCATTATGCTTTTAAAGGTGTTATTAAGAAGCTGGTTATTAATGAATGATTGATCATACAAGTTTAAATAAACTAAGACAACTTCCATTTGATTGCTTGTACTGGAATAATTTTTATTTAGAATATTTTCAAGCGTAATAGTTATAATGTTTCTGCTACGTATGGAGAGAATATTTTTTATCCAGTTGGTATCAAAACCAAATTTTTGGATACCAATAATTAAAATTAAAATCAAATAATCATCATTTACAAAAGGAGCTGGTGAATCCCTGCTAGGATTACTCTTGTTTTTTAATGAGTAAATCTGCTCAAAAGCGTTCTTGTTATTTGTTTGGAGTGCTGCAATCATATTCACAAACTGCTTGTCGGAATCACTAACTTCTGAATTAAGATTCAAATCAACGGCAGAACCGCTTAAAAATTGGTCAAATGCAACAAGTTTCGCACTGCTTTTTATCCTTTCCTTATAGGTGATTCTGTTGTCTATAGAAACCATTTTTTTCGTTTTAATCCATATTTTAGTGTATCGGGATCCCAGCCCTGAACGTTTCTCATTTTCCCCAAAAGTCTTGAAATCAGATTTGAATATTTCATTGTAGCCGGTTCTTCACCAGGCAGAAAACTTCTCCATGACAAATAAGTAAAGGAAAAAATCTGCTGTGTTATGTAGGTTAAATCATAGAATAACATATCATTTATTTCCGTATTATTATAGTTGCCCTGAGGCGTGAGAATTTTAATCTGGATTGGTTTGCTCATTCCGTGCTTAGACGTTTTTAATTCGCTTGCGCCCAACATTTGAACAATGCAGGTTTCCGAATCAAGGAAAACGTTGCTTCCCCGCACCGGTATGTATTCCCCTTTTTTGACAGTTGATCCATAGGAACCAATTCCTGGCTGATTGATATCAAATAATGTGACCGGATGTATGTTACCAATAGTAACAAAAGCAAATTTTATTCTGTATTGTGAAATGTCTTTTATGAGCTGGGTAATCACATCAAATTCTGTATTTTTAATTGGCTTGAAAATGTGAAATATTAGGCGGACAGTCTCATCGTCATTCCAGCCTTGTTCAGATGAAAGCCTATGTATGGATTGTTTAAGACTTTTTAAGAGTTCATCAAAATAATTTTCATATGATACGTCTTTAACTTTATCTCCAAGGAGGTATTGTCCGTCGCTGGAAAGAAATGTTGTAATTCCGACTACGCGGTTGGATTCTGATCCAGTATATTGATTTTTTCTAAGCCAGCTGTGACCGATACCGATTACCAGTTCGCGATCCACAGAACGCTGCGTCGGCAGGACCCAAGGAGTTCCTCCCAGTTTGGCATAAATTTGTAAAGCTATCGAGTTAAGGATATACTCATTGTAATTATTGATAATCCTGGTCGTAATAAATTGAATTGGTATCTCAAGAGCTAAAAGTTTTGCTTTTATTTGATAGTAGGGGTTGGTTTGATCACTATATTGTTTAAAATTTTCGGGTATTTCAATAATGGCTAAATGTGGTTTGCTATCGTCATCCTCAGTTATTGCTTTCAAGTACTGTTCTAAGGTATTGCTTTGGATTTCTTTAATATTAAACGATACCCTATGCAGGTCGTACTTTTTTTGTAACCCTTTTTGGAAATACCTTGACTGTGGTAATCCATCCCTTAGGTTAGATAGAAATTGCGTAAAATTTCCTCTAATTGTTTTGTTGCATACGCACAAAACATTGGGAGATTTGATATCAAAGATGTTACTGTCATAAGGACCGAAATTGTTGAGGCCATTATCAGGAAAGGTATTTGTTGTTTTTGTTGCGGCAGGATCAAAAATGAAAGTAGGTGGCTTGATTTCAATGCTGTTGTAAACTGTTAATGGATTTGATTTAACTGTAAAACAGAAACCATCTTTGTTTTGAAATAGTAACGGGTTGCCATTCTCATTAAAAAGCGCTTTTGCTATACTGTTAATTTCATTATATAACTTCTTTGTATCATAAATATCAGATCTTTTATTCTCTATGAGCCTTAATATTTCATCACTTTTTTCCTGAGAGATTGCAAATGCAAGATAATTTCCTATGCTACGTTTGGTTTTACGGATAAAAAGTTCGCCCAAATCATATTCTTTTTCGCCCTCATTGGTATTAATTTTTGCTTTTGTTCCACTTATAGAAAGAATCTCCCCTATGAAATCCTCGTTTGGTGCCAGGATATTAGTAAGTCCCGGCAAAGTTTCCGCGTGCAACACCTCAGAACCGATTAAGTTATAATTTTCGGAATGCAGTTCTGCACAGGTTTTATCAAAAATCCAATTGCGTTTAATGTTGATTAAAAATCCAAATTGCTTTTTGTTTTCTATTTCCGTTAGACGAAGCTGCACTTCAATTAGTTTTTTATAGCCTATACGGTTCTTCAGATTGTCCGGGAGGAAATCAAAGATGATATCGTCTCGTTGCTGTCCAGAGAAAAAACGGAACGGATAAAAATCAACAGGCGTGTGCTGCTGGAAGCGCTCCTTGAAAGTACGGAAGAACAAATGTTTAATGAGTGATGCTGTAATTTGGGAATTGCCAAATATACTGCGTTCAGCTAAACTACCAATTGCAGTGCCGGTATTGTCGTCTTTATTGGATATGTAAATTAGATCGCCGTTCCTAAAAAAAGAGTGCGTATTATTATGTAAAGCCCGTAATTCGCCAAGGCGCTCATGACTGTAGGGTTCAGCATTGAGCTGGTATTTTTCGAATTCAAATTCTATTGGAAAGTAATTTAACTGCATAAGGTATGATTAATTATTAATCTTCTAACAGCTTACTAGTGAGCAAAACGGCCATTTAGCTTGACGCAAATTAAGATTAATTTTGGTTATGTATAGATAAGTAAATTTTGTCAGTAATTTATATAATTTATTTGTTACAGCTTTAGTTTTTGCAAAGTTTTATTTGATCTTTTCCGTACTATATAAGTAGGTTTGTTCATATAGAGTTTATTGTGGCAATGGGCGGTCCCAGTGCCTGCTGTTATTTATGATATCTGCTTCTTCCGGAATGACAAGAAAATTTTTAGGCAGAGGGGTTATTGGTACTACATAGGAAGAGGCGACATCAACAGACTCATCAAATATCCATTCTTGATTACTTCTGGAATAAGACTGAAAAAAATGAGTAAAGAGCCAGCTTAATCTGGTTTTTTCCGGATTTATGCTTTCAATTGTCTTAACTATTTTTTTTAATCTTTCCCTTTCAACTGCTGGACCGTCAAAAGTTTCCATTCCAATATGAATAACAGCTTCATAGGGAAGCGTCAACTGTCTTAAAGCTTTGGCAAGCAGTCGGTCAAGATCGCGGGCTTTTCCGATATACGCTTGAAGAGAATCACATGTACATTTAACTCCTGCGGCATTAGTAATCTGATGAATATACCGGTTATTCGCCAGACCTTCTCCCACATGATATCCTGTCGAATTGAGTGCTACCGTAAAACCCTCATAATCGATAGGTTTTTTTGCCAGCAATTCTAATAATTGTGGTGAATTGTACTTTATGTGATATTTTAAAAGCTGCGTATTAATCATTTTCAGATCAAACGTTGATGCGATTATCTCAATTTTTTCGTTAGATAGCCTCCAGTTTTTTTCTTTTATTTTTGAATTTTCGAGTCTGAACAAATCGATCAGATAAGTTTCTGGCAGTGTTTTTAATTCTACATGAAAAGTAATTTCCAATAAGTAGTTGTGTGCTAAAACAAATGGTATGATATGGTGGACCATTTTTTGACGCAGTAGGGTTTCCTCATAAAAATAACCGCCTGATTTCTGCTGTCTCTTGCATTCCACCTGATAAGATTTGTCCTCTTTTCGGACTAAAAGATCAGGGGTTTTATCAGCCTCTTCTGGAAGGAATTCTACTTGGTAGCCATTCCTTTTCCAGGCAAGTGCAGCTAGAAATTCAAACAGGATCTGGTCCGCTTCAATTGGTCTTTTTTTTATGAGATCGCTGATTTTTTTTCTGAGTCCATCAAGGGAAGGAAGCAGATCAATGTCCATTCCGATACGTTTAAAAATAGGCACAATGCGTGCCCCCTGATAATATTCATACTTGTGGGGTTCATGTATTAAGCAATGTACCAGATAAAGATACCAGCCTATTCTGTCTTTTTCAATTACTAGTAACAGTCCGTCCGATACGGGTTTTGAAAGAGGTGGAGAGTCAGAGTGGAAATTACTGAGATATTCTTCAATTGCCTGCTTTCTTTTCTGCCACTGGTCGGGTGTCATAAATGTCATAAAATAGTCAAAGGCAGCAATCACATCTTTGTCATCATATTCGGGAAAAATTAGTTCAGTTATTGGAATTCTCGTCGTCATAGTTGGTTTGAATTTTAATAGTTAAAAAGAAACTAAATCAAAGGAAATTTTTTTGGTGGTATAGTAGACTCCAAAAGTAGCATTTGTGATTTTTTTTGGATCAGTAGAAATACGGGTTTTAGCAATCCAGCTTTAAACTGTATTATTTTAGTGCAAAACTGAAACGCTAATGAATGTTGTATACTGCTGATATATTTTTAAGTCATTCAGTAGTAAACTTAGGACTAAATGCTATTAGGTTTTTACGGTTTTCCATAATTGGTAAACTTACTTTAGTTTTCACTCGAAACGGGTAAATAGGGTAGCTAAGGTAGCTTCAGTCGTCTGCTGTATGCGCATAAAGAACTCCAGTTTCCTTTCGTCCGCCCTTCGGGACTTATAGCACTCCGTATCTTTAACTGACGCCTGATTCTTGCTTTAATTAATTAGTTAACAGTTTGTTGTGTAGTACCGCTCAACTTCGTTCGACTGAAAATGCTGATTAATTATAGAAGATGTTTAAATATGTTTTTTTTGAGCTTTTCCCGCTATGCCTTTCAATCTTTTGTGCAAAACACCGCAAAAAAGGATTTCCAATACTATCGAGGCTAAAAAGTTGAATGCATTTTATGTTTCGGTTTTCACTTTTTTAATAATAATTTCAAAAAGTGTTGACAAAAAGGTGCAAAATAGTTTCGAACCTAATCTCGGCAAGTCTTGATTTTTCTATGTTTATCGTTTCTTAAAATTGCAAGTGCTACCATATTGTTAGGAAATTTAAATTGATGATTTTCAGTGTGTTTAAATTAATATTTTTTAGAGGAACTGATTAATTATATATCCATTTTATTGGATTATCATATGGTTATTGTGTTTGTATCTTATAATATGTATTGAAAATTCTTATGCGTAGTTATTTTAAATGCGTGTCTTTGTCACCACAAGAATAATAGCAATGATTTTTATCTGTTGAGATATATTTTGCAGCCCTCGATTACAAAGCTGTTAAGGGGTTAAGTAAATTCATGATAAAATAATTTTTTAGTACGCAAAAACACTGCGTACTATATGTCTATCTTTGATTAATTAATTAATACAGCTAGATAATTATTGATTCTAATCAAAAACAAACCATCAGATATGGAAAAAAATGTTATAAAAATAAAAGCAAACAATAATGAAATTAATTTGTATTGTTTTCTTGGAGAAGCTCTATCGAAAACCCAATTGGTTGAACAAGCGTTGAGTTATTCAATTACTCTTAAAATGAATTCCAAAGAAACAAAAGAAAAGGCGGATGAATGTTTAAAACAAAATCAGGGTTATACTTTAGGCAAGGCTATTAATATTGCAATTAGTGATAACCTATATAATTTGTCATTACAAGATGAATTAAATGCTTTTTTACAGCAAAGGAATTGGTTGATTCACAAAGTTATCATTGGAAACGAGGAAGATTTAAATGCTGGAAACATAAAAGACGAATTGCTTCATAAAATTAAAAATATTTCCGATAAAGCGGAAAGTATTCAACGCGCATTACAATATGATTTGATAGACTTTTGTTCTTCTAAAGGAAACGATATGTCACAAACGCTATCATTATTAAAATTACAAGACCAAGGAATAAGAATTCGAAAGTAAAATTTAAAACAGCACTCTTCAGTTAGGTTGAGCGTATTGTTTATATTGTCTGATTTAATAAATTGATGAGTAATTGATTTTTTATCCAACAATAGAAAGAGTGATCAAGCTTTCAAATTAAATAAATATATTATAAATGTATAAAGATTTCGTTAAAGAGTTTAGTTCAGAATTATTTGCAGACTTGTCAAATGATAATTCCGATCAAAAAAATGAGCTTAAAATACCAGCATTCAAAGGAGTATTCAAAAAAAAGACTGATGACATAGAATTATTTGAAAATATTAAAAGGATGAAATTGAAAGTTACTTAATCCAATGTTCTATGCAGTCATTAATTTCTTTTTGCCATAGTTTTATATCAGTATTCACAGATACTTTTATAATACTGCACTCTTCATCCTTTAAATCATGAGTTCTTTTATAATAATTACCAGTTGTTATATTTTTATTATTGTCAGGATAAAGTAATGCTGTTTTAGAAGCATTGTAGTAGTGATGGTAAGCAAACATTTGTCGCAGGTCTTCATTTGAAGGTATATTATGTGCTAGATTTTTCCATTTAGTATCGATAACAAAATTTTTATTTTCATACGTAATAAAAATATCAGCCTTAAAATATGATTTTCGTTGATCATTTATGTGCCAAAAATCTGCTGTTTTTTGCTCTTCAACTTTAAATAAAGGATTTGATTTAATACTGTTAAAAATAAATTTTTCCCATAAATTATTCATGTCGAACATCAGTGCTAAAACTTCGTCTTTCCCTTTAGAGATATCTGGGTGAAAATTTAAAAGTATCATTTTCGCTATGTTTAATGCAGTCTTATATTGTTGGGATTTCCTATTTAGCACTATTTTATTAAATGTATTTTCTTGTACGGGAAAGTCTTTCATCTCGGGAAAACTTGTGACTAATCGATTAATTCTGCTCTTTAATAATTGAGATGTGTTTATTTGTTGTAGTAATTTGAGTGCTTTATAGAGTATTCTGTGTAATTGATGTTCTTTATCATAACCAGTAGTTTGAACATAAAAGCGTTCTTTATGTATTAAATTGTACTGAATATTTTTGGAAAATATTAAATTGCCATTTAGCGATTTTCGGTTTTCTTCTTTGTCTCTATATTTATTTATCAGACCTTTATAGAGTAGGCTTTCTATTTCACTAATGAACAGTTCATAATAGATATCAAGAAAGTTGTTGGGTATTATTTTTAACGAAGAAAAACTAGTAATATTGATATCAAAAGAATTTATTGTATAAAGCATCTTTATTAATAAATTACGCCAAACAGCTTTTTCGGATATTCCCTTTTTTTCAAAATTAATATTCCAATTCTTGTCGGCTTTAGGTAAAACTTCAATAATTAGATTATTTAATTGCAGAATACCAACAAACTGACAAAAACGTACTCCATTTTTTATTAAAGAATAGAATGGAAAAGACTCTAGCTGGTTTTTTATTTTACTAATTTTTGTTAAATCTAAAAATGAGCTATGGCTGTAGTTTCCATCACCGAAAAAAGTTTCTAGAGATTCTAAATGAGAAGATTTGAAAATAATTCCACTATATTTTTGCCCAACTATTAGACTATCATGTTCAAATATTGTAATTTGTTGCTTATTCATAATTAGTTGAACTATTGCGTATGTTCATTAGAATTTCTAATGCTTTGTAAAAAGTGGCATCATTAGAGTATTCAATTATATTGAAATTATATGAATCTGGACTAATATAGTTTGTACCATTAAAAACTTCACTGTTCGCAAATAATTCTTTATGATTTATTACTTTTTCTTTTATTACAAATCCATTACCCAATACTAATCCAATTTTGTCATAATCTCCATAGAAATATTCTTGCAATAAAGGGATAATATTCTTGTAAAAGGCAGTTACTAATTTCTTTTTAATATCTTCTTCTTCTTGTAGTAGAAAAAAAGAATGACCAATTAAATGATCTCTCCCTAATAGAACTTCTATTCGCTCGTTTATTTTTTTTAGAATATCAAATGCATAAAATTCCCCGATACGGTAATTTTCAATTGTATCTTCCTTAAATAAATCATATTTTGGAGGCATCTCGATAAATTCAAACCTTCTACGTAAAGCAGTATCTAACGCCTCAATAGATCTATCAGCTGTATTCATTGTTCCCAAAATATAAACATTTTTTGGGATGCAAAATTCGCTCTTGCTATATGGTAATACAGCGGTAATTGCTTCCGGTTCTCCTAATCTTTTACTTTCTTCTATTAGGGTAATTAATTCTCCGAATATTTTGGAAACATTTCCTCGATTTATTTCATCAATAATTAATATGAAATTTTTACTATCATTATCAGTATCTTGTATTTCAACAGGAAATTTTTCCTTTATATATTCCCCTATGGCAATCGTGTACGGCTTCCAATCTCTAATGTAGCCATTAATAATATAATCTCGGCACATTTCTTTTGTAACACCCATTTTTGTTCCTTTTTCAGTTTCAGGAATCGCGACTGCCGTTTCATTAGTATTTATTACAACCTTAAAATTTTTACTTTGTGCAGGAGTCTTTAATAATATTGAGCCATTTGCTGTGACTTCTTCAACAAATTTTGAATAAGATTCATCAAAGTTTGTAGAAGTTTTTTTTTGAATGGCGCGCTCGCAAAGTGTGCGAAAAATTCCTTTTTCAATAATATAATTAACTTTGTTGTCAACAGTTGTAGGTTTTATTCCTTCAATAAAATCTTCGTAGCTCATGTTTTGGTGAAAAGTTGTAAAAACAATTTGACCTTCTGCAATTTTTTTTTCAAATAGTTCTTTAACTTCAATTCGTGTTTTATCTCCAATGGATTCTCCAATAAGTTCTAAGGACCTGTTTATGGTATTATAAGTTTTTCCTGTTCCGGGAGGGCCATAGAATATCTGATTTAGACTCATATTGTTTTGTGAAAATATATTATGTGAATTGCCTAATGTATTTAATAATGACCTATATTTTTTTAGAGCTGAACTATATCTTGAATGACCAGTACGGTCCATTTTTAAATATTCTTTATCTATATTTAAATCTTCTAGAAATTTATCAAGTATGTACAAGTTTTGTAATTCGTAGACATTTTCTTCTAAAAGTTTTCTTTTTAAAGCTACCTTTGTTACTGCAGGAATAGCAGAAAAGTATGAGGTAGCACTTTTAGGAATCACTTTATCAAGATAGTTTTTGAATTTTATTTCCATTTCAGCAATGGAATATTTAGATGTAATTAATTTTCTGATTTTGTCGCTTAAATTTTCTTCAAAATAAAGTAATGCCTCTTCAATTTTTTCAAAAAAATTTTCATCATCGTAATTAACACTGTTTTTAAAAGCGATACTCAAACCAGGTTGGTGATCTTTATTCCAATATGTAAGTTCTGGTAGATTATCTTTTAATTTTGAGAAATATGTTTTTTTTAATTTATCCTCAAAATGGATTTCAACAGAAACTACTTTTTTACTATATTGAACATTTGTTCTTTCAATTATTTCGTAGTGACATTTGTAATCACCTATAATGCCTACAGCATCAGATATAAAAAGCCATTTAGACTTCGGTTTATGCTCTCCAACCTTAAAATTTTGAACTATCGAAGAACTTTGACTAAGATATGTCTTTAAAGGAGATATGATAGATTTAAAACTTTTATAACTAGGTTTTTTACTTTTGCTTCCTATTTCAAAACCTTCATTTTCTAACTTTTGAAAAGCTGGAGTATCTAAGCCACCCTCGAAAGTATTAGGGTCAAGTTCTACTCCCGTAGCAAATCGATTAGCTATGCTTATTACTAACTTCGGAGGATATCTCTTGTTATTATATATTAGATCGTAAGTAGTAGACTGCCGGTGTGATGGGATTCCGTTTTTTTCAATTTCCTGGATTGCTTCAATTATGTTTTGTTTTGTAATGGTATGCATTAATTATTCCTGATATTTTAATTTACATTAGTTTAATTATTATAGGCTTATAATTAAAAAAGATAATTCAAAAAAAAAATTAATCACTATGCAAGTCAGATGCCATTAAATTCTGATTACCTAATATAGTTAATAATGTTTGATTATGTGCTAAAGTTGATGCGGTGATAACATCAGCCATGGAATCGGACATTAACAACCTTATAATAGTCTCATCATATTTTCTATGCATGCTTTTATATGCATCACCTATTGAAACATCAGAGTTCAAAAATTCAACAATTGCATGGATCTCGCAGTTAATAAAATCATCTTGATATTCTGGATGTATGTTAACCTTATCGCTATATCCAACAAATGAATAGCAGCCGTTTGCTATAAGTTCCGGTCCTAATTCAGTGGAGCAGTGACATGCGGTAGAGTAAAATAAAGTATCTTTAAAAGAAGAACTATTTGTACTGTTTACATATTCATCACTACTTGTATGAAGACAGTTATCTCTTCCATGTGAAAATGCTACAAATATGAATTTATTTGAATTGTATTCTTTAATTCTTTGTTCAATGTGGTCAAGCGTACAAAGCGCACCATCTAAATAATTTGGGGCAATATTAGAGTTATTAATTCTTTTTTTAAGTTCTTCTAAACTTTTATGGAAATATTCACCAAGAGAAAAATCTTGGTCATCGTAAGAAATTAAAGTATTAATCATTGAAACTGACCTTTTGTTTTGTTAAAAGATTTACTGCTAGTTTTAAAATATTTCTTTCAATTTTTCGTCCTAAAGTTTCTCCCAATCGAATACTTTTAATTAAATCTTCTAAAGTATGTTCCCCTTCTGAACTAACAATAAATGGTTTTGCCCTTTCTTCTTGGCTTAAGCTTGATATCCATTCTTCAAGAATTGTATCAACCCGTACTTCGAGCTGATGCTGTGCTTTTGTAACTAGCGGCAGAACTCGTCCATAATCGGTTGTACTATGCTCTAAGGAAAGAAAATCATTATTAACCAATTCCACCAAATTAGGTTTTGATAAGCTATTAATGTCTTTTGCGGTCCAAATTATAATATAGACTAATGAAGTTTCTTTTCTAATTGCCCTGAAAATTTCGATTCCTTGTGGCTCATCTTCATGCAAATCTAAATCAAGAATTACAATCATTTTTTGAGTTCGATTTTTTAATACAAATTGTAGACCTTCTTCAGAATGTTCAATTAATGTAACGTTTTCTTCACCATACGCGTCAATAAGTTCAACAATTAATGGATCGTTGTACTTTAAAGTGTCATGAATAACAACAATTTTAGTTGGAGATGGAATCATTTTTAACCTTTTTTAAATGGAAGAGTAATTTTAAATGTAGCACCGCAATCACCAAATTCGCTATCAATAATTTCGACTTTCCCATGTAATGCTTCAATCCTTGTCTTAACTATAAAAAGTCCCAGTCCAGCACCTCCTTGTTCAGCAGTAGATGTGTAGTAAATTTCAAAAACTTTTTTCCATTTATCTTTTGAAATCCCAATACCATTGTCAGAAAAATATATCACAAATTGATCCTCAATTATTTTACCGCTACACTTAATTATTTTTTGATCAATTGTTTCCAATGCCTTGATGGAATTGGATATAAAATTTTGAAAAATATCTTCAAAGAATTTCCTATTAGCGTTGATTATCAAATCGTCCTCAAATTCTATTAGTGCATTAATATTTTCAGATAAAAAAGTTTGTTTGTACGATTTAAGTAGTAAATCATTCAACATTTTTTTTATACTAAAATCTTCAAAATCTATATTTGAACCTGCATAACTTAACATAAAATCTATTACCTTGTTCAAGGTTTCCATTTCATCATATATGAGTACTGCGTAGTCTTTAAAAACGTCATCGAAACGAGCATTTGGAAACTTATTTTTAAAAAACTCTGCCATTCTCTTTGTCTTGCCTAAGGAGGTTCTAACAGCATGAGAAAGTCTAATAGCATAGTCCTGCAATGACATTAAACTCAAATAAATATTTTCTTTACGGACGTATTCTTGTTTGGCTTCCTTCTGTGCTGAAATTCCCTTTTTTAAAGAAGTTGAAACTTCTGCTGCTTTCTTTTTTAATGGTTGCAGATATACTTTTAAATCGGGTTTTTCTATTTCGAGTTTTTGAATTGCTTGACTAAAACTCTGTACATTATCATCAGCCTTTTTCAGTGCATTATCTCCTTCATCCTGACGTTGAATTCTTTCGAAAACTTTTATTTCAGAGAAAATATTCAATTGTTCAATTACAAATTTTTTAAGTTCCCTGTATTCATTATTGTCAACAAAATCTTGGCGGTTAGTAGCATCAATAATTTTTGGATTTTCCTCTTTTGTAATTGACACAATACCAATAACTTCTCGAGTTGATATCCTGTTGAATATATCTCGCCATAATCTTTTATCTATACCTAAGACATCTCGTTTGTTATCAGGGTGGTCATTGTATTCTGCAAATGGAGTAGTAACTAAACCGTCTCGGTATATTTTTACCCCATCAATTCTTGTTTCATCTCCTTTAAACGCTTGATTAAAGATTCTTTTAGCTTTTGTATTAAAGAAAAATAGATTCATTGAAACTGGTCCAAAAGACTGGATTGGAATTTTCTCCGTATAAATTTCACCTTTTATAGAATTAAATTTTAAAGTCTCCTGTTCATTAGTCTTAATATCAAAAGAAATGGTAGCTGTATGCGACGCATATTTGACAATGTCTACTTCGACCAATCGTTTGTTAAAGTCAGAAAAATCATTTGAATCTACATATATATTAAAAGGCGGGCTTAAGGGGTAAAAAGGAGACACTATTTTAGTTAGCTCTTTATACAATCTGTCAATGTCAGATTTTGTCCAAGGTTCATTTAAATTTTTTATTAGTAATTCAGTTCCATGTTCTGTAATATCTCCTTGAAAATAACTATAGTCGTTTTCAACTTCTGTAAATAAGGTCAATTGCTCAGAGGCAGCTTTTGTTTCATATTCATCCCAGTGAAGTTTGACTATCAGCCCTTCATTTGTGTTAGATTGTTTCGTTATAATTTCTACTTTTTCACCTAACTTATCCACAGCAAATCTTCCAATCCCTTTTTCGCCCACATATCTTCTATTGAAAGGTGAATCCGAATAAAGATTTTTTCTTTTACTATTAGTTCCGACAACCATCCATTTATCTCTAATATCGTCTAATGACATACCCGTACCATTGTCTTTAATGGAGATTGTAGAGTCGGTAGTTTGATTATTTACATTGGAAAAAGTTACGATGACTTCAGTAGCATTTGCATCATAAGCATTTTTAACTAATTCAAATACAGCTGTTATGCGATCAGTAATTAGATCTCTGCCTAAAAGGCGAAAAGCATTTACGTCGAATCTCCATTTAAGAGGTTCATATTTTGGTGCTAAATTATTCAAGACTTTCAATATGATTTTTTATACTTCTAGCTATGGCAATACCCAAACCAACAGGAACTGCATTGCCAATTTGTCTGGCAATTGTTTGAGTAGATAATTTTGTAGAACTATCTGCGAATTGATAATTCATCGGAAAACTTTGTATTAAAGCAGCTTCTCTAAGTGTTATAGCTCGGTCTTGTTCTGGATGTCCGAATCTGCCATTACCTAATCCATTGCAACATGTAGTCATCGTTGGAGCGACATCATCCCATTTCATACGTCCATAAACACTTCCAAAAGCTTTACCACTTTCTTTCTTGTGACAATCTAACCATAAACTTTTATCCCAATCCCTCCAAAAACCTCCTTGAACTGATGCCTGAATTCTTTTTTTATTTAGTTCAGTTAATTTTCGGGCTATATGAATTGGATCTGAAGGATGAGCAACCCCGTCTTCAACATTAGGTAAATGACCAATAACATCACGAACCGTTAAATGATGGCCTTTTGGAGTTAATTTGTCAATTAATTTTATATATCCATGTTTTGATCCCAACAACACTAATCTTTTCCTTCTTTGAGCTACCCCATAATCTTGAGCATTAACAATGCTGTAGCTTACTTTATATCCTTTTTTCTCTAATTTTTCAACAAAGTCATTAAATACTTTCCCATCTTTAAATTTTAAAAGTTGTGGAACATTTTCCATAGAAATTATCTCAGGATCAGTTTGTTCAATTAAATCAGCAAATGAATACAACAATTTCCATTTAGAATCTTCCTTTCCGTTTTCCTTGTTTAAATTTTTGTTTTTTTGTAAAGAGAATGGCTGACAAGGTGCACATCCCACTAGTATTTTTCGAGTATTTTTTCTGTAGCGTTTTAGTAAATCATCCCCACTCAATAAAGTAATATCATCAGCATAAAAAGAAGCATTATTATTCTTTTCAAAAGCAAATTTACAAGTACCGTCGAAGTCGATACCAGCATCGATTTTAAAGTTCTCTTTTACAAAGCCGTGGGTTAGTCCTCCGATGCCGCAAAAGAGATCTATTAGTGAGTAATTATCTATGTTGTTTTTCTTCAAATTTTTTGATGACATATTTTTGTAAAAAAAAGTATTAATTATACTTAACGAGCAATTATGTTTCAAAAATAAAATATAAAAGTATAATATATAAATAAATTCTCTTTTTTATCGATGATAAAAAATGTAGAAAATTCTTAATTTAACAAAATTAAATTATAAGTACAAATAAACATAAGTATAAATACCTGTTTTTTTATAATATGATATTCTTTCTATCGTCATAGGTAAGAATTTTTAAAGTCTAGTGTTATTTCCATTTTTTAGGGTTTGTTCTGGTATAATTAAAGAAGATGGAATACTAATTTTAGAAAATTTTTAATTAGGTATGGGTTAATGCTAATATACATCTAAGTTTTCTTTAGATTTAATCTTTAGTTTTGTAGAAAAAAAAAATATATTATTTTTTCTTTTTAATAACTAAATGAGACAGGGCAGGGTCATGCAAAAGACGCTCCATTTCTGAATTAACTATTTCGGATATATCTTGTTTTATCTGCAGATAATTGCGTTCAATAATGGTATTGTTTATAATCGTACAGGGCTGATTCCCTGATATGCGTCTTCTTCTTTTTTTAGCTGCTTATGATTATTGATTATCTCGGAATGGAATGTTTTGAGTTCAATTTTGCAGTCCGGATTATCAGCTGCAATGCCGACAAATTCACCAGAGCTCAAACAGGAAATCTTAGAAGCAGGCACAGCAGCTTCAAGCTGTTTTGATCTGCTGATGGAGGTATCCGAGCTGTTTATGGAAATGCTCTCGCGGTCCTGCATTATTTTCCCAAAACGTTCGGAGAGCTGTTTAGCCGTATCTCCGCTGACCTGTCCTGATACAATATTTCCAACTATGTTAACAATTACATCCGCCTGTTCGCGGCCGTAATCCTTGCGCAGCTGGCTGAAGTCCTGAATCCCCAGACAGGTGCTTACCTTATTGCTTCTTGCCGTGGCTATCAGGCTGTCCATATTATTGAGATAAATAGTCGGGAATTCATCAAATATGAGACTGCTTTTGATTCTCTCTTTCTGGTTCACCTGCTTGATGAGCCTGCTTACATAAAGCGAGAGAACGGCGCCATAGGTCTGAATTTTTAGCGGGTTGTTTCCCATGCAGACTATCTTTGGGTCGGCAGGATTATTAATGTCGAGTGTGAAGTCATTTCCAGAGAGCACATAGTAAAGCTGCGCACTGGACAGTCTTGCCATTGATATCTTGGCAGAGGCTATCTGCCCCTCCAGCTGCTCCATGACATTCTGGAGGTAGGTGCTGACAAATGGATCTATCAAAATCTCTATTTCTTTTTCAGTTCTCAGCAGCGTAAAAAGGCTATTATATTCCACCTGCATCAGTTCAATAACATGAGGCAGGGTGCAGAACTCGCCGTTGTTGTATTTGCGCAGATACCATATGACTGCAGAAAGAAAATTGATAGGCGATTCGACGAAAAAGTCCCCCTGTTTTTTTATCCATTCACGGTTTAATCCCAAAAGAATGGTGCGTGCCGATTCTGACGCGTCTGTTATGTCTTCCATTGATTTTGGATCAAGGGGATTGCATCTGTGCGTGCGGCTCAGGTCATCAAAATTAATGACGTAAAATTTAGGTTCCACCTTGTATAAATGCCTCTTCTGAAGCCATGTGTTATAGGCTATTATGCTGAGGTCGTCAAACTTAAAATCATATACAAACATTGAGAAGCCTTTACGAATGTGCTGGGTTATGATATGGCGGATCACAAAATACGATTTTCCAGAGCCCGGGGTTCCTGCAACCAAGATTCCCCGAAAAGGATTTATGATATTGATCCAGCTTTTTCGGACTTTGTTTTTTAATTTATATTGGGCCGGCAGGTTAATGGAATATTCATTTTCAAGAAGCCTTTCTTCCTGCGGGAATGTTTCATTTTCACTGTTGAAAATATCCTTATGGCTGAGATTTCTTCTTATGATCCTCGACAAAAGTGTTCCGCCCGAAAGTAGGAGCAGATATCCCAAGACAGTACAGAGCACATAAAGAACCAGTTTTTTTTCAGGAGTGGCAGGAATGATCAGAAAAAAGAAGCTCAAAAAATAAGCCAATAGCCCCAAAGCGATATAGCAGAACGCAGTTTTGAAGTCCAGCTTTTCATTTTTTCTGCCCTTTGCCCCAAGCAGAGAAATGCATAAAAATCCCAAAGAAAACAGCTTGGATAAATGAAAATAATCAAAGAGTCCGGTGCGGAATATATTCCCCATCAGTTTATCACCGAAGTTGCTTACCAGTCCCCATATTTTAAATACATTAAAGCCGTAATAATAGAAATGAAGACCTAAAAATATTATGCTGATAAGCCTTGTCATATCCAAAATTTTTCTAAGCGCCTGTTCGTTTTCTCCTGTCTGCATAGTCTTTGTTTTTTAGTTAGTAATCCGACTGCCCTTTTCCTTTTTTTCGTTTCTTTTTTCTTTTCAGCTGAGAGGGAATAAAATCAGCGGATAACTCGGGCTGCAGCACCGAATCAATAATATTCTGCAGCTCGCCTGCAGAAATAAAAGAGGGTTGCGATGGTTTGTTTTCAACTACATTATCCTCAAAAATTTTAACGACGGCAGTACCGGTGCTAAAGCTTTTGATACCGCAGCGGTTTTCTATGCCGGAAGCTGAGTAAGGCTTTCCTAGAGAGCTTCCGTTAAAAACACATTTTGTTTTATGGTCTATATAGGTTAAGCCATATAGAATCCCCTTTTCATTTCTTCGTTCGGCAGTCTTGATTCCATCTACGATCAGAATTCTGTCAAGATCAGAAACGGACTTTATCCTGTTCTGCATAAAGGCGAGATCAACCGCATTTTTTACTCTTTTAATATGGGGATTTCGTCCGGAGTTATTTGCTGCAAATTTTATTTCGAGGTAAGCAAGGGTAGGTTTCATGTAAAAGCTGCTGGCTTTTAAGGGAACACCCACAGACTGTTTTTTATCGTTCAGAATCTGGTAAGCCAGACCTTTATGAAAAAACATTCTTGAATCTTTGCTGCCCTGCACAGCGGTAACATTGTATAGATTCAGCACAGCATTTAATTCTCCTATAGTGGTGTATTTATAATTTGGAATTACTGCGTTTAATACAGCGGCAATTGCTTTTTTTGTTTCAGCTGTTCCGTATTCTATGACACTGCTTTTTGCAGGTTTTATATTTAAGATTTTTTCCTTATGGAAGCCCTGTGCGGGAACCAGATTGTATGCCTTTTCAATTTCCTTGCGGGCTGTTTCAGATTGGTTTCTGCCTATATTGTTCATGTCAATCCTCTTTCCGTCTGATTTTACTTTTACAGAAACGATATGGATGTGCGGATGTCCTGCATCATGATGCTGGTAGACCAGATAAGGCTGGGATCCAAATCCGATTTTTGCCATATACGAATGCGCAATTTTCATAAGTTTTTCTTCTGATAGATTATTTTCCGAGGAATCAAAATTGAGTGATATGTGCACGCTTCCGCGTTTAACATTTGTATTTAATTCGAGCTGTTGTAAAAGGAGTTTCAACCTTGAGTCCCTACGAAGCTCGGAGGCTTCAATTGGATAATTTCCTTCTCCTATAAGTTCTGCTTTTCCTGTTTCGATTTTATTTTCATTATAATTGAAAATGCTTCTGACTGATGATCCCGTGTTTATGACTGCAACCATTTTTCAGCAAGATTTCGGATAGTCATTCTAATATCTTCAATAGAACTGAAAAGTATTTTTTTATCTGTTTCAAAGCTTTGAATCCACATTTTGAAATCAGAAATCCGTGAAAGTGAGTGCAGTTTTTTTACAGCCTGATTAAAATTGTTTCCAATGGGATTCAGCTCTGATCTGAGCCTTGCTAATTCAGATATCATCTCATCAAGAGATTGGTTTCTGTATTTTAAAACAACAGGTTTTTTGAGCAGATTTTTACGGGCAAAATCACTCAGTTTTGGGCAGAGGGACTCTGCAAAATATTTCTGAAGCAGTTTATATTCCTGCTCACTGAGCCTTAGATGGAGCCATCTTGTTCTGTTTTTTTTCTCGTCTTTCATCATTTTCCCTCTTCATTCGACATTATAAATCTTCCAGTTTTCACTGCCAGCGAGTTCCGAGCAGAGAGGCAGCAAGATATCGGTTGTGATACAACCGGACATCTTGCAGATTGCAGGAACGCGGCAATCTTTATGAGTCTGAATAAAAAACTCAGACTGCATTCAAATACTCAAACGAATGTATAAAGGAAAAACCAATTCATCCCATCATAGGTAAATTTTGCTTATGATGATTAAAGCTGCCATTGCTACCTTTAAGCTTTGATTTATTAATTTAAAAACGCTGAAATTATGAGTACGAAGAATTATGCAGCCAAGGTGTTCGATACTGTATTGAGCATACCTGGCATGAGTGAACCGGTGAAGATTGATCTGAAAATTTCGCGCAAAAATGTACTGCTGCTGTGTCACTTTATAGACAGGGGAGTGCTGCTTGAAAAAGATGAAGGAAGTCTTATGGGAAGCATAGCAGAGGAAGAACTAGTAGAACTGAAAAATGTTTCACAAGAGTGTCTTCAGAAGGCGGGGCTTGTAGAGCTTAATCAAAAGCTTTTGACTTTTATTGACGATGTAAAACCTTAGCTAAAGAAGACTTGGAAACTGAAATGCTTTATGGATTTATTAATCTGTAAAGCATTTTTTGTAATGTGCAAATCTAAAAGTTTAAATTGGTATGGTTTTGATATCTTTTGGTTTATTTTTGATGTTTTTTCTTTCAAATTGCTGATTTACATTTGTATATGATTTTTACTGATTATTAAAAGAACTTTTACAAGTACATTAAATGTAGTCAATATGAAATGGAATATCAAATCAAAGTCTATTATTGTAGAAATTATTTGTCTGCTTTTCGTGATGTTATTTATTTATGCTGCGGTAAGTAAGGTGCTTGAATTTGATCATTTTCAAGTTCAACTAGGACAATCTCCCCTATTAAGTGCTTTTGCATCATGGATATCATGGGTTGTACCATCAGTTGAGATTCTAATTGCTGTAATTTTACTTTTACCACAATTAAGAAATATAGGTTTAGCAGCTTCATTAAGTTTAATGACAATGTTTACAGCGTACATTTTTATAGTACTTCACTATAGTTCATTTGTTCCCTGTTCCTGTGGTGGTATTCTTGAAAAAATGAGTTGGAATGTACATCTAATTTTTAATCTAGTCTTTGTTTTGTTCGCTGTCATAGCAATTATATTAAATGGCAAAAATCTGTATAAGGCTCATTTTAAAATCAGATATTTTAACTTTAAACTGATCTTTTCAATAATAGTGCTAAGCGTTGTTGCCGTCGCTGTATTGTTTTTATCATCAGAGGATATAATTCATCAAAGAAACCCATTTGTACGAAGATATCCTCCACACCCTACCGTATTTGTAAAATTAGAAGATTTAAAAGTAAACTCGTACTATTTTGCAGGCTATTCAAGAAGTCGATTATATCTTGGTAATAAATCGAATCCACTACATGTTTTGTCAATGGATGCTAATTTAGAAAATCAAGAAGCTAGGACTATTATATTTGATCCAAAAAAAATTCCATTTAGAGCAGTGGTTATTTCAGTGAAGGACGACAATTTCTTCCTTTCCGATGGAACTGTGCCTAAAATCTTCCGTGGAACCTTAGTTGATTGGAAAGTTAATAAAGAACTTACAGGGATTCCACATTTTACTTTAGCAATTCCAATTGACAGCAGCACTATAGTATATAGATCAAATATCGGGAAAAATGCAGTTAATGTTTTAGGAATTTTTAATAATAATGGTAAGCCTAAAATAAAACAGAATAAAGAATTACTTCAGCAGCAAGTGGATGGAATTTTTGATACAGATGGGACTTTACTGTATAACGAACAACTTCAAAAAATGGTATATCTATATTACTATCGTAATGAATTTGTCGTGGCGGATCAACAATCTGTTTTAAAGTACAGAGGCAAAACAATTGATACAATTAAACATGCAAAAATTAAAGTAGCCACATTGGATAATGGCAAACAGCATGTTATGTCTGCTCCGCCCTTTGTTGTAAATTCATCTGCTTCTGTTTATGGTAATTTACTTTTTGTTCATTCACGGGTCAAAGGTAAATACGATAGTGAAAAGGTTTGGAAAAACTCATTTATTATTGATGTATATGACTTAACTAAAAAAACATATTTAATGAGTTTTCCAGTTTACCGTACTGGAGATAACTCGCTTAATTCTATATTGGCAACAGATAAATATTTTTTTGCCTTAATAGGAAAACATCTTGTAGTGTATGAGATTGAGGAAATTTTGAGAAAAGAGATGACTATTTTAAAAGAATAGTTTTTGGAATAGAAAAATATACGGGCCTGTATCAGGAATTAGATCGAACACCTGTAGAAAAAAGTAGATCACCCTATAATTAAAAAATTAATATTATGAAATCGCTATTTTTAAAAAACATGGTACCCATTGCGGTAGTAGCTTTTGGAATTTCAGGAGCGTTTTTGACAACATCCATGCAGAGTGCTTCTAAAAGTGAATCTGCTCCAAAAGTTGGTTATCTTAGAAATGCTGATAATTCATGTCAGCAAACACCTGTAAATTGCGATGATACACCAAGTCAATTTGTGTGTCGTCTAAATATTACTTCAGGTCCACAAGCCTATGATAAGGACGCTGATAATAATTGTATTAATACATTATATCGTCCAAATTAAGGATTGTTTCAGTGCGGTTTCATTTTGAAACCGCATTGTTTTACTAGGTGTGAGTTCTAAGATTTTTTTAGGATTTTCATCAGAAATAGAAAATAAAAGCAAATTGCAATCTGACTTTATTGAAAATGTAAAACTGTTTTATTATAAGATTATGAGAACACTTTTGTTTCAGAAACTTTTATCAATGTTGCTGATTATTTTGGCAGTATTAGGCGCAGTAGCAAATACTTCAATCCAAGTGATGGGAAAAACAGTTCCTGCTACAGTGATTGGTTACATTCAAACTCCAGATGGAAAGTGCTTGGACGTACCTGTAAAATGCAGCGATAACCTTAGTCCTTTTTTATGCAGGCTGAATGTTACTTCAGGACCAATAGCATATCAAAAAGATATTGATTATACTTGTATTATTCCCCTTTACCGTTTTGAATAGCTATTTGTTTTTGAATAAAGCAATCAAATGTGATTGCTTTATTCAAATCAAATAATTTTATCTGGTGCCGTTTTCGATCCATGAAATAGAAGATTCTTGCTTTAGGAAATGATTAAACCAGTCCAACATTCTCAATGTTGCATCTTTCTGATTTAAAGAATTTAATAATAAATGATTCTCATCAGGATACTGTATAAGAATACATTTCTTTTGTAATCTGCGAAGTGCTAGATAATATTCAAAACTTTGATGAGTGTCTACAATTTTATCTTGTTTGCCAGTCCATAAAAGTACGGGAGTATTTATTTTATCAACATGCATAATTGGTGAATTCGCAATATATGATTCTGGTATTTCATAAGGGCTTTTTTTCATTCTCCATTGCTCATTATTAAAGCGCCACATGTCAGGTTTTCCAGAATTTTGACTTACAGTATGATAAAAGCTGATGAGATCTGTAATTGCACCACTTGCAATAGCAGCGCTGAAAATATTAGTTTGGGTAATAATGAACGATACCTCATACCCTCCAAAAGAATGACCCGCCAAACCAATTTTACCGCTGTCGATATTTTTCTTCTCTATTACTTTTTTTGTGCCGGATACTACACAGTCAACAGCAGAAATTCCAGGATTTCCATTTTCATGTAATATGTCGGGCATAAAAACAAAATATCCATTGGTGGTAAAGATAGTTGAATTAAATCCATTTTCATTTAATAAGGTTGGATTAACATATGTATTCAACTCTTTTGATTTGATCTCGTAGATATTTACAATCATTGGATATTTTTTTTCTGGATCGTAGTTAGCAGGATAAAATAGGGCTCCTTTTAAATTCTGACCCTTTGAATTTTTGTAATGAATAAGTTCAGAACTTCCCCAATAATATTTCTGTTGGTGTTTATTGCTACTAAAAAAAGATATTTGTTTAGTTCTATTTTTCATTATTAGACAAGGAGACATGTTATAATTTTGTTCTCGATAGAAGAAAACTGTTTTATCAGAATTATAATTTATTTCATCAACAAAGTTGTTTTCAAAGACTATAGATTTTTCTTCTGAATTTTTTTCTAAAGTAAAGTATCCTGTTTTATAATCTTCACCTTGTGCCTTTAAAACTAACTTATTGTTAAAATCGAAAAGACTAGATGTAGGGCCATTATAACTGTATTTGATTCCTTTTTGATCTGGAGGATCAGCAATTCTAAAACGAATTTTGAGCTCCCTGCCATGCGTTAATCTTCTGAAAGATCCTTCACTTGGATTAATAGCCCAAATATCAAATTCATCATAAATGAGAATTTCTTTATCATCTTTACTCCAACCTGGACTTCCACATGCTGATTCTGAGCCAAGTAGATTTTCTGTTGCTGTAAATTTTCCATTAATGAGCCTAGTTACATTTTGATGTGTATTGTTGGAAATATTATAAACCCACCAGTTATTATCTTTAAAATACGCTATGTATTTCCCAGAAGGAGAAGGAATGATTTCACCTCTAAAACTTGACTGTCTTTTGATGAAAAGTTTCTTCTGAAATGTGTGGAGATTCATTAGATAATAATCTCTAGGGCCTTCATCTTCAAACTGCGGTTCATACTCTTTTGGATTAGATAAGACAGCGTACTTAAAGTCTCCAGTAAACATCACATATGGAAGGATTGCTGAAGTAATGCGGAAAAAAGTTTTTCTAATGGGTTCCCAGCATGCAATTATTGGCTTGCCTTCAAAATTTCCTCTCTGTTTATCCTGACTTAGAATCCATTTATCATTAGCATTCCATATTTCTACATTTTTATTCTTTTGCGTTGATTCAAAGTTTGAAGGCGCTATATATAATAGAACTTTCTGCGAGTCATCTGAAATTTTTAGATTAAAAAAAGAATCGTATTTTATACGGTAATTGGATGGGAAATCTGGATCTTTTTCTGGATCTAACTTTTCGAGATGGTCTTTCTCGATTGAATAGTAAAAAAGACCATCTATCAAAAGATCTGGATTATAAGCAATAAAAGCCAGAGAATGTCCGTCCTTCTGCCATGTAAAGCTATTAAATTCATTTTCCGAGTTTGTTAAAATAAATTTGGATTTATATGTTTCTTTTAAATTTACGAGTAAAATTGAGTTCACTTTTAGTGTAGAGGAGCAGTAAAGAAGTTGATGGCCATTTGGGCTTAGGGAAAAGCGTGAAACATCGTTAAAGATAATCGATTTTCCATTTATAAAATTGCGAACGACTAAGGTGTTTTTTTGATTCTCTGAGGTAACTAAATAAATTAATTGGTCAGTTTCTTGACAGTATTCAAATTGTATCACTGCTGAAATAGTTTCCTGTTCTCCACTAATTAAATTTAGTATTTTAAGATCTCGTCCGCTCTGGCAGATAAATACTTTTTTTTTACTAAACCTGCTATTGTATCCTCCTGCAAAGTTGAATTTTTTTTGTGTATCAATTTCTTTAACAAATAAAGTGTCAACTTCATTTTGATATGTGGTTATGTAACTAGCCCATTTGCCGTCAAAACTGATCTTGTCCAGATGTGAATCGCTCCACAGGTCATAGTCAGAAGTAGTTAAATTCTTTTTTTGCACCACCTGCCCCCAACAGGAGCAGGTTACTAATGGCAAAATAAAAAACAAAAATAAAACCGAGATACAGGAAAAATATTTAAATATTTTTCCTGCTTTATTATTGGAAGTCGGGATTAGCATGAATTTATATTTTAATATCCTGAGTTTTGTGGTAATAAATTAGGATTGGTATTTAACTCTGTTTGGGGAATTGGAAACAAACTATCTGTTGAATCCCAGCCAGGTTTTATGTTGCTTAATGTTACATCAAGTTTTCCAAAGCGTTTGAGATCAAAGAAGCGATGCCCCTGTTCTGTAAATAATTCGGATCTCCGTTCATTTTGAATTGCATCAAGAATTTCTTGCTGTGTCGAAGTATCTAAAATATTTATACCTGCTCGTTGTCTTATCTTATTTAAATCGTCAGTAGCTCCATCCAGATCCCCTAGGAATGCTCGGGCTTCTGCCCTAATTAAGAACTGTTCAGATAGTCGCATTATAATGGAAAACTCTTTTGATGTAGAAGTTGTGTTTTTTTCTTTATACTTAAATGCATGATACCAGAATGATGTGCCATTTGTTATCTCTTTTGTCCAATTCTTTTTACGGAGATCATTTTTTTCAAATGAATTAATTAGACTGTTATTTAATGATACCTGTGGTGGGGGACCAGATGAAAAAGAGAAAAAAGCAGCTTCCAGTGTATTTTTTCCAGCTTCACCTGCATGTAGTTGCCATATGGTTTCTTTGGAATTGATTAAAAAAACACTCGAAATATCTTCAAGATGGTAAAATTGAGTAAGATTTAGAATTGCGGAGGAAAATTCTTCTGCCTTAGAATAAGATTGATCATATAAATAAACTCGTGCCAATAATGCAGTAGCTACTGACTTGTTAGGACGTACACGTTGTGAATCATTATAACTTACAGGTAAAAAATCTAATGCTTTAAGCAGATCATTTATTATAAATTGATATACTTCTTTTTTTGGAGTCCTGCTTACAGCTTTGTTTACTCTGAAGTCAGTTTTAGTAATATAAGGGATATCTCCAAAAAGATTTACAATGTAAAAATGTAGAAGCGAGCGAATGAATAGTGACTGTCCTTTTAGATATTTTTTCTGCTCGTCGTTAAGAGAACTGCTTTTTTCTATACCTTCCAAGATAGCATTAGCTGCATAGATTTGATTATAAGCAGTATTCCAGTACTCGGCAATTGAGGTATTTGTAGCGAGTAATGAATTATTATAAAAAACTAGACTAGTATTATTTGGATTTTGAGTGCTGGTTAATTCATCTGCATAATTTCCTAGCTGATTAGAAATTCCATAACCACTCCCAGATAGTATGCCTTTATCTCTAATACTGGCATAAATATTTGTAAGGGCAGCATCAGCAGTAGCATAATCATTAAAAACCCCAGTGCTTGTTAATTGAGATTTTGGAAGTTCTACCTCAACAAATGAATCACATGAAATTACTGCAATCATTAAAGAGACAAACAATATAAATTTGAAGATGTAATATGTTGTTTTCATTTTTTTTAGTTTAAAATGTGAGTTGTACCCCTAATGTTATCACTTTTAACGGTGGAAGAAATCCATAGCTTGTAAATTCAGGATCACCATCTGTATATTTGGTGAAAGTCAATAGATTCTGTCCTTGTAAAAAAAGTCTACACTTGACAGGACTCAATTTTTGAGGAAGATCATAAGTAAGAGATATATTTTTCAGACGAATGAATGAGGCATCTGTTATTGACGCATCACTCTCTGAGAATAAATAGTCGCGGGTCAATACTTCATTGTTGTAACCTGTCGTAGCGAGCTGATAAGAGGCAGTATCACCCGAATTCTGCCAAATGTTTGCAGTACTCTGCCGCTGATTTGACATAAGCCCTAGAGGCCCCATCGGAAAAACTCTATTTTTTTGTTTGACAAATTGGAACAGAAAATCTATAGTTAGATTTTTGAAGTAAAATTGATTTTGAATGCCACCGTAATATTTTGGATTTAAATCAGCTATATATTGCCGATCTTCAGGGAATGTAATTTTACCATCTTGATTTAAATCTTCAAACTCATAAAGACCTGTCTGTGAATTTACGCCCTTGAATTTATATAATAGTGCAATATTTAATGGATGGCCAATTCTGTACTGTTGACTGTATGGAGAGCTTTCAAGTCCAGGGAAATCAACTAGTCTAGTTTGCGAAAAAGATAGATTTAAATTGCTTGTCCATTTTAAAGAATTGGATTTAATATTTGTTGTTTGTAGTGTAACTTCAATACCAGTATTAGCTACTTTTGCATTAAGATTTGACTGTAATATATTAAATCCAGTTGTTCCTGGGAAAGGTATACCTACTAGCTGGTTTGATGATTGATTTTTATACCATGCTGCGGTTGCGAAAATTCTGTCTTGAAAAAATCCCAATTCTAAAGCGATCTCTAGTTTTTTATTAGTCTCCCACCCAAAGTCTGGATTATATAGCCGGGAGGGTACAAGACCTATACTTCCCTGATACTTTAAACCTGACGAAGTGTAAGTGTCTAAAAATTGATAGTCTCCAATTTGGTCATTTCCCGTTGTGCCATAGCTTGAGCGAATTTTTCCAAAACTAAGCCATGATAAGTTTTGCATAAAATTTTCCTTTGAAAAAAGCCAAGCTAAACCTGCAGCACCAAAGTTTGCGAATTGATTGCCTGGCCCAAAACGGCTTGATCCGTCTCTGCGACCTGTAATATTTAGAATGTACTTTTGGTTTAGGTTGTAATTTAATCTGCCAAAAAATGCTTGATATTTATAATGAGTTTCATCATTTAGAAGTACTCTCGTTGTTGATGCGGCTGCAATATTATATATTAAACTGTTAGAACTGAATCCTGAAGCAGAGTAGAAAAATCTGTTCATTCTTTGATTCTGAAAAGTTGCTCCAAAGAGAATGTCTATTTTTCCGTAGACAATTTCTTTACTCCAATTAATTTGCGGTTCAGCAATCCAGGATAATCGATCAGTATTATTTAGATATATAGATGAAGTTAATGGACTTACGTTATAAATAGGATTTGTAATTGTGGATGGTATTATGCGAGTTTCCTTATTATCTAAACTTGTAAAGCCTAAACTTGTTTTTAGGAAAAGGTCTTTAGTGAGTTCATATGACAACATGCAATTTGAAATAAGATCATTTGTTTTGGCCTCAAATTTTGAATTTAAAATAGCAATTGGATTAATCCACGTGCCATTTTCCCAATTTAAATTTCTATTGGAGTCATACAATGCAGGAGCATTTGGAGGTAATGTACGGGAATCATATGTGAAATCGGTAGTTGGCAGATTATTATCCAGCAAATTGTAACCTGCTGAAAATATTAGTTTAAATTTTTTATTTTCAGATTGATGATTTAAATTAAACTGTATGCCTCCTTTTTTGTAAATTGAATTTCCTGGAAAAACAGTGGTCTCAGTGTGATGACTTCCACTGAGAAGAAATTGAGTGTTTTCCGATCCTCCCGAAATTGATGCTTGAATATCATATATTTGAGAAGTTCCACCCTGAAGTTTTTTCTGCCAATTTGTAGATCGATTCTGATTCCATGCGCCGTTAACATCATAGTCAGACGAGCCAAACTGAATGTTATCATTTTTAAATGCCTGTCTACGCATTTCAAGATACTGTTGGGTATCCATTAGTTTTAAAAATTGTGTTACTCTACCTGCTCCGGTCGAAGCATTGACAGTAAAGGCAGTCTTTCCCTTTCTACCTTTTTTAGTTGTTATTAAAACAACTCCATTTGCTCCTCTTGATCCATATATTGAAGTTGCATCTGCATCTTTTAAAACTTCAATGCTTTCAATATTATCTGGATTGATGCTATTTAAAGGACTGCTCAAAGTTGGGAAAATAGTCCCAGTATAGTATGATCCTATTGCGTCAGAAGCGTAAGGAACTCCATCAATAACATACAAAGGTGAATTTGCATCATTGCGAAGACTATTTTGGCCTCGAATTTTAATGTCAAAACCTCCGCCTGGAACCCCAGTTGTCTGTGTTATATTGACTCCAGCCATTCGTCCTTGCATTGTCGCTAGTACATTTGTTACAGGCTGGGTTTCTATGTCTTTGGAGGTAATCCGGCCAATACTCCCCGTACGGTCACTTTCCTTTACGGAATAGTAACCAGCATTTACCCGGACCTCCTGTAGCGTAGTTGTATCATACTCCAGCTTAATGTCAATTTTAGTGCTGTTATTAACTGGAATAAATTTAGTTTTGAATCCTATAAATGAGACAATCAGGGTGTCACTAGTTAAGGCATTAATTGTGTATTGTCCATTATAATCTGTGATGGATGAATTATTAGTTTTACCCTTTATCGAAATTGTTACGCCAGGCAGTGGAGTTGAACCATCGGACACAGTTCCGTGTACCTTATTTTGTTGAAAATATACATTACTATGCCGATCTAGTTCACGGCCAAATGATGATGAAAAAGAGATAAGAAAGCCCGTAAAAATTAGGCAATAAAGTCCTTTTCCATCCTTGAAGAATGAAAAATAATTCATAATATTGGTTTTGGTTAGTTAAATTGATTTTGATTAGCTAAGGTCCTCTCCGCTAGTTTGGTCGCTGCCGTTGAGGGCCATTTTTTTGCTTTGTACTAAAAGCAATTAATTTTTTAATTCACAGGCATTATTATTTCAGATTAGTGACTAGTACTGCGATAGAAACATAAAGAAAGATTTGCAATGAATTAAAGAGGAGTTAAATAAAAAAGGCGTGGAACTCATCTTAAACGCTATCAAGGTACTGGTATACCCACGCACGAATAAGTGAGCCCACGCCATAAGACGTGAGCATCTTACTTATCATCTCGTGCGTTAAAAATTACCAGTTTTTGATAACGAGATTCAAAGCGAATGCTTCAATATTTTTTAATGAAGGATCGCAAAATTACATTTTAATTGTAATTATTTTACAAATATAACAAAAAAAGCTATTGGTATGATATATCATACCAATATTTTTAAAAATAAATCTGAATTTTAACTATTCATAAAAAGAATGGTGTGACTGAAAAGGAAAAGCTAGGGGAAGAATTTAAAAGACTGCGTGAAAATATTCCTAGCAAAGAATATAAAGGAAAACCTATATCACAGCAAGAACTCGCCGATCATAATACTGGAGTAACAAAACACTTAATTGGTACAATTGAAAGAGGAGAAGCTAATCCAACCTTAGAAAAAATTCTTTATTTAGCTAAATCATTAAATATTAAAACTATTTCAATTTTAAATGTAGATATAAATGTTGAAAAGTTTATCAAGGAGATCGGTAAAGAATAGATTAGTATATTGTTTAGAATCTCTCTTCTGCTACTTAAAAAAAAGTCCCTCTAAATTCAGAAGGACTTTGTAAAATAATTATTTTTTTGATTCTTCAATTGAAACTTTTCTAAACTCTTTTAAAAGTTTTTCAATTTCCAAAGATGATTTACGTGCTCTAGCTCCAGCAGCTTTAACTCCTTTTTCAGAAAGAGAATCAGATTCAGTTTTGAATGTTTCAATCTCTGCATTAATTTTTGCGATTAGATCTTTCATATTGTCATGTTTTTTTTAATTACGGCAGCAAATGTAATAGTTTCATATTATAAGCAATTAGATAAAATGATTTATTTACTTATTTGTTCAATGAAGAAATTAACAGGCATTTGAGTTTTTTGTTTGAATGCTAGAGCAAATTGCTGCGTACTGCTGAAGCCAGCCTCTTCGGCTAAAGCCGAATTACTATATTTTCTGGCCATTTTATCTTCGTTAAGTAAATTTATAATATAATTTATCTTTAAATCATTAATGTATTCAACAAAGCGTTTCCCTTTATAGTGAGAAATTACTTTATAGAGATATTTTGAGTTGGTATGTAGCATTGAAGCAACCACATTGAGGCGAAGATCTTTTTTAAGAAACTTTTTGGAATCTTCAAAATTCTGTAATGCAATTAGAATAGAGGCAATTGTCTCCAAAGGTATATCAATTGTTAATGCTTTATCTTTCGCCGATTCTTTTGTATATTGAGGTTTTGTGTTTAATTCAAGCATTAGTTCATCAAATTTCTTTTTATAAAACTTTTTATTCTTTTGATGCCTATAGTTAAGGTAAAAAGATACAGTAAAAAGCAGCAATATAATAGTGCCAAAAATTAGATCGTAATGTTTTTCTTTTGCTAGTTCTTTATGAATCTGTTTATTTTCAGTTTGAATTTTTTCTTTCTCGATTAGCAGTTCTTTCGTATCATAGTTCTTATGTATTTTAGTAACCAAATATTTATAGGTGTTATTTAGTACTGTATCAGCACGAAGTAGCTGGTCGATGTAATATAATTGCTTATCAAGATTTTTTTTGTTTTTGTAATAAGTGATTAGAAGCTCGTATGCTTCGCGAAGATCAGGTCTTATATAATTTTTCTCTTGAAAAGCAGAGTCAACTTTTAGTAGATAGGGAAGTGCCCGATCTTTATTTTTCACTGCCCAAAAGCTTTTTCCAATATAAAAGCAACCTACTGTTGCATTAGCAAAATCTTTATTGTCTTCTATTTTTCCAATAACAGATTCTAATTTAGATACAGCTAAGTGATAGTTCTTTTTAAAATATTCATTAATTCCATCAGAATGAATGAAATAGATCTCCATGTCAGGAATTTCCATTGATCTGCCTTCTGTAATGCCTTTTCTATTGATATTAGTACATAGTCCGTAATTTCCAATTCTATTGTAGCATACTCCAATTGAATGAAGTGTATTTAAGTAAGCTGTGTTATTTTCATTTTTGAAGAAGTTTAGACAATCACTAAACAAAGAAATAGCTTCGTCATAAAATCCAAGATAGTATTTGATTTGAGCCATATGATATTTAACCTTATTGATAAGGTATTTATCTTTTGACATGGAGATATAACTATTTGCCTTAATGTAATTTTGGAAAGCATTCTCATAGTCTTTACGACCATAGTAAACAATTCCTTTTGAAAGAAAGGATGAACCAATCAGTGTTTTGTCATCTGACCTTTTAGCGGTGTAAATCATGCTGTCTGCATAAATTAAACGCAAATTATCAGGTGACTGATGAAGAATGTTCTGATATGCATAAATTGTCTGTTTCCAGTTTTTCTCTCTTTTGGCTTTACGCAAATAACTAAAGAGGTAAACAGATGCTTTCGAACTGTCTTTTCGATATTTGTATAGTTGATCGTCTAGGTAAGTGTAACTCTTATTTTTTAATGAATCAGTTGATTTTAATTCTCTTTTCTGTGCAAAACCGAAATCACAAGAAAAAGCACAAAGCAGCATTACAAATAATAGATTTTGTCTCATACGGGCGATATTTTTAAGAGATATTTCTTTGTGATACAATGAATCCTGAAAAAAAGTTGCCGCTACAGGATTATTTTGCTAAAGCCAATTGTAAAAATAAACTAAATAATTGAATGTTAAGGAATTGTTGTGTTAAAATGAAGTATGGATTTCCATGAAATCCATACCATAATTTCATGGAAATCCACACATAATGGTTTGTGGAAAGGTTTTTAACGAAATAGCTTTGTTTCGAATTCAAAGGCAAAATGTTCAGCAGGGTGCTGGATTAAAGTTCTGCCAATCCGGATGAAATGGACTGGGAAAATTCCCGCTCACCATCAAACTATTAAGAAATGAAAAGTTTTTTATTAATGACCATGACCACTTTTTTGGTACTATCATGTTCTGATGACCAAGATTATAATTCTGAAATTGTGAACAAGACCGTTCCACAGGCAAATGAAAAAGTAATGAATGCTTTCAATGAATTTAATCCTTTTGAACAGACAGGGATTAATTTTTTCAATGACCTGAATTTATATATTTCTAGCAATGGATATCCAAGTTCTGATGAAAAGTTAATTGATCAAACATTCTTTTTGCTTGCTAAAAGAGGTGATAGCAAAATATCAGGCAAAAGTATAATTACAGTTACACCGGAACTGATACTTTTAATTTTAGCGGATCCCGAAGGAAAACTAGTTGAAATTATAGATGACTCTGATTTGAGTATTGCAGTTAAAACT
>NZ_JBHNPP010000010.1:0-189994 GCF_042436695.1 Flavobacterium sp. HJSW_4
GCCAGTATTTTTATTGCTCAATTCTATAATGTGCATTTGGATTTGGGAACGCAAATGGCAATGCTTTTAGTTTTAATGCTTACCAGTAAAGGTATTGCAGGTGTGCCGCGTGCAAGTTTGGTTGTAGTTGCAGCAACATGCGGTATGTTTGATATTCCGATTGAAGGAATTGCATTAATTCTTCCAATTGACCACTTTTGCGATATGTTTAGAAGTGCTACAAACGTATTAGGGAATGCGTTAGCAACTTCTGTTGTAGGACAATGGGAGGATAATAAAGAATAATAAAATAGCTAAGATTTTAATCTTTTTGGCTTAGTTATTGAAATAATATTTTGAAAAGCTGTATTTTTTTATGAAATGCAGCTTTTTTTTATTTTAAAGTGTATATTTGATCAAATTAGCCGATTAATGCCCCACAAACGGATTTTTTTACTTTTTCTATTGGTTCTGAATTGCTTTGCCAATTCAGCAATTGCGCAATCCAATTGTAACCTCGATCCTAAAATTGATAAGACTGTCAAGAAAGCACTTTTAAATTTTAGGGAATCTAATTTCGAAAAATCACTTATTTATTCCAGAGCAGCATTAAATGATGCAACAGCAATAAAAGATTATTGCCTTACAGCTCGTGCGTATAATATTATAGCGGCTAACTATAACGAATTATCAGAGTTTGATAAAGCAATTTTTTTCTACAAAAAAGGCTTGTACTACGCTAATAAAACCGATAATGATTCTATAAAATGTCTTCTCTATAATAATTTAGGGAACATGTATTGTTTTGAAAAAAAGCAGTTTGACGAAGGGATCCGAAATTATAAGAAAGCGGTTGCTTATGCTTTGAGAATAAACGATTTAAAGGAGGTTTATTTTACCAATGTTAATATTGCATGGGCTTATTTTGACATTGGAAATTACAAACAGGGAAATCTTTTTTTGAAGTATGTAAATAGTACTAAAATTAAATACAATGACGGAACAACAGAAGTTATCGTTGATATGTTGAATGGTATTTATTCTAGTTACAAAAATGATAATAAAGCAGCAAATGCTTATTTTTTGAGTGCAATCGAATCTGGAAAAAAGTGTCAAGAAAAGACAGATTTAGCTCATGCTTATTTAGAATATTCTCATTTTTTAAATAAAATTAATAAGCACAAAGAAGCTTATGATGCGCTAGTTAGCCATTATAATCTTTCTGATAATTTGTATGATGTCAAAAAACTTAAAAAGGCTTCTCAGGCAGGTTTAAGTCTTGAATTGGACGAATACAAAAGGCAGATTGATAAAGTGGAGGGCGAAAAAGTAGAGCAGTCTCAAAGCTTAAGAAAATCAAAAATCATTGTGATTCTTTTTATTTTAATTTCGCTGATTCTTTTGATTTTAATTGTCACTTTGATAAAGAATATCGCTTACAAGAAAAAACACAATTTAGAGCTTCTTAAAGCGAAAGAAATTGCAGAAGAAGCCTCTTTGCTCAAAACACAATTTATATCAACGATAAGCCACGAATTACGCACTCCGCTTTATGGTGTTGTAGGAATCACCAATATGCTGCTCGAAGAACATAAAGAAATTTCGAGAAGCCAGCATTTAAGTTCGCTAAAATTTTCTGCTCGATATCTATTGTCGCTTGTAAATGATATTTTGCAGATCAATAAAATTGAAGAAAATAAAATCGTACTTGAAAGCTTGACTTTCAATATTTCTGACGAAATAACGATGATAAAAAATTCGCTTTCTTTTCTTTCTCAGAAAAATAATAACAGCATTTCTATTTGTATAGATCCGTATATTCCAGAGTATTTAATTGGGGATAAACTGCGTTTGGCTCAGATTTTAATGAACTTGGTAAGTAATGCGTTGAAATTTACAAAAGACGGACAAGTTGAAATTATTGTAAAACTCAATAAGGTAGAGGGAAAGCTTCATTATTTGGATTTTTTAATAAAAGACAACGGAATAGGAATCGCAATTGTAGATCAGAACAAGATTTTTGAAAAATTTGTTCAAGTTGGTAGAAAAGACGAAGATTATCAAGGAACTGGTTTAGGACTTAGTATTGTAAAAAGGCTTTTGGGGCTTTTTGGAAGTACTATTACTTTGGACAGTGATTTAGGAAAAGGAACTTCATTTTCGTTTACAATTGCTTTTGAGCATGATTTGGCCAAAACAAAAAGCATTATTGATGAGATTGAAGTTGATTTGACTTCAAGCGAAGTTTATAAAATTTTAGTCGTTGAAGACAATTTGATTAATCAGCTTGTTACAAAGAAAATTATTGAAAAAAATAATTATGCCTGCAAAGTGGTTGATGATGGTTTTGCGGCACTTAAAGTTTTAGAAGATGAAACTTTCGATTTGATTTTAATGGATATTAATATGCCTTTAATGAACGGATTCGAGACGACGAAAAGAATACGTCTTCAAGGGATAGAAACTCCAATTGTTGCTTTGACGGCTTTTGATAAAGACGAAATTACAGATGAAGCAATTTCGTCCGGAATGAATGATATTATAATTAAACCTTTTGAACCGGTTAAATTATTTAAAATAATCAATTTCTTGATAAACGAAAAAAACGCTGTTTAGTACCAGCGTTTTTTGTTTTTCTTAGAATTGTCTGATTTTCTCGATTTATGAGCGCCACCGCTTCTGTTTGAGTTTTTAGGCTTTTCTCCAGCTTCTGGACTTCCAGAATGCCATTGATACGGATGATCGGCAATCGTTTTTACATCAACTTTTATTAATTTTTGAATGTCTTTCCAATAAGGAAGCTCATCTTTTCCGCAGAAAGAAATCGCGATTCCGCCGTTTCCTGCACGACCTGTTCGGCCAATACGGTGAACGTAAGTTTCAGGAATATTCGGCAAGTCAAAATTGATTACGTAAGGAAGTTGTTCAATATCAATTCCTCGTGCAGCAATATCAGTCGCAACTAAAACACCAACTTCTTTGTTTTTGAAAGCATCTAAAACTCTTTGTCTAGCATTTTGAGATTTATCTCCGTGAATAGCTTCCGCCGGAATATCTTTTTTGCGAAGCGCTTTTACAACATTATCAGCACCGTGTTTTGTTCTGGAAAAAACAAGTACGTTTGATAAGTTTTGTTCTTTTATTAAAGTGTATAATAAATTTCTTTTTTCAGTTTTATCAACAAAATAAATGCGTTGTTCTACATTTTCTGCTGTAGAAGAAACTGGAGAAACTTCCACTTTTTCTGGATCTTGAAGAAACATTTCGGCAAGTTCGCGAATTGCAATCGGCATTGTTGCAGAGAAAAGTAAAGTCTGTCTGTTTTTTGGAGTTAGTTTTACGATTTTTTTGACATCGTTTATAAACCCCATATCCAACATCTGATCAGCTTCATCAAGTACCAAAGTATGCAAGTGATTTAAATCCAGAAAACCTTGTTTATGTAGGTCAAGCAAGCGTCCTGGAGTAGCAACTAAAATGTCAACTCCATTTTTTAAAGCGTCAACTTGTGGATTTTGAGAAACTCCTCCAAAAATGGTTAATTGTGTTAAGTTGGTATACTTACCATAGGTATCAAAACTCTCTCCAATTTGTACCGCAAGTTCACGAGTAGGAGTAACTATAAGCGCACGAATTTGTTTTGCTTTTTTTGATGAACCGACAATGCGGTGTAATTGATGTATGATTGGAATAGCAAAAGCTGCCGTTTTCCCTGTTCCTGTCTGCGCACAGCCAATTAAATCTCTTCCTGATAAAACAATCGGAATAGATTGTTCCTGAATCGGAGTCGGATTTAAGTAGCCTTCTTCAAATACGGCTTTTTGTATACTTTTTGAAAGTGATAGATCTTCGAATAACATATCTTTGGTATTAGTATTTTAGTTTTAATTACTAAAATGCTTGCAAAGATATGTTTATTCGTTCAATCGTTTGTTTGAATTTGCTTTTATTTGGGAAACAAGCCCTACAGCATAATCAAATAGGATATTTAAAATCAAGCGGGTTCAATGTTCGCTTTGATGAAATCGGTTACCAAATAACCAATTAATTTTCCAATTAAATTATTATTGGGAGAATTGTCTAAATCTGGTGCGCCTTCGCAGATATGCAAATAAGCAGCATGTTTGTGTTCGCCAAAGAAAGAAACAAATTGTCTCAATTCTTCAACAGAAAAACCACTGATAGTCATAGCGCTGCTGGCAATATTCGGAATTGCGTCAAGATCGATTTCGATTCCGAAAGCATCATTTTTAATGAAATCCAAAGCTGTAATCATTTCACGATTAAAATCTTTTTCTTTTCTGATGTTGACGCTGTCGTACGTATTATATCGAACGCGGTCTTCCAATTTTTTGATAATATCTAAAACGCTTTTCGAAGTGTAATTTTCGTGAAGACCAAAAATGAAATATTTCTTTAAAAAACCTTCTTCGTAAGCGTATGAAAAACCATTTCCGCTATGACGGCCTTCTAAAATTCTGAAATCAGAGTGTGCATCAAAATTAATAGCATTTACCGGTTTTCCTTTCGCAAGAGCGGCACCTTTAATATTTCCGTAGGCATTGTTATGACCTCCGCCAATAATAATTGGTGTTTTTCCAGCTTTAATTATAGTAAAAATGACATGAGAAACTTCTTTGTCTATTTTTTCAACCAGCTGACTCAATTTTGAACGATCATCGATGTCATTAAAATCAAGATTTTCTACTTCACGCATTTCTGTCGTAACATTGATTTGTCCTAAAACAATAATGTTACTTCCTTTAGAAAATCTATTATGCTGAATGTTTGCGATACTTTTTATCGCACTTTGCCATGCAGAAGCAGCTCCAGGCCTTCCGTAATTGGCACGCACACCAATATCTTCAGGAATTCCTAACAGCACATATTTTGCTTCGCTTTCTTTAAGAAAATTAACTATGTCAGCCCCTGGAGGAACGACAATCATTTTTTCTCCGAACTTTATTTCACCACTTCTATGATTTGTGATTTTTGCTAAATCATTTATAGTGAATGGGATTAATTTTTCCATGAAAAAAATTTATTTTCCAAAAATAATATAATTGTAGAAACTTACGTTATTACCTTATATTAATTCTTAAATTTGTTATTAAAGAAAATTATTTAAATATGGAAAACCCAAAGAACAACAATTCAAGTCTAAAAGCGGTAATCGCAGTTTTAGCAGTCCTACTTATCGGTAGCTTAGTGTATATTTTTAAATTATCTTCTGATACAGACGTAGTTAAGACAGAACTTACAACTACTTTGACAGAAAAAGAGTCTGTAATGAAAGATTTACAGGAATTAAAAGCGACTTATGATGCTGCAATTGCTGAAAATACTTCTATGTCTGACGAATTAATCCAAGAGAGAGACAAAGTTGTGGCTTTAATGGATGATTTGAACAAGTCTAAAGGAGATGTTTCTAAATACAGATCTCAAGTTCAAGCAATGCAAAGCAAAATGAAAACTTTAGTTGCTGAAAACGATGAGTTGAAAAAACAAAATGGTGTTTTAACTACTCAAAGAGATAGTACTATTGTAGTTTTAGGAGAATCTAAAAAATATAACGAAGTATTAGTTGGTCAAAACGAAGAGCTAGCTAAAACTGTAGAAAGAGGTTCTAAATTATCAGTTTTAAATACTAAAACTTCAGCTTACAAATTGAAAAGCTCAGGTAAACAAATTGAAACAGATAAAGCTAGTCGTGCTGATATCTTAAAAGTTAGTTTTACAATTGCTGAAAACCAAATTGCAAAATCTGGTGACAAAACTTATTATGTACAGGTAATTGATGCTAAAAACAATGTTTTAGGCGAAAAGAAAACAGAAAGTTTTGGAGAGAACACATTGACTTACAGCTTTAAAACTACTGTAAAATATGAAAACAAAAGCGTTAATGTGAGTGAAGATCTTCCAGGTAAAGATTTTGCTAAAGGAACTTACTTCATCAATGTTTTTGATAATGACGAATTGGTTTCTAAAACTAGTTTTAGTTTAAGATAATTTAGCCTAAGGGAAAAATACCACTTAAGATATTAAAGGTCTGTGATTTTCACAGACCTTTTTTTATGGAATAATTTTTCTAAGTAACTTAGGTGCTGGCGGTGTCTAATGATAAAGGAAATGATTTTTTGCTGATTTAATTTGTGCACATCTGTTTAAATCTGTTTAAATCTGCATGAAAAAAAATCTGCGTAAAATGTTTCACGCAGATTTAAAAAGATTTTGGCAGATCAAATTCGATTTTTATTATTGAATCAATTGTTTTATTTTATTTTGACAAATGATTTATTTTAAAATCTTGCCTTCAACAAAAACAGATTCTATAAGATTGCTTCCGAATGCATAAGGAATCTGATAATAAGAAGAAATTGGTTTGGTCAAAATCAGATTGGCTTTTTTGCCTTTTGTAATACTTCCGTGGGTTTCTGAAAGTCCCATCGCATAGGCGCCGTTTATTGTTGCGGCATTAATGGCTTCTTCTGGTGTCATTTTCATTTTGATGCAAGCTGTGGCCACAACAAAATTCATGTTTCCTGATGGAGTAGAACCAGGATTAAAATCTGTAGCCAATGCCAAAGGAAGACCTGCTTTTATCATTTCGCGCGCTGGCGTATACGGAATACTTAAGAAATAAGAACAAGAAGGTAAAGCAACTGGCATTGTTTCTGTGTCTTTTAATGCTTCAATATCTTCTGGATTCATAACTTCAAGGTGATCTACAGAAAGCGCTTTAAATTTAACTCCAGCTTGAATTCCGCCAATAGAATTAAATTGATTGACGTGGATTTTTGGCTTTAAGCCGAAATCAATTCCGGCCTGCATAATTTTCTCTGTTTCTTCTACAGAAAAGTAACCGCTTTCACAGAAAATATCTACATATTCTGCAAGCTTATTTTTAGCAATTTCAGGAATCATTTTAGTAATGATTTCGTCAATATAACCTGCTTTGTTTTCTTTATAATGCGTAGGAAAAGCATGTGCGCCCAAGAAAGTAGCTTTTATTGAAATCGGATAATTTTCGGATAATTTTTTAATGACGCGAAGCATTTTTAGCTCGCCTTCAATTGTTAATCCGTAGCCTGATTTAATTTCAACAGCTCCAGTTCCTAAATGCATGACTTCTTCAAGACGAATTTTAGATTGTTCGTAAATTTCTTCTTCAGAAGTTTCATTTAATTTTTTAGCTGAATTTAAAATTCCGCCACCACGATTAGCAATTTCCTCATAAGAAAGTCCGTTGATGCGGTCTACGAATTCTTGCTCACGATTTCCAGCATAAACTATATGAGTGTGGCTGTCGCACCAAGACGGAAGTACAACTTTTCCAGTTGCATCAATAATTTCGTCAGCGTTTATTTTTGGAAGATTATCCATTGAACCGAAATCTTCAATTAAATTGTCTTTTAAAACTAAAAATGCATTTTTAATTGTTGGAAGTTTGGCCATTTCAGAACCAGATACTTTGGCAACCGAAGTTTCGCGAACTTGAAGTAACTCTTGTATGTTTGTGATTAAAGTGATCATTAGTAAGAATTGTTATAAAACACAAATTTGCTTCGCCAGTTCCCTGCGGTCGAGTCACAAATTTCCTCGTATAAATCGATGGGAATCTGTGAAATTCGTAAAATTGTTTTTTTATCTATGGATTATTCTGAAACTGTAATTTCGAACATTTTACTCCAATTTTTACCAGTTACAAAAATAGTTTTAGTTTTAGGATTGTATGCAATACCGTTTAAAACATCGTCTTTTGTAATATCTGTCATTGTTTTTCTTAAATCAGATAAATTTAAAATTCCTTCAACAGCACCAGAACTTGGGTTTACAACAGCAATAGCATCTTTAAACCAAACATTAGCATAAATTTTCCCATCAATCCATTCAATTTCATTAACGGCTTTAATTTTTGAAGCACCAGAATAAACGTTAATGTAATCAATCATTTTTTGAGTAGCTGGATCAACTTTCCAAATTTTTTCAGTTCCATCTGTTTGGTAAATGTGCTTTCCGTCATTTGTCATTCCCCAACCTTCGATATCTTTTTCGTAATCAAAAGTTTTTTCAAGCTTTAAAGTTTTAGCATTGTAGATAAAACCTTTTTTGTTTTTGTAAGTCAGTTGGAATAATTTATCATTTAGAAATGTAATTCCTTCTCCAAAATATTGTTGGTCAAGATCAATTTGATGAAAAACCTTTCCAGTTTTATAATCGTATTTTTTTATGAATGAAGCTCCCTCTTGCCCAGTGCTTTCATATAAAGTGTCTTTGTAAAATTCTAAACCTTCTGTGAAAGCTTTTTTGTCGTGAGGAAAAGTATTTACGATTTTATATTTTAATAATTTAGGTTCAATATCTGAAACTACTTCGATTCTAGTAGTTGCATCAGAAGAATCTCCGCCAAAATAAACTTTCGCTTTTAGGTATTGATATCCTAATTTTTGATCGATTAATTCAAATCTAAAATTTTCAGCACCTTTTGTTCCTCCAACTCTTTGGTCGTTTACGAAGTAGGCAACGCTGTCAATTTCTTTCGATTTTGGGTTCAAAATTGCAATATTTAGCGCTTCTTTTTGCGTAAGATGAGCTGGAAAAGCAGAATCATCGATGGTAAATAAAGAATTTTCACCTTTATTTTTTTCTCCACATCCAATTAATGTAATTCCTAATAAAATGACAGCTAGGAAGTTATATTTTTTCATAGTTTAAAATTTGAATAAGGCAATATACGACGATATTTTTATTGTCGCAAAGGTCTTGCAAAAATATAAAAAGGTTGTATATTTGCACCGGCAAGTCCTACACGACCAGCTCCTGCAGACTCCCCCAGGATGGGAACATAGCAAGGGTACGTGGTTGAGCGGTGCGATGTAGGTCGCTTGCCATTTTTTTTAGAATTTAATTAGTTTGCAATCTTCCTTTTCAGGAGGATTTTTTTATTTTTGACCCTATCTGAAGTTTGATGTTGTTGGTTAGAAGTTAAAAGTTGAGCTCTGTGCTTTAATAATAAACTCAATTCCCAAAAACTCATAACTCATAATCTATAACTTATAACTAAAAAAATGAGTAAAGTCGTTTTAATTACCGGAGGATCATCAGGAATTGGAAAATCTATTGGTGAATTCTTGCACCAAAAAGGTTTCGTTGTCTACGGAACAAGCAGAAATCCTGAGAAAGTTTTAAATTCAGTGTTTCCTTTGGTTGCATTAGATGTTAGAGATTCTAACTCTATTAAAACTGCTGTAGATAAAATTATAACAACTTCTGGCAGATTGGATATTGTAATTAACAATGCTGGAGTTGGAATTACAGGGCCTTTGGAAGAAATTCCGACCGAAGAAATTCGAAACAATTTTGAAACTAATTTTTTCGGGCCAATTGAGGTTATGAAAGCTGCATTACCGCAAATGCGTAAGCAAAATTCTGGACTAATTATTAATATCACTTCGATTGCCGGTTATATGGGACTTCCATACAGAAGCGTTTATTCTGCATCAAAAGGAGCTTTAGAATTAATTACTGAAGCTTTAAGAATGGAAGTAAAAGCTTTTGGTGTCGAAATTACGAATGTTGCGCCTGGAGATTTTGCTACTAATATTGCAGCTGGGCGTTATCATGCGCCAGTTATTAAAGATTCTGCTTACGAAAAGGTTTATGGAGATGTTCTGGCAACAATGAACGATCACGTTGATGCGGGAAGCAATCCAAATGAAATGGCTGAGGCAGTTTACAAAATCATTCAGACCAAAAAGCCAAATGTACATTATAAAGTCGGAGCTTTTATGCAAAAGTTTTCAATTGTTTTGAAACGTGCGCTTCCTGATAAAATGTATGAGAAAATGCTAATGAATCATTATAAATTATAAATGTCATGGATAAGATTAGTGAATTTTTACCTACTATTTTAGGAGTTTTATTTTTAGTTGTTATTTGGCTTGTAATTCGAAAAATATTCGCTTCTTTAAGTGATAAAATCAATAATACGGAACATTATAAAGAAGAAACTTTAAAGGTTCTGGAAGAAATTAGAGATGAATTGAAAGAATTGAATAGAAACAATTCTAAATAAATTTCATTCATTAATTGCAAAAGAAAAAACGTATCAAATCTAGTGATTGATTAAAAAATGTAAAAAACACACTTATTTTTAACATATAATTTGAAAATGGTTTTAATTTTAAAAACGTTATTGATATTGATTTTGTAATTTTGCAGCAAGATTTTCTTTGAACACTTTATTTGAAGAAAGTTTTACAAAATATAAATACGAACAAACCATTTTTAATTAAACAAATAATTATGAAATTTTTTATAGACACAGCTAATTTAGCTCAAATTAAAGAAGCACAAGCTTTAGGTGTTTTGGATGGTGTTACAACTAATCCATCATTAATGGCAAAAGAAGGAATCACTGGAAAAAACAATATCCTTAAGCATTATGTTGACATTTGCAACCTTGTAGAAGGAGATGTAAGTGCAGAAGTTAATGCTCTTGACTTTGAAGGTATGGTTAAAGAAGGTGAGGAGTTAGCTGAATTACACGAGCAGATTGTTGTAAAACTTCCTATGACTAAGGAAGGTGTTATGGCAGCAAAATACTTTTCTGATAAAGGAATTAAAACTAACGTAACTCTTGTTTTCTCTGTAGGACAAGCTTTATTGGCTGCTAAAGCTGGAGCTACTTATGTTTCTCCATTCGTTGGACGTTTAGATGATATTTCTACTGACGGATTAAATTTAATCCAAGAAATTAGAGAAGTTTATGATAACTACGGTTACGAAACTCAAATTTTAGCGGCTTCTGTACGTCACACAATGCACATTGTAAACTGTGCTAAAATTGGTGCTGATGTTATGACTGGACCTCTTTCTGCAATTTATGGTTTATTGAAACACCCATTGACAGATATCGGTTTAGCTCAGTTCGTAGCTGACTTTGAAAAAGGAAACAAATAATCCTTAGATACTTACAAAATAAAAAAGGTCTTTTTTCTAACGAGAAAAGACCTTTTTTTTTACTTTTATATTGAATCTTAAACAGTTAAATATGAAAGTTATCCTACTTATGTTGTCTTTTTTTGTAGCTAGTTTATCGATAAACGCTCAAGCCGCTAAGGTTATTACTTTAGTAAATGAGGCAGGCGATGTTGCTACTTTTGAATTGGATTGTTCTGTTAAATTTCAAACCCTGGCGAAAGGTCTCAAATATAATATTACGAGACATGAATTTAAAGGACCAGAATTGAAAAATACTTATCGTTTAATGTTAGTGATGGATGGATTTTATTCGAAAACATTAAATAGCGAAATGACTATCTCGGCGATCTTAAGTGATGGTACAAAAATAGAAGCTAGGAAAACGATAGAAGATGATGGCTTTTTTGATGGAGCTTGCACTTTGAAAATAAAGGATCCTCAAGCGCTTTTAAATGCTGATATAGACAAAGTAATAGTTCATGCGGATAAAGATGTTGTTTATTCTTTAACGGTGCAAAATAAGGCTGTTTTTAAGAAGAATTTGAGTAATATTATTAATGCGAAATAAAAAGGTTCAAAGGCCCAGAGTTGCAAAGGTTCAAAGTTTTTTCCTTTGGAAATAAAAAAATCCAAATTCCTTTGGAGTCCGAGGCTTCGGGAGGAATTTGGATTTTTTTATATTGATATTTCTAGTATTTAGTGTCCGCCACCAGCACTTTCTATGTGGCTGATTCCTTGTCTTTTTAAGATTTTAGGGCAGTAGAAACCGTAGAATCCTAAATACGCAAAACCAAGAAGTGGTACGATGTAAGAGAAGTGAGTGTATGTGATACCGAAAATTCCGTTTGGATTTGTTGCATCTAAATCACAGATACTTCCTTGTACTAATGGAATTACTCCACCACCAAGAATCATCATGATTAAGAAAGAAGATGCTTTTCCTGTGTTTTTCCCTAATCCTGCAATCGCTAAATCGAAGATTGAAGGCCACATGATAGATAAGAACAATCCGCCAGAGATAAAGAAAAATTTAGCAATTTCTGGGTTTGGCCATACTAATCCTAAAACCATCATGGTTAATCCTGAAATTCCAAAAAGCATTAATGTTTTTCCAGCGTTTTTACCACCAACAAAACTTACAGCAATAAATAGTAAAATCCAGAATGGGTAAATGTAGAATGAAGAAACATCGTGCGCAGCAAAAATATTTGCTCCAATGATTACTCCAAATGCCGCAGCTGGAACGATAAATTTAAGAGCTGTATTTACCAAGTTTGAAGTGTTGAATACGTTTGCTCCACCATTCCAACGACCAATCATTAAACTACCCCAGTAAAGCGCGATAAATGGTGCAATTGCGTCTTCTAAGATGTTTCCGAATTCGTTAGTGTGTAGTAAAGCTGGTAAATTACTGATGATAGTTACCTCAGTTCCAACATAAATAAAAATTCCTAACATACCCAAGTATAATTGTGGATAGTCAAGAATGTTGAATTTACTGTGTTTGTCTGCAATTATTGCTTCTTCCTCTTTTACAGGGTCTTCGATTTTTGAGAAATTCATAAATACTGCAACAGCAATAAATGCAAGACCTAAAATGATGAAAGGCAATTTAATATCTTCTAATGAAAGAGCCGTTTTTTTGTTGTCTCCCATTCCGAATAAAGCGATACCTAATAAAATAGCTCCGATTGTTGTTCCGAAAGAGTTGATTCCGCCAGCAAGAGTTAAACGGTGTGCCCCAGTTTCTGGACTTCCCATTTTAATAGCCAAAGGATTTGCAACGATTTGCTGGATAGAGAATCCTAAACCTACTGTAAATAAAGCTGTTAAAAAGAAAGGAAAGCTTTGGATTGTTGCTGCAGGAACAAATAAAAATGAACCTACTGCTGATAAAACTAATCCTGCTGATAACGTTTTTTTGTATCCGTATTTTTGTAAAACATCTACTTTTAAAGAAACGATAAAAAATATAATTGATCCAACAAAATAAGCAGCGTAGAAAGCCCATGCTACTAATTGAGATTGTACTTGCGATAGCGTAAATACTTTTTTGAATACTGGAATCAGGATGTCATTAGCAGAACCAACAAAACCCCAAAAGAAGAAGACGATTATCAAAGAGATAAATTGCCCCCATTTGGTTTGAACATTTTCTGAACTCATAATAATAAGGTTAATTTTTTATTTTATTGTTTTTTGAAGACCGTAAATATATTTGTTAGGATTATCAAAAAAAAATAAAAAGGTATAAATAATGTTAAATTTAAACCAACGACTATGTTTTTTCAACAAAGTGTTAATTTTAACCCAGTTAGAAAATGTAATTCGTAATTATATTTTATTCCAATATCTTGTTTTTAACCTCTTTGCTGTAATTTCGGCCTATCGGAATGTTATAAGATTGTATTTGAACACGGTTTCCTTCTATAGATTTTACCTTATTTAGGGCAATTACATAAGATTTATGTATTCTAAGGAAGCGGTCTGCAGGTAATTCTTCAGATAATGATGTAAGAGATTTATGGGTAATATAGGTTTTGTCTGGTGTGACAACTTTGATGTATTCTTTCATTCCTTCAACGAATAGAATTTCTTCAATATTAATTTTCATCATTTTTTTATCGACTTTGATAAAAATATGAGAATCGCCTTTTGCGGTTTCGACTTTAATATTGTTTTTGAGATTGTACTCGGTAGTAATTTTATTGATGCATTTGATAAATCTCGGCAACGGAATTGGTTTTACCAAATAATCTAAAACATCCAAATCATAACTTTCAGCTGCAAATTCTCTAAAAGCAGTAGTGATGATAACTTTCGTTTTGTTTTCTATTAAACTAATAAGTTCAAAACCAGTCATCATAGGCATGTTAATATCTAGAAAGACAGCATCGACAGCATTGCTGTTAATGAAATCGAGTGCTTCTAAAGAGTTAGTGAATGTGGCTATAACTTCAAAGTCTGTAAAATTGGTGAAATAATTTTCCAGGACTTTAATAGCTAGTGGCTCATCATCAATTAACACGCATTTAATTTTCATTCTGAGTAGGTATTTGTAATCTAATTATGTAGAAATTTAGTTTGGTTTGATGTTTTAGGCTGAAATTGCTTTTGTAAATCAGCTTTAGTCTCTTTTTTGTATTTACCAATCCAATTCCTTTTTTTGGATTATGATTTTGTGAAATTACAAAATTATTTAAGATTTCAAAATCAAGTATTTTGTTGTCTATAACTTTGCAATTGATTTTTATTTTTAAATTTTTGTTGTTTAATCCTCCATGTTTAAAAGCATTTTCTACTAGCGAAATAAAGATTAAAGGCGGTACAACAACATCTTCTATATTGGATTCTAGATTTATGGTTACTTCAACATTTTCAAAACGAAGCTTTTCGATTTCAATATAATTTTGGATATAATCAATTTCCTTAATCAACGGAACAAATTTGGTTCCTTTTACATCATACAAAACATATTCCATTAAATTAGAAAGTTTTATAATTACATCTGGAACTTTCTTTGATGATTCTAATGACAAGGCATATAGATTATTCAATGTATTAAAGAAAAAATGCGGCTGAATCTGATTCTCAAGATATTTCAGTTTGATCTTAAATTGATTTTCTCGTAAAGATCTGTTTCTTTCGCGTTCTTTTAACCAAGTTAAAGTTAGATAAACAGAAGATGCCATCGCTAGAACATACAATTCTCCAATGCAAACTGCAACAATGTGATTAATCTCAAAAGGATGATATTCTCTATTGGCTTCAGGCCAAATATTTTCGGATATGATATAATAGGTTAATGCAGTTTTAGCTAAATAAATTCCAAATAAACTCAAAAGCAATAAAAAAGTATACATTATGTATTTTTGTTTTAATACATATTTTGGAACTAAAACAAATAAATTCAAATACACTAAAGGAATAACCAATGAAAATTCAATTAGGTTTGATTTGAAGGCATATGGATAATCATTAAAGTATGCACCCCATCTTAAAAAGTTTAAAGTAAAATATATGCCCCAAAACCAAACATGATTTTGAAGTTTAATGTCAAATTTAACTTTTCTGATTTCTTTCAACTGAATGTAAGTTATTTAGTGATTTTTTGTTTTTCTTAACAATATTGAAATATTGTGCAACTTTAAACAATTAACTGCAAAAAGCCAATTTTTTTGAATAAAATTTTAATTTAAAACTAAATTGGTATCTATTTTTTCTAATAGAACGTTTTCGTAAAACGCATTATTGAATAATTTATGTCGTTCGTTTAAATTTTGTTGTCGTTGGTTTAATTTATTTTTTTTAACAATGCCTTAAGAATAATTTTACTTCATAACTAACAAAATAAAAATAAACATGAAAAAAATTTTCTTAATCTTTATGATTGTTTTTACTGCGCAAGTTTCGCTTGCACAGGTAAAAAATGTCAAAGGTGTGATTACAGATTCTGACGGTATGCCATTACCAGGAGCTTCTGTTGCTGTACAAGGAGGTCAAAAGGGAACAACTACCGATTTTGACGGATTGTATTCGATTGAAGTTCAAAAAGGTCAAAGTTTAGTTTTCACTTACGTAGGACTAGAAACTCAGACGATAGTTGTAGGAGACGCTGCTACAATTAATGTGAAGATGGTTCAAGGAGCTTCAAATGCATTAAATGAGGTTGTTGTAACTTCTTTAGGTATCAAAAAGACAAGAAAGTCATTAACTTATGCGGCTCAGGAGCTTAAAGGAGATGAGTTAGTACGTGTAAAAGATGCCAACGTTATCAATACTATTGCAGGTAAAATCGCGGGTGTTGCTGTAACTAAAAGTGCTGGGGGTACTGGAGGTTCTACAAAAGTTGTAATTCGTGGAAATTCATCTGTATCTAATAGCCAGCCTCTTTATGTAATTGATGGTATTCCGATGTTGAATTCAGGTTCTGGTCAGCCAAACGATACATTTGGTAGTTTAGCAGGAGGTAACCGTGATGGAGGAGACGTAATCTCTTTAGTAAATCCAGATGATTACGAAGGTATGACAGTTCTTAAAGGTGCTGCAGCTTCTGTATTATATGGTTCTCAAGGAGCAAACGGTGTAATTTTATTATCATCTAAAAAAGCAAAAACAGGAAAAGCAAATGTTACGCTTTCTTCTGTAACAACATTTGAAACGGCAGCTTATCTTCCTAAATTTCAAACAGATTATCTTGCTGCTGATGGCGCTGATGAATCTTGGGGAGCAAAAGGAAAGTCTGTTGATCATGTAAAAGACTTTTTTACTACAGGAACAACACAAATTACATCTTTAGGATATTCAATTGGTTCTGAAAATTCTTCTACAGCATTTTCTTATGCAAATACTTCTGCAAGTGGTATTATTCCAGGTAATAATTTGAAGAAAAATAACTTTGGTATTCGTCAGACTGCTAAGTTCTTTGATGATAAACTTCTATTTGCTGCAAATGCAAATTATACAAGTCAAACTATTGCAAATAAGCCAGTTAATGGATTCTACTTTAACCCGCTTACAGGTGTTTATTTGATGCCAAGAGGAAATGATTTTAATTATTATAAAGATAATTATGAAGAATTTGATCCTTCAAGAAATTTAATGGCTCAAAATTGGATGACTAATAGAGATATTATGCAAAATCCATTCTGGGCAATTAACAGAAACAAATCTGAGGATAAAAATGATTTCTTCAATGGAGCTTTGTCTTTAACTTATAAAGCAACTAATTGGTTATCTATTGCTTCAAGATACAGCTATAATAGAGTTACAAGTTTATTCGATAAGAGAATATTTGCTACTACACAAGGAACTTTATCTCATGCTAATGGTCGATATATTAGCGAAAATTCTTTGAGCACACAACGTTATGCTGATTTGATCGCTACAATCAATACAAAAATTGGATCTGATTTTAACTTTAACGCAAACGTTGGTACAAGTGTGACTAACACTTTGACAAATCAAAAAACGATATTAGATTCTGGTATTGGAGGAGGATTGAAATATGCTAACTGGTTTACATTGCATAATTTCAATAATAATGACGGTAACTACCAAACAATTGATTCAAGAAGAGAAGTACAATCAGTATTTGCAGCTACTACATTTGGTTACAAAGACATGTTATTCTTAGATCTTACAGGAAGAAATGACTGGTCATCTACTTTAGTAAATACAGGTACATCAAGCTATTTTTATCCATCTGTTGGTTTAACTGCAATCATCAGCGAGATGGCAACTTTACCTGAATGGATTAATTATGGTAAAGTTCGTGGAACTTATGCACAAGTTGGTAATGATATCTATCCTTTCATTTCTACTCCAACAAACTACTATCCGAACGGAAGTGGATCAAAATATAATCCTTTAGTTGCACCAAAACCAGGAACTACATTAAAACCTGAGCTTAAATCAGAGTTCGAGTTTGGTACTGAGTGGAGAATGTTTAATAATAGATTAGGTTTTGAATTGTCTTACTATAATTCAGAAACTAAAAACCAATATTTACAAGTTGTTGCTCCAGTTGGAAATAGTGCAGGTGCTGATTTCTATGGTATTAACGCGGGAAGTATAGAAAATAAAGGTTTTGAGGTTGTATTAAATGCAGGAATCATTAGAGGAGATAAATTCACTTGGGATTCAGCTATTAACTTCTCACAAAACAAAAATAAAGTAAAAGAAATTCCAGAAGAATTAGGAGGAAAAGTAAACTTAACAGATCCTGGAGTTAACGGTTACAAATATACTTTGACAGAAGGAAGACCTTACGGTGTTATTGAAGGTTACAAAATGTTGAAAGATGCTCAAGGAAGAATTTTATTGAATAGTGATGGAAAAATTCAAAAAACAGAATTTGTTGAATTAGGAAATTCAAATCCTGATTTTATGTTAGGTTTTTCTAACTCTTTCAAACTAGGATCTTTCTTCGCAAATGTTTTAATCGATGGACGTTTTGGAGGAGATGTAATGAGTTTAACACAAGCACAAAATGATGCATTTGGTGTTTCTAAAGCTACAGGTGATGCAAGAAATGCAGGTGGTGTTAAAATAAATGCAGTGATGCCTGATGGTACAGCAGTAACAACTATGGATGCGCAGTCTTACTATACGACAGTTGGAGGTAGAGCTGGTGTTACAGGAGAATATATCTATGACGCAACAAATGTAAGTGTTAGAGAGATCTCTATTGGTTACAATTTTAATCCTAAAACATTACCATTTATCCAAACAGCGAGTATTTCATTTATAGCTAGAAACTTATTCTTTATTTATAAAGATGCTCCTTTCGATCCAAATATTGCATTAAGTACAGGTCAAGGTTTACAAGGGGTTGATATTTATGGTTTACCATCTACCAGAAGTATTGGTCTTAATTTAAATGTAACTTTCTAATTCTAAACACATGAAACTAAATAATATAACAAAAGCAACTATTTGTACCTTGTTACTCGCAGCTGCGGGGTGTACAGATAATTTTGAAGATATCAATACTAATCCAAATGGGATTACACTTCCTGATTTTGAGCAAGATTTTAATCATATCAAAGGAGGATTTGCTCCAATGTTTAACAATATCCAAGTTCTTACTCCAGAATGGGTTTATCAATTGCAACAAGGCTTAAACTCAGATATTTGGTCAGGTTATATGGCAACTCCAACTGGTTTTGAGAGTGGTGTAAATAATACGACTTATGCATTGTTGGATAACTGGAACGGGTTTATCTGGGATTATGGTTATAAAAATGTAATGTTTAATGCATACGATATAGCGAATAAATCTAAAGGAAAATACGATCAGTTTTATGCTTTGTCATTGATTTTGAAAGTAGAAGGAATGCATAGAATGACAGATACTTTTGGACCAATTATCTATTCTAAATTCGGAACGGATGATGCAACTATTGCGTATGATTCTCAAGAAGAAGTTTATACTCAAATGTTTGCTGAATTAGATACAGCTGTAGCAGAATTAACAAAAAGAATTGATGCTGGTGAAGCTTCGACATTCGAGTCTACTGATATGACAGGCTACAAAGGAAAGTACGAATCATGGGTAAGATTTGCTAATACTTTACGATTAAGATTAGCAATGCGTATTGTGAAAATTAAACCAGCTTTGGCAAAAACAGAAGCTGAAAAAGCTGTTGCTCAAAAATTTGGAGTAATGAAAGTTAATGATGATTCATTTAAAGTCGTTTCTCCAGTTTACACAAACCCAATTGCAACACTTAGTGGTTCATGGTTAGACATTCGTATGTCGGCAGATATGGAGTCTATTTTAAAAGGTTACCAAGACCCTAGAATTGCTTCTTATTTTGATACGTCTACTCAATTTCCTGGAGAATACAAAGGTGTTCGTACAGGTATTAATATTGTTGGAAAATCAGATCACCAAGATTTCTCAGGAATTGGAGCTGTTGTAAGATCAAAAGAAATCTACCTTATGAACGCTGCAGAAGCTTATTTCTTAAGAGCAGAAGGAGCTTTAAGAGGATGGGATATGGGCGGTTCTGCTCAAGATTTATATGAAGCAGGTATCAAAGTTTCATTTGAGCAAAGAGGAGTTTCAGGTGCAGCAAATTATATTGCTGATAATGCTAAAACTGCAGTCGCTTATGTAGATCCTAATTTTCCAGAAAACAATTCGCCAGCAGTAAATAATGTTACTGTTGCATGGGATGCTGCGGCTACAAATGAGGTTAAACTTCAAAAAATTATCACTCAAAAATGGATTGCTGGTTTCCCAGAAGGACAAGAAGCTTGGTCTGATTATAGAAGAACAGGGTATCCTAAATTATTCCCAGTTGTTAAAAATTATAGCGGAGGAACAATTACAACTGAATTCGGTGTAAGAAGGGTCAACTTTGTACAGTCTGAAAAAGCTGGAAACTCTGGTGGAGTTGCTACGGGTGTTGCAAAACTTGGAGGTCCAGACAATGGAGGAACAAGAGTTTGGTGGGATGTTAATACTCCTAACTTCTAAGAAAAAAATGGAATATTAAGTTTGGTTAGTAGTATGGTATAGATGGTGAAAGCTATCTATACCATTCTTAAACCAAAATGGTAATTACTACAAAAAAGAAAAGAAATGAAAAGTGCTTTAGAAATAAAACCTGATATTAGTTACAAAAGCGCGGGAAAATTTGAAGAAACTCGATTTGAAAAAATTCATATCGAAATCTTTAAAAATTCTATTGAAGCTTCTGTAATTGTAGCACAGGAAATTGCGCAGCTAATTAGATCTAAACAGGAGAAAAATAAATCTTGTGTTTTAGGTTTGGCAACAGGTTCTTCTCCAATCAAAGTTTACGAAGAACTAGTGAGAATGCACAGAGAAGAAGGACTTAGTTTTAGCAATGTTATCACTTTTAATCTGGATGAATATTATCCGATGACAAAGGAGAACAATCAGAGCTATCATTATTTCATGCATGAGCATCTTTTTAATCATATTGATATCAAACCTGAAAATATTAATATTCCTGACGGTACAATAGCAATTGAGGAAATCAATCAATATTGTATCGATTATGAAATGAATATTAAAAATGCGGGTGGTCTTGATTTTCAATTGCTTGGAATTGGAAGAACAGGGCACGTAGGATTTAACGAGCCTGGTTCGCATATCAATTCAGGAACAAGAATTATTACCTTAGATCATATCACAAAAGTCGATGCATCATCAGCTTTTAATGGTATTGATAATGTACCGAAACGTGCGATCACAATGGGAGTTTCAACTATCATGAGATCAAAACGTATTGTTTTAATGGCTTGGGGGCAAAACAAAGCAGACATTATCAAAAGAACTATTCAAGGTGATATCAGCTCTGAAGTTCCAGCAACATTTTTACAAAATCATCCAAATGCAACTTTTGTTTTAGATCAGTCTGCAGCATCAGAATTAACACGTTTCAAAACGCCTTGGTTAGTTGGAGAATGCCTTTGGACACCTGAATTAAAAAGCAAAGCGATCGTTTGGTTGTGTCAAAAAACAAAACAATCTATTCTTAAATTGACTGACCGTGATTATAACAATAACGGAATGTCTGATCTTTTGGCTCAAGAAGGTTCTGCTTACGATATGAACATTAATATGTTTAATATTTTACAGCACACGATTACCGGATGGCCAGGAGGAAAACCAAACACAGATGATTCATTTCGTCCAGAAAGGGCAAATCCGGCAAAAAAGAGAGTGATTCTTTTTAGTCCGCACCCAGACGATGATGTGATTTCTATGGGAGGAACATTTTCTAAATTAATCAAACAAGGACACGATGTTCATGTAGTGTACCAGACTTCAGGAAATATTGCGGTTTCAGATGATGAAGCATTAAAATTTGCAGAAGTAGCAAGTGATTTTATTGGAGATGAAAAATCAGATATTAATTTCAAATCGGTAATCGAATTTTTAAATAACAAATCTGAAAATCAGATCGATTCTTTAGAAGTACGAAAATTAAAAGGACTTATCAGAAGAAGAGAATCTTACGGAGCGACAAGATATATCGGACTGAAAGATGAAAACACACACTTTTTAGATCTTCCTTTTTATGAAACTGGACAAGTTAAAAAGAATCCGTTAGGACCAGAAGATATTGCTATTGTAAAAGATATCATTGCAAAAATTAAACCGCATCAAGTTTTCGCTGCAGGAGATCTGGCAGATCCGCACGGAACACATGAGGTTTGTTTAAATGCTATTTTTGCCGCTTTAAAAGAACTTAAACCAGAACCATACATGGATGATTGCTGGTTATGGCTTTATAGAGGAGCTTGGCACGAGTGGGATATTCATGAAATTAATATGGCAGTTCCGCTAAGCCCATCAGAGGTTTTGTTGAAACGTCATGCGATTTTGCATCACCAATCTCAAAAGGACAGGGTAATGTTTCAAGGTAATGATTCTCGTGAATTCTGGGTTAGGGCAGAAGATCGAAATAAAAATACAGCCATTTTATATGATGAGTTAGGTTTGGCTGAATATGAAGCGATTGAAGCATTTAAACGTTTTGATTATTAAAATTTTGTGATTCGTTTGTAAATGAATCAAATGGCAAAATTCAGATGATTACTTGTAAAAGTGAGGTATTGCAGAATTCATTCTGAGTTTTGTCTTTTTTATATAAATTGGGGTAATTAAATTATCCAACCAAAAAAAAAGAAAAATGAAATATTTATTTGTACTATTATTTGCAGGTTTAACTGCAGGTGCTCAAGTCCAGAAAGAGCAGCTGAATCTTATGCCTTGGCCTCAAAATGTTGTTATTAACGAAGGTAATTTTAATTTAACTAAAAATTTTAAAGTAAACATTACAGGAAATCCAAATGACAGAATATTTGGAGGAGTAACGCGTTTTTTACGCCGATTAGATGGTAGAACAGGTATTTTCTTTGAACAAGGTTTTATAACCAAATTAAATGAAGTTCCGAATGCGGAATTACAAATCAATTGCACGAAAAGCGGAAAAATTGGTTTATACGAAGATGAAAGCTATCATTTGGATATCACTTCAAACAAAATCACTTTAAACGCTTCAAGCGATTTAGGAGCTTTACATGGTTTGGAGACTTTATTGCAAATGCTTCAAAACAATTCAAAATCGTTTTATTTTCCAGTTTCAAAAATTTCAGATTTCCCAAGATTTACTTGGAGAGGTCTAATGATTGATGCTTCAAGACATTTTCAGCCCATTGACGTAATTAAACGAAATATCGATGCATTGGCCGCAATGAAAATGAATGTTTTTCACTGGCATTTGGTTGATGATCAAGGCTGGAGAATCGAAATGAAAAAACATCCAAAGTTTACTCAATTAGCTTCAGATGGAATGTATTACACACAAGAGGAAATTAAAAATATCGTAAAATATGCTGATGAGCGCGGTATTTTGATTGTTCCAGAAATAGATGTTCCAGGTCACGGATCTGCAATTTTAACGGCTTATCCAGAAATTGGCAGTAAAGTAATTACGTTGACAGGAGGAACATCCGAAAAAAATATTCAAGGTACAGCAATCGCTACCTATGGAATTGAAAGAAATGCTGGTATTTTTTCGCCAACATTAGATCCTTCAAATCCTAAAACATACCAATTATTAAGTGAAGTTTTTGATGAGGTTTGCCCATTATTTCCAGGTACTTATTTCCATATTGGAGGAGATGAAAATGAAGGGAAAGATTGGGATGCAAATCCGAAAATTCAAGAATTCAAAAAGAAACATAATTTAAAAAACAACCACGAATTACAAACGTATTTCACGATGCAATTGGCTCCAATGTTAAAGAAACACGGAAAGCAATTAATGGGGTGGGAAGAAATCTTGACGAAAGATTTGTCTAAAGAAGCGATCGTACATTCTTGGAGAGGTCCAAATGAAGGAATGCCAGCAGGACAATCTCTAGTAGATGCAGTTAAAAAAGGATACAAAACGGTTCTTTCAAATGGTTATTATATCGATTTGATGTACCCAATTGCAAGTCATTATTTAAACGATCCGATGCCAAAAGGAGCGAATTTGACAAGTGATGAAAGAGCAAGAATTTTGGGTGGAGAAGCTACAATGTGGACAGAATTGGCTACACCAACAACCATTGATTCTAGAGTTTGGCCAAGAACAGCTGCAATTGCAGAAAGACTTTGGTCTGCTGAAGATGTAGTAGATGTAGAAAATATGCGTAAGCGTTTAGAAAATATTTCTTTCAGATTAGAGGAATTAGGCATTACACACATTCGTAACAAAGATGTGATTTTAAGAAATATTGCCAACAATCAAAATATTCAAGCGCTTGAAGAATTTTCTAAAGTAAGCGAGCCTTTAAAAGGATATACTCGTAACAAAGGAGGAACAGAGTACCAAATGTATTCTCCATTTACTTTGTTTGCAGATGCATGCGGACCAGATGCAAAAGATGCGCTTGCTTTTGATGCAGCAGTTAATCAATATTTAGCCAATAAATCGACAGATAATAAAGCAAAAGTGACAGCCTTTTTTAATAAATGGATTGCAGTTCATAAAGATTTGACAACGCTAAGCGAAAATGCGCCATTAGTGCAGCCAATTTTGCCTTTGTCTAAAAAATTAAGTGATGCATCACAAGAATTATTGCTTGTTTTGGATAACAAATCGACTTTAAAATCAGCAGATTTAAAAAGTTTAATAGAGCAATGCAATACAAAAGACCATGCTGACGTAGAATTGTCAGTTTATGAAAGCTTAAAGAAACTGATATAAATTTTGGTTGAGTTAGTGTTATTAGAGTTACATTAATCAGGCTTTTAATTATCTCTGCCGGAGTTCCTCGGTAGAGATAGTTATAGCCAAGATTTCTTAAGTAATCAGCACATAATTCATTCGAATAATAAAATATAAGCCGTGAGAATAATTATTAACCTTTTAAAAACCAAATAAGAAGAATACAATAAAACATGACAAAATAACGAGAGTATAGATTGATGATTAGTCCCAAATTTATCATTTGTATTTAAGATTAATTTTTTTAAAAATTATAAATAAATATCAATCACTACTATTTACTAATGATTATGAATGAATCAGAAATAGTAATATTTATCTATAGAATGTAATTTGAGTTTATTTCCAATCGACGGCGGGGTTCCAATCTGCAGTTGAGCGAAACCCAGAAGAATTTAAGCTTCTGTGGCCCAATTATTTATTTTCTATTAACTAATATTTATTAACTATGAAACATTATTACAGATTACTCTTTTTGTTACTGTTTCCCTTACTAGCGTTGGCTCAACCAGCTCACGGAAAAAAAGTAGTGGGGTATTATGCGCAATGGTCTATTTATGCCCGGGATTTCAACGTTCCGAAAATTGACGGAAGTAAAATAACGCATTTAAATTATTCTTTTTATGGCACTACTTATGATCCTGCCCATCCAGAGAATACAAAGTTAAAATGTTTAGACACTTATGCTGATTTTGAGCATATGGAAGGCGGAATTCCTTGGGATGCTCCTGTGAAAGGGAACTTTTATGATTTAATGAAATTAAAAGAAAAGTATCCTCATTTAAAAATTTTAATTTCTGTTGGAGGCTGGACAAAAGGACAAGATCTTTCTCCAATTGCTGCAAGTCCTGTAGCAAGAGCAGCTTTAGCAGCAGATATGGCAAACTTCATTACGACTTATCCTTTTATTGACGGTTTTGATATCGATTGGGAATATCCTCTTTCGGGCGGAACTGACGGTACAGAAATAGTAAATGGTGCGCCTGTTCCTCCACAAAAATACAGTCCTGATGACAACAAAAATTTGGTTTACTTATTAAAAGCTATGCGTCAGGCAATGCCAAATAAACTGGTTACGATTGCTGCAGGAAATAATGTTAGAAATGTTTCTAAACAGTATTTAGGACCAAACAACAGATCTCAATATGGTATGAGCGAAGATATTTCGACATATTGTGATTATATTACTTATTTCGGATATGATTTCGGAGGAAACTGGTACGATAAAACTTGTTACAATGCTCCTTTATATGCGAGCGGAAATCCAAACGATCCGTTGTATGGCGCAACGCAATCGGAATCATTAGACGAATTAACCAATCAATATTTAAACGTAATTGGTTTCCCAGCAAATAAATTGATCATGGGATTGCCTTTCTACGGAAAAAAATTCGATAACGTTGCTGCAAATTCTACAAACGGATTATTTGTTTCAGCACCAAGATATAATGTTCCAGGATGTACAAATCCGCAAAATCCAACAGGAACTTGGGATGGTTCTGGAGCTTGTGAAAAATCAGGAAGTATTGAAATCTGTGATTTAGTAGGAAATCCAGTTACTAATTCACACGCTTATTTAGACCCAAATACAATGATGGTAACGCCATCTGCGGCTTCGGCAGGATGGGTTCGTTATTTTGACAATACAACAAAAGTTCCTTATTTATATAATGCTACTAGAAAAGAGTTTATCTCTTATGAAGATAAGCAATCTATGGATTTAAAAGTACAATACATTAAATCTAAAAACTTAGCGGGAGGTATGATTTGGGAATTATCTCAAGATACAAGAGGTTCAATTCCAAATTCATTATTGAATCAAGTTGATACTTCTTTTGGAAGCGTAGTTCCAGGAACAGTAAGCATTGCGGGTTCTGTAAAAAATGGATCTGCTTTAGTGACAGATGTTACTGTTGAATTGCGTAATGCCTCTAATGCAGTTATTCAAACAGTAGTTTCTCAAACAGGAAACTTTACATTCAATAGTTTAACTTCTGGACAAAACTATTCAGTAACAGCTTTAAAAGCAAGTTATACATTTGTTCCAGTTTCGTTGACAAACGTTACAACAAATCAAACGGGAGTTATAATCAATGGAACGCAGCCAACTTATACTGTAAGCGGAACTGTTTTAGACGGATCAACACCAGTTTCTGGCGTAACAGTTTCAGCAGTTTCAGGAAGTACAACTTTAACAGCAGTTTCAAATGCAAGCGGAACTTACAGCATTGCAGGTTTAACAGCTGGTCTTAATTTTACGGTTACAGCAGCGAAATCTGGATTTTCATATACACCAGCTTCAACAGTTTATAATGCAATTGATGCTAATAAAACGTTGAACTTTACTCAAGGTGCAGCGGTTGTAAACTATACTGTAAGCGGAACGGTTTCAAACAATACAACTCCAGTTTCTGGCGTAACAGTTACAGCTTCTTTTACAGGAGGAAGTTATGCAGCGGTTACTAATGCGAGTGGAGCTTATTCGCTTACTTTGCCTTCTGGCGGAAATTACACGATAACAGCAGCTTTGACAGGACAAACATTTACTCCAGCTTCAACAGTTTATTCTAATTTGAATGCTAATAAAACGTTGAACTTCACACAAGATGTTGTCGTAAGTTCAAGCAAAATTAGCGGAACTGTGAAAAATGGATCAACTCCTGTCGCAGGTGCAAAAGTAGAATTGGTTTTACCTTGGACGGATAACACGCACAACTGGAAAAGCGTTATCGCGACAACAGATGCGCAAGGAAAATACAGTTTTGATAATTCTGTTACAGACGGTTATACAACAGTTGCAAGTTTAAAATTAAATACTTGGTCAAACGGAGAGGTAAATTATTATCCAAATAATTTGGCAAACTTCCCAGTTCCGTCAACTCCGACAGTTTACAATTTTAATACAACTGCAACTGCAAAAGTAGCATTAGCAGCAGCGACAAACTTGATCAGCGGAACAGTTAAAAATGGTTCAGCTCCTGTGGCAAACGCTAAAGTAGAAATTGTTTTACCTTGGACAGATAACACACACAATTGGAAAAGTGTTTTAGCAACAACAGATGCATCAGGAAATTATACTTTCGATAATTCAGTTGTAGCAGGTTACACGCAAATTTTAAGTTTGAAATTGAACTCATGGCAAAATGGGGAAGTAGCTTATTTTCCAAACAATTTGGCAAATTTTGCGGTTCCAACAACGCCAACAGTTTACAATTTCAACACAAATCAATCTACACCGCCTCAGATAACGATTACAAGTCCATCAACGGCAAGTGTAGCTATTGCTCCAGGAACTGCAATTCAGCTTAAAGCGACAGCAAGTGTAGATGCTAGTTTGACAATTACGTCGGTTGTATTCAATATCAACTCACAAAATATTACTGCAACACTTTCTGGATCAGAATATGTAGCAAGCTGGACGCCAGTTGCGGCAGATTTCAACAAAAATTATACGTTGAAAGCAACAGTAACGGCTTCAAGCGGTGCAACAGCAGTAAGTACAAAAGATTTTGCTCTGCAATGTTCAGGAACTACATGTCCGAATGCATTGCCTGTAATTACTTGGAATTCACCATCGAATACTACGGTATATCAAAACACTTTTCAAGTGGTGCCAATTTCAGTTACAGCTGTTGATAGTGACGGAACAGTTTCAGGAGTTACAATTACAATCAACGGAGGGACATTTAATATGACAGCTGGTACAAATAATACTTATACGTATAATTTTACTCCATCTGCTTATCAAGATTATCCAATTGTAATTAAAGCAACTGATAATAAATCAGGTGTGACTACATTAAATAATACCATTAAAATTGCTACTGTAGGAACTAATAGATTTATTCCACTTCCATCTAAAATCATTTTAGGATATGCGCATTCTTGGGAAAATGCTGGTGCTCCGTTTTTATATTTTTCTCAAATGGTCGGAAGCAAGTTTAACGTAGTGGATTATTCTTTTGTAGAAACAGTAAATCGTGATGGTTACACGCCAATATTGACTACAAATGACACTAGATATTTGACTAATGGTGTTTTCGATAAACAATTATTGAAAAACGATATCAAAGCTTTAAGAGATAGTGGTGTTCCTGTTATTGTTTCTATCGGAGGTCAAAATGGGCATGTTGTTTTAGACAATGTAACGCAGAAAAATATTTTTGTTAATGGTCTAAAAGCAATTATTGACGAATATCAATTTGATGGAGTTGATATTGATTTTGAAGGTGGATCGATGAATTTTAGCGCAGGAAATTTAAGAGATATTTCTTACGCGGGTATTTCTGCTTATCCAAGATTAAAAAACGTAGTAGATGCTTTCAAAGAATTGAAAGCTTATTATGGCCCTGGATTCTTATTAACTGCAGCTCCAGAAACACAATATGTACAAGGAGGATATACAACTTATACAGATACTTTTGGTTCATTCTTGCCAATTATTCAAAACTTACGTAATGAGCTAGACTTGTTAGCGGTACAATTGTATAATACAGGTGGAGAAAACGGATTAGATGGCCAATATTATGGTACAGCGAAGAAATCAAACATGGTAACAGCCTTAACTGATATGGTGATTAAAGGATATAACATCGCTTCAACAGGAATGCATTTTGATGGTTTGCCAGCTTCAAAAGTTCTTATTGCATTGCCAGCTTGTCCAAGTGCAGCAGGTAGCGGTTATCTAACGCCTACAGAGGGAATTAATGCTATGGATTATTTAAGAAACGGAACCAATTTTACAGGAAGAACATACACAATGCAGCCTGGCGGACCATATCCTTCTTTAAGAGGTTTGATGACTTGGTCTGTAAACTGGGATGCCTCTTCTTGTGGAAATTCATCTGAATTATCTAAAGCTTATGCGGCCTATTTTGCATCACAAGCAACGGCAAAAGTATTAGCAGTTGATACTATTTCTGCATCGAATAATACAACGGTGGCTTATTTTAAAGACAATGCTTTGGCTGTCTCAAATGACAATGAAGATATTGCTCAAGTTGACGTATTTAACACAATTGGACAAACTATTGTAAGTCATAGAAATATTCAAAACAACAAAGAGGTTTTGCTTCACAGCCACAGTTTTGCAAGTAAACAAGTGTTTGTTGTGATCGTAACTGATAAATCTGGAAACAGAAAATCATATAAAGTAATGAACTTTTTAAACTAAAAAAGAATTGAAAATCTAGAAATAAAAAAACGGGACGATTAAAATTGAGTTTGGTTATTTATGTTTTAATCTATTTTATTTCTAACAAATGTGGCTTTAGGTAATTTGTTATTTGGTTTTTGCCTAAAGACGCACATTATGAACCTGGTAGTTTTACTGCCAGGTTTTTTTATTTTTTGATAGCAAAAGAAGAGTTAGAAAATGTCTTTTTTTAATAGAAAAAAAGCTTGTTTTGATTAACAAATAAAACCAATGAAATTATTTTTGTGCAAATTTTAAAAGAGTAAGAATGAGAATTATTTCGATTATCAAATATGTTTTTACAGCTATTGGCATGGTTTTATTATTTACCGCCATATATCTTTATTTTAGTAAACTAACTTTTTTAAAAAGCGCAGAGACTGCACAAGGGACCGTCGTTGAATTAATTAGTAAAAGGTCAAATAATTCAATAATGTATACCCCAGTCATCTCTTTTATTACAAAAGAAGATCATAAAATTGAGTTTCCTTCGTCAGTAAGTGGTAATCCGCCAAGTTATAGTGTAGGAGAAACAGTGGAAGTTATATACAATTCCGAAGAACCAAATAAGGCAGATATTAATGATTTTGAATCTTTATGGTTGGCGCCATTAATTATTGGGATTTTGGGAACTGCATTCTTTTTGGTTGGGTTTTTAATTATTCTTAACGGAATTAAAAAGCAAAGGAAAAAAGAATATCTTATGTCTAATGGGAAACGCATTTCAACAAAATTTACAGAAGTACAGTTAAATTATAGTTTAGTAGTAAACGGAAGAAATCCTTATTTTATTTGTAGTGAATGGATAGACTCAAAAACGAATAAAACCTATTTTTTTGAAAGTGATGATATTTGGTTTGATCCAATTGAATATATAAAAACAGATGAAATTAACGTTTTGATTGATCCAAATAATCCGACCAAATATTATATGGATATTTCGTTTTTGCCTGTTTAGATATTGCTAATAAATATATTTCATACTATTTTTACTGCAAACCTAATCAATGTAATTTATGAAAGTCTTATCTGTTATTAAGTATCTTTTTTCTGCAATAGGAGTGGCTTTGCTTGCTGGCGCATTTTACCTTTATCAAAGCAAACAGGAATTTTTAGACAAGGCAGATCGTGTTCAAGGAACTGTTGTCGAGTTAATTGCTAAAAGATCTGATAAATCAACCACTTATGCTCCTGTCGTTGTTTTTAAAACAAAAAAGGGGCAAGAGATTAAATATTTTTCATCAGTTAGCAGCAATCCTCCAAGTTACAGTGAAGGAGAAAATGTTGAAATGCTATATGATCCGCAAAATCCGCATGATGCAAGTATTAATGGATTCTTTTCTTTATGGTTAGGGCCGTTAATTTTAAGCATATTGGGAGCTATTTTCTTTATAATCGGTTCTGTAATAATTGTAATTGCATGGTTGCAAAATAAGAAAACAGAGAATTTGCGAGAAACAGGTAAACCCATTTCAACAAAATTCACGCAAGTTCAGTTAAATACTGGTTATGCTGTAAACGGAAGAAATCCGTTTCAAATTTGTAGCCAATGGCAGGACCCGCATACAAAAGATTTATATGTTTTTAAAAGCGATAATATTTGGTTTGACCCAACTGATTTTTTAAATATTGAAGAAATAAGAGTTTTGATTGATCCGCAAGACCCTAAAAAATATATTATGGATACATCTTTTTTACCAGTTCTAAAAAACTAAAAAAGAAATAACTCTAAAGAGAAACCTGGTAGTTTTACTGCCAGGTTTTTTTGTTTTTAAACAATTTCTAAGCATCCAAATAAGGATCTAAAACTTCTGCGAGTTTATTAAGCCAATAAAAACTATCATCAATATTCTTTACACCAAATTTGATGGTTTCGCAATCTCTCATAATACATAGTGAAAGTGCATTATTTACTTCTCGTATTATTTTTGCCATTTCTTTACAATCAATTTCATCTATAAAAAGATTGTTTAGTCTAGTTTGAGTTTCATGTGAAAGGTTTTGTGTAGTCATAATCTTATGTTTTTTGCAAATATATAAGGTTTGATACATATTTGTGTCAATTTTTTTTAAAAATAATTAAGACTTTTGACTTATGAATATTTCAGAAGAAATTTTTATTGTAAATCTTGGACTTCACATAAAAGGACTACGTGAAAAAAAAGGTTTGTCTCAACAGCAGTTAGCTAATGAATGCGATATTCCCAGAAATCAAATTAGTAGAATTGAAAGAGCAAAAATAAATACAAGTATAAAAACACTCATAAGAATTGCAAATGCTTTTAAAATTGAACTTGCTGAATTACTCAGTTTTCAATCAAAATAAAGAAAAAAACTTTGCGAACCTTGCGTAAACCTTTGCGTCTTTGCGGTTAAAAAACTTTCACTACTTTTGAAATCAAATACAATTGTTTCAGAATCCATGCAGAAATTCATTCCTCTAATTACACTTCTCTTTATTTTTACAATAAGTACAGCTCAAAATAAATTCGGAAATCCAGAAGTTGATCCCTTACAAATTCAGAAAACTTATGAGCAATGGTCGGTTTATAATAAAGGAATAATGCTTTCCAGAGATTTCACTGCACTTGATTCTCAATCAAAAGAAATCTCAAAAGAAGCTTTTTTAGATCAACTGGCAAACGGAAATTTCATTCCAGTTCGATTAAAATCAGAAGCGAATATTTACGTTTATAAACTATTCAAAATTCAGCCCAAAACAGATACAAGTATAAAAGCAACAATCAATCAAATTGGTTTTGATGCTTACAAAAACTACAAGATGGAAGGAACTGCTTTTCCACAATTTTCATTCAAAGATTTAAACGGAAATTTGGTTACCAACGAATCCATGAAAGGAAAAATCATCGTCATAAAATGCTGGTACATTCACTGTACGCCTTGCATTAGAGAGTTTCCGCAAGTCAATAAATTAGTTGAAGATTACAAAGATAGAAAAGACATTGTTTTCATGAGTTTGGCCGAAGATTCTCCAGAACAATTAAAAACGTTTTTAGCGAGAAAACCGTTGTCCTATTCAGTAATTCCAGATATGAAAGAATACATGAATAATGCTTTACAGCTGAATTCTTTCCCAACACATTTTATTATTAATAAAGAAGGCATAATTTCAAAAGTGCTTCCTAATTTTGAAAGTTTAGAAGTCGCTTTAGCGAAAGAAAGCAAACTGTAATAGAATCTCGCAGAGTCGCAAAGGCGCAAGGTTTTTATAGCAAAGTAACCCCATTTTTGTCATTTCGACGAAGGAGAAATCTCCGCAAGTAGCTCCGCAACAATAAGCCAATCTTTGTAGAGTTTCTTGCGGAGATTTCTCCTTCGTCGAAATGACAAGATTGTGTGATAGTGCGTGTGGCAAAACAAAACTTTGCGTCTTCGCTCCCGATAGCTATCGGGATTGCGAGAAAATACTTCTTCAAAGAAAAAAAACTTAGCACCTTTACACCTTTGCAACTCTGAACCTTTTTCCGTACTTTTGCACCAAATTAATTAAAAAGACATTCATGTTAACAGTCAATAATTTATCAGTTCAATTTGGCAAACGAATTTTGTTTGACGAAGTAAATACAACTTTCACTCACGGAAACATTTACGGCGTTATTGGAGCCAATGGTGCTGGGAAATCTACATTTCTTAAAATCATTTCAGGTGATATGGATCCAACTTCTGGACATATTCACTTAGAACCGGGAAAACGTATGTCGGTTTTAACTCAAAATCACAACTTGTTCGATGAGCATACGGTTTTGGAAACGGTTTTGATGGGAAATAAAGTTTTGTACGCTGTTAAAAAAGAAATGGATGAACTTTATTTAGACTACAACGACAAAAACGCTGATAGAATTGGAGAATTGCAAGTTCAATTTGAAGAAATGAACGGATGGAACGCCGATTCTGACGCTGCTGCGATGTTGTCTAACTTAGGAATCACAGAAGCAGATCATTACACTTTAATGAGTGATATGGAAGGAAAAATGAAAGTACGTGTGCTTTTGGCGCAGGCACTTTTCGGAAATCCTGATGTATTGATTATGGATGAGCCTACCAACGATTTGGATTTCGAGACAATCGCTTGGTTAGAAAACTTCTTAGCAAACTACGAAAACACTGTAATCGTTGTATCTCACGACCGTCACTTTTTAGATGCGGTTTGTACACATATTTCTGATATTGATTTCGGAAAAATCAATCACTACTCAGGAAACTATACATTCTGGTACGAGTCTAGCCAATTAGCGGCAAAACAACGTGCGCAGCAAAACAAAAAAGCAGAAGAGAAGAAACAAGAGTTGGAAGAATTTATTCGTCGTTTTAGTGCAAACGTGGCGAAATCGAAACAAGCAACTTCTCGTAAAAAAATGATTTCGAAATTGAATATTTCTGAAATCAAACCTTCAAGCCGTCGTTACCCTGCGATTATCTTCGATCAGGATCGTGAAGCTGGAGATCAAATCTTAAACGTAGAAAACTTATCTGCTTCTGTAGATGGGGAAGTTTTATTTAAGGATATTAACTTGAATATGGCAAAAGGCGATAAAATCGTTCTTTTCTCTAAAGATTCTCGTGCAACAACTGCTTTCTACGAAATTTTAAATAACGAACAAAAAGCAGATACAGGAAACTTTGATTGGGGAATTACAACCAACCAAGCTTACTTGCCAGCTGAAAACCACGATTACTTCGAAAATGATTTAAGTTTAGTAGACTGGTTACGTCAGTACGCTAAAACGGAAGAAGAGCGTGATGAGGTTTTCATTAGAGGTTTCTTAGGAAAAATGATTTTCTCTGGAGAAGAAGCTTTAAAAACATCTAGAGTTTTATCAGGAGGAGAAAAAGTGCGTTGTATGCTTTCTAGAATGATGATGGAGCGCGCTAACGTTTTAATGCTTGATGAGCCAACAAATCACTTAGATTTGGAGTCTATTACAGCTTTCAATAACTCATTGAAAAACTTTAAAGGTTCTGTGATTTTCACAACACATGACCACGAGTTTGCTCAAACTGTTGGTAACCGAATTGTAGAATTGACACCAAACGGAGTTATCGACCGTTACATGACATTTGACGAATATCTTGATGATGAAAAGATTCAGGAACAAAGAAAAAAGATGTACAATCTTTAATAAACAAAAATCCCCGTTATGAAGATAACGGGGATTTTTTTATGTCTTATTTTTTACCGAACATTTTAGCAAAGATCCAGATAATAATCGCAATAATAAAAATTACGATAAAAATCCCGAATCCCATTCCGGCTTTAAAAATGTCTCCAACTAATTCACAGCTTGTAAATGAAAACAGTATTACGAATACCATTAACAATCTAAGTATTTTATTTTGCATGATTTTGAGTTTTTAAATTCATTATTAAAATTACTTCAAGAATCAGGAAAATGTGTTATAGAATTTTTTGGAAATGTTTTAGGATTTGGAGTTCGAATGTTTACTATGGATAGCTATTTTAATAAATCCACTTAATTCTCAATTATAATCTTCAAAAATATCATGATATCTCCAAATTATTTCTCCAATTGGAGTAAAATCTTGACGACTACCTCTTTCAAATGCTATTCCTTTATCAATCATTTCAGATAAAGCTTCGCCCCCTATTGATCCACCATTGTAGAAAAAACGTGCTAGCGATAGAAAAGTTTGCCATTTTCCTTCACTTTTAAGTTCTCGAACTTTATTAATAACTGTTGGAGGGAAATTTTCAGGGGCGTAATAAAAAGCTGTATTTTCTCCATCAAATAAATTATTGAAAATTTGGACTTGTCTTACCTTTACATCAAAGTCTTTCTCTAGTTGATCTAGAGAATTATTTAATTGTTTAATCTCATCTGATAGCTTTACTTTTTCGTCTTGTTCTTTGGTTAATTTTTTCTTGGTGTAATCTAGATCTTTTATTGAAGTACTGATAGTTTCACTTTGTTTTAGTAAATCGCTATCTTTTGATTTTATTTGTTCAGTTTGTTCATCAATTGTTTTAGAAAAAAGTCTAACATTTTTTCTTTGTTCTTCATATTGATCAAAATATTGCTCACGTTCTTTAACTACATCATCGTATTCACTTTTTCTCACGACATCTTTATTTACAATTTTACCAGTAATAGACGGCATGAGTCCAAATTCAATATATAAAACTAAACTTCTAGTTGCTATAATTATTAAATAGCCTAACAACATAAAAAATATTGCATGCAACACATCGGATAAAACACACCAAGATGTTAAATCCGTTGCAGTATAATTTTTTATAAAAGCAATTTTGTCATTTAATGTGCAATCATTATCAAAATTAAAAATAGCATACCATAATTGCCAATGATGTATTAATAGAACTATTATTAAAGTTCCGAAGAATGGATTAGTAAGTTTGTCTTTGATGTTGCTAAAAAAGGAATTTAAAACGTCCATGAAATTTTAGTAAGAAGTGATGTAATATTGTAAGTTTTATTCTAGAAATGCTAATTTATATTTTTAATCTAAAATAATAGCAATAATCTTATAAAATCAAATTCAATTATTAATGTAATCAAGAAAACATTTCTCCGCTCAACACCCCAACAAATAAAATCAGATTCCGTATATTTGCCCGATCAATCATTACAATTAATTATGAGCCAGAAAGTATTACTTAATTCAAAAGAAGTTACTATCATACTTCACCGTTTGGCTTGTCAGTTAATCGAAAAACATCTTGATTTTTCAAATACTATTTTAGTGGGAATTCAGCCAAGAGGCGTTTTTTTAGCTGAACGTTTAAAACAAATATTAGAAAACGAATACCAAGTTCCTGAAATTTCTTTGGGTTATTTGGATATTACTTTTTTTAGAGATGATTTTCGTCGTACAGAAAAACCACTTGAAGCCAACAAAACTCAAATCAATTTTATAGTTGAAGACAAAAAAGTCATTTTTATTGATGACGTTTTGTTTACAGGCCGAAGCATTCGTTCTGCATTAACTGCTATTCAATCTTTTGGAAGACCTTCAGAAATTGAATTGTTGGTTTTAATCGACAGACGTTTCAGCCGTCATTTGCCAATTCAGCCTGATTATCGTGGTCGTCAGGTAGATGCTATTAATGGCGAAAAAGTGATTGTAAGCTGGAAAGAAAACGACGGCGAAGACGTAGTTCACTTAGTGACAAATTAGTTTAATCGGTTAACCGGTTAATTGTTTAATCGGGAAAACGACATAAACGATTAATTAATTAAATGATTAAACAATAAAGAATGACAGAGAACGAAGAGTTTATTTACGAGTCAATTTTTAATCAGGTTAGAATGGGGTTTCTTTCTATTGATGATATCAAGGATAACATCATGGAAGAGATCGAAGACAACGAATTTGAAGATGAAATTTCTGAAGCTTGGGCTTTTGAAAAAATCGACGAAGAATACCAAAAGTTATTAGAAGAAAGTAAAAATTGGGAAAGCCCAACAGATACTGAAAAGCTTATAAATGCGTTTGATGATTTATGCGATCAGAATATCATTGCGCTTCATAATGCTGGATATACAACAAGCGACGGCGAATACGAAGTGGTTGAGGTTGAAAGAGATCTTAGAAATAACGGAGTCGAATCTGACGGTTATTGCTTTTATCACGAACAAGATTTGGCTAGAGCTGTAATTCAAGAGGAACCGAGTTTGTTTATCGCTTTTCAGAAAGTAGATAATTCAGATGAAGAAACTACTGTAAAAGTGGGTAACAAAGTAGCTGAAGTTCTTAAGAATAATGGATTTAAAATCAACTGGGACGGATCTGCTAAAAGGAAAATTGAAATTCCGGGTTTCAGATGGCAGCAGATTTATGATGAAGACGGAAGAGATTTGCAAGATTACAGTGAAGTTATAGACAGAATGATCCAATAGAGTAGCAGCTCTTTAAAGAAGCATTGAATGCCGACTATTTCGTCATTCAGAATTTGACAAATAATATTAAAGAAAGAAAAATGAAAGAATTAAGCGTAAATCATTTATTAGGAATCAAATATATCAACGAGAATGATATTAACCTGATTTTTGAAACGGCAGATCATTTTAAAGAAGTCATTAATAGGCCAATTAAAAAAGTTCCTTCATTACGAGATATTACCATTGCCAATATTTTCTTCGAAAACAGTACCAGAACCAAACTCTCTTTCGAATTAGCGCAGAAACGTTTATCTGCTGATGTTATCAGTTTTTCTGCAGCTCAATCATCGGTTAAAAAAGGAGAGACCTTGATTGATACTGTAAATAATATCCTTTCGATGAAAGTTGATATGGTTGTAATGCGCCACTCCAATCCCGGAGCGGCTTATTTTTTATCTAAAAATGTCAAAGCGAGTATCGTAAATGCAGGTGACGGCGCGCACGAACACCCAACGCAAGCTTTATTGGACAGTTATTCGATCAGAGAAAAATTGGGCGATGTGGCTGGAAAAAAAGTGGTGATTGTGGGTGATATTCTGCATTCGAGAGTAGCTTTATCAAACATATATGCTTTGCAAATGCAAGGTGCTGAAGTAAAAGTTTGTGGGCCAAAAACGCTAATTCCGAGATATATTGAATCTCTTGGAGTTACGGTTGAACCGAATTTACGTAAAGCTCTAGAATGGTGTGATGTCGCGAATATGCTTCGAGTACAAAACGAACGTATGGATGTGAATTTCTTCCCATCAACACGTGAGTACGCACAGCAATACGGAGTTGATAAACCGCTTTTGGATTCTCTTGGAAAAGAAATCGTAATCATGCACCCGGGACCAATAAATAGAGGAGTAGAGATTACTTCTGAAGTTGCTGACTCTGATCATTCTGTGATTTTGAATCAGGTTGAGAATGGTGTAGCAATTAGAATGGCGGTTATTTATCTTTTGGCATCTAAGATTCAGTAGGCTTTAAGTGTTCAGTCACAGTCACGGTTTTCAGTTATTGAAAACTTAAAAACAAAGACTGAAAACCCTTTTAAGCAGACAGTTTACAGTCATAGTAAAAAACTGAATACTGTGACTGCGACTGAAAACTATAAAAAAACTTCGTACCTTAGCTCTCAGAAAATCAATTTTTATAAGCCCCATAAATTAAAAAATGAAAGTAGATCAAAAAGGACATACCGTTACTATTAAAGATACACAAGGAGATGTAAATGCTTTCTTGGAAAAAGTAACGCAACAAATTAAAACCTTTGAAAAACAAAATATTATAATCGATTTATCTTCAGATTCTAATGTTTCAGAAAATGATTTAAAAGCTTTTTTACCGCTTTCTAAAGTTCAGAAAAAAGCAAAAAAATCGTTTGTTATAGTAGCAACAGATCTTGATTTTAATGCTATTTCAGATAAATTGGCGGTAGTTCCTTCTCTTTTGGAAGCACACGATATTATCGAAATGGAAGAAATCGAAAGAGACCTAGGTTTTTGATTTTAGATTTCTGATTTTAGATTTTAGATTTTTGAATGCTGAATCTAAAATATTTGTAATCTAAAATCTGCGATCTAAAATCTAAAATTAATAATGAAATTAACTATACTTGGCTGTTATGCCGCAACTCCCAGAACGCTTACTAATCCGACTTCGCAGGTTTTAGAGATTAAGAACAGATTGTTTTTAATTGACTGTGGCGAAGGAACTCAGGTACAGCTTCGTAAAAACAAGATTAAATTCTCGAAGATCAATCACATTTTTATCTCACATCTTCACGGAGATCATTTGTATGGATTGATTGGAACTATTTCAACTTTTTCACTTTTAGGAAGAACTACAGATTTACATATTTACGGTCCTAAAGGAATTAAAGAACTGATTCTGCTTCAATTAAAATTGACGGAATCTTGGACAACGTATTCTTTGTTTTTCCACGAATTAGAATCGAAAGAAAGCGAAGTTATCTTTGAAGATAAAAAGGTTATTGTAAAAACGATTCCGTTAAAACATCGCGTTTACACAAACGGATTTCTTTTTCAAGAAAAACCAGATGAAAGAAAATTAGATGTTGAAGCAGTTCAGCGTTATGATATTCATGTGGCTTATTATCAGAAAATCAAAAACGGAAGCGATATTACGCTTGATGATGGAACTGTGGTTGAAAATGAAAAACTGACTTTTGATCCGCCGCCAACAAAGAGTTATGCTTTCTGCTCTGATACGGTTTATAACGAAGCGATAATTCCGATTATTCAGAATACAGATGTTTTATACCACGAATCAACGTTTTTAGAATCGGAAGCAAGATTAGCTGAAAAAACGTTGCATTCAACTGCAAAAGAAGCAGCGAAAATTGCTTTAAAAGCAAACGTAAAACAATTAATTTTAGGTCATTATTCAACACGTTACGATGGAATAGAGCCATTTAAGAAAGAAGCGGAAGAAGTTTTTCCAAATGTTCTTTTGGGAGATGACGGTCTTAGTTTTGAGTTATAAGTTATAAATTATGAGTTGGATTTAGAGAAATCTAAAATTAGCAATCTAAAATAATAAATCATGAACGATTTAAGCAATTATAGAAAGTCTTACGAGAAAAGTGAATTATTAGAAACTAATATTCCGGAAGATCCGATTAATCTTTTTAACCGATGGTTTCATGAGGTTGAGGATTTTGGCGGAAGCGGGGAGGTGAATGCCATGACGGTTTCGACAATTGGATTGGATGGTTTTCCAAAATCTCGTGTGGTTTTATTGAAGAAATTTTCGGAAGAAGGATTTATATTTTATACCAATTATAATTCTGAAAAAGGAAAAGCTATTGAAGCAAATCCGAATATTTGTCTGTCTTTTTTCTGGCAAGAAATGGAACGTCAGGTTATTATAAAAGGAATCGCGCAGAAAACATCTGAAATTATTTCTGATAATTATTTTGATTCACGTCCTGATGGCAGTAAGCTAGGCGCTATAGTTTCGCATCAGAGTGAAGTGATTCCGTCACGAACTTTTTTAGAAGAAAACTTAAAAAAACTGGAAACTGAATTTGAAGGAAAATCAATTCCTAGACCCGAAAATTGGGGAGGTTATATTGTGACTCCGTTACAAGTTGAATTTTGGCAAGGAAGACCAAATAGACTTCACGATAGAATTCGATATACAAGTCAGTCAGATTTTTCTTGGAAGATAGAAAGACTGTCTTCTTAAAAGTGTTTTACGTAGGAAATTTATATAGTAAAAATAAAAATACGTGTATTTCGTCGATTAATTTTGCACTTTAACGGTGAATTGAATATGTTTGGTATAGACAAAAACAAACTAAATTTAATTCAAAAATAAATTTAAAGGATTTGCCCCAACATTTACTTTAAACCCGCTAAATGCTGATGATTATGAAAAAGATTATGCGCACCATGTTGTTCATTGCGATTTTAGTCGCAATGAACGCATGTTCTGCTGATACCGCTGAAGCAAGCTTGGATACCACTAGTCCAACACAAGCACTTGTTGCAAACTACTCCTACAACGATACCGAAATAGAGACAATGAAGTTGATAAACGAATACCGTGTGAGTATTGGTTTAAATACTTTAGAAAGAGTAAATCACATTTCTTATAAATGTGAAGAGCATAATAAATACATGATTCAGAATAATGTTGTAGATCATAACGATTTTGTTGCCAGATCTAATAATATGACTAGCGTATTAGGAGCAAAAAAAGTGGGGGAAAATGTTGCCTACAATTACAAAACTCCAGAGGCAGCTGTAAGAGCTTGGCTTGATAGTCCAGGTCACAAAGAAAATATAGTTGGCGATTTTACCCATTTCGGATTATCTGTAACAACAGATGCTGCAACAGGAAAAAAATATTACACTAACATTTTTGTTAAGTTATAAAAGAATATTGAACAGGTTGGTTTTTTAAAAGTCGTTGTAATTCATAGAATTGCAACGACTTTTTAAATTAAAAAAGCTGCCATATAGGCAGCCTTTTTTTGTTAATCTATTTTGGGTTATAAAGCGGTAATAATAAATTCGCTTCGTCTATTGGCTTGATGTTCTGCCTCAGTACATGGAACTCCGTCTGAGCATTTGTTTACAAGCTCTGTTTCGCCATAGCCTTTTCCGGTCAAGCGGTTTGGAGCGATTCCGTTTTTAATCAACCATTGAACAGTCGATTTTGCTCTACGATCAGATAAAGCTTCATTGTATTGATTAGAAGCTCTACTGTCTGTGTGTGAACGGATATCAAGTTTCATAGTTGGATAATCGTTCAAAACCACTAGTATTTTTTCTAAATCAAGAGCTGCTTCAGTTCTAATATTAGATTTATCTAAATCAAAGTAAATCATTTTGATTCCGAAACATTTTCCTAAATCATCACCCACAGTAACCTTGCAAGTCGCTTTTTCCAATGCAATAGGAAGACTGGTTTTGCCGCTTGCTTTTTCAATAGTGACACTTAGTTCTCTGGTTGTATATTCTGGTTTTTCAGCTCTTACATAATATGTTTTTCCGCATTCTACATCAAAAGTGTATAAACCAGAGGCATCTGCAATGGCAGAATTTTTAAGATTCATCTGATCATCATATAAAGTGACTTTTGCTCCTGGAAGTGTAACTCCTGTTTCAGCATCTGTTATTGTGCCGTAAAGTTCTTGGATGCATTTTAGTCTTCTTGTTTCTAGAAATCTATAGATGTCATCAGAACCTTGTCCGCCATCTTTATTGGAAGAGAAAAAACCTCTTCTTGTTTCTGGATCAATGATATAAGCGAAATCATCTTTTGGAGAATTGACATCAGCTCCCACATTTTGAATATTGCTTATTTTTCCATTATTATCAATATTGGCCACAAAAACGTCCAAACCTCCTAAACCTGGATGCCCATCAGAAGCAAAATAAATCTCGTTTTCAGAAGTTAGGTACGGATACGTTTCTTTTCCTTCTGTGTTAATTGTATTTCCGAGATTTTCAGGCGGACCATAACCACCGTTTGGATTTATGCTCACTTTATACAAATCAGATTCTCCAAGAGAGCCAGGCATATCAGAGGCAAAATACAATGTTTTTTCATCTGGACTAAGGGCTGGGTGCGCCGTGCTGTAATTATTGCTATTGAAAGGAAGCTCAGCAATATTCGTCCATTTATTATCTTTTCCTAGCTCAGCTTTGTAAAGCTTGATTAAAGTGACTTTGCTTTCGTCTTTACCTTTTTTTCCGTCGATGTAATTGTTTCTTGTAAAATAAACTGTTTTTCCGTCTTTTGTGAAAACAGGAGAAGCCTCATGAAATTTGGTGTTAATGGCCGATTTAAATTTATTTACTTTTGATGCGGTGCCAGTTGCGGGATCTAAATCAGCATCATAAATATTAGTAAAATATTCTCCTGTCCATTTGTGTTTGCGTTGCGTGAAATTTCCGGTATCTCTCGCAGATGCAAAATAAACTTTGTTATTGTAAACAAATGATCCGTAGTCGGAGTACCTACTATTTATACCCGCGTTTTCTATCTGGTACCTCCCAGAATTTGCTTTTATCTGGTCCAAATAGTTTACATCATCTTTATAAAGTTTACCTCTATTATCATTTTTTGAGACAGCATTAAATTCTTCCAAAAGTTTATTTGCCTTAGCTGTATCTCCAGTTGATTTTAAAGATTGTGCATATTTAAAATAGTACTCTGGTTCAACATTTGTTGGGTTCATTGCAAATAATTCACCGTACCATTTTGCTGCATTTTCAAAATCTGAATTGAAATAATAGGCATTTCCCAGTTTTTTAAACATGTCTTCAGATTTGTAGCCTTTATTCGCAACTTTTTCATAAATTTTAATTGCATCTACATAGGCATAGTTGTCATATTTTTTGTCTGCAGAATTTATCTTTGACTGCTGAGCATAACAGCTAAATGAAAAAGCGCCTATAATTGTAACGAAAAGTAGTGTATAGTTTTTCATGATACCTTATTTTTAGAAGAAACGAGGAGTTGTCATTTTGCCTCTGTTTGAGAAGAATTCATAGCGCAGGAAAATTTCGTGTGAACCTGAATTATAATTGTTTAATTTGGTGGTTTCTCTATCATAACCGTAACCTAAATAAAGTCCGTCTGTGATTTGAAATCCAACCATTGCGCTTAAAGAAGCGCTCCATCTATAGGCCGCACCAATCATAAATTTATCGTAGAACATAAAATTGGCTGATAAATCTACTTGCAGTGGTGCTCCTTGAACCATTTTGGTTAAAATAGCGGGTTTAAATTTTATATATTGATATTTATCAAGATCAAATACATAACCTCCAATTAAGTAGTAATTGATTTTGTCTTTATAAATTGCAACATCATTATTGTCATAACGATTTGTTTCAATAAAATTAGGAACAGATAAACCAATATATGCCTTATCAGAATGCCAGTAAACTCCGGCACCAACATTTGGAGTAAATTTGTTATTTAAATCCTGAAATTGAGGATCGCCTTGATCTCCAGGATTTAATTTGCTTACATCTAAATTGAAAATATTTGCTGTTCCTTTGATACCAAATGAAAGTTTAAAATCTGCCGATGTCTGAATGGTGTAAGACACGTCGGCTGAGATGTTGTTTTCATTTGTTGGACCAATTTTGTCACTAACTATTGAGGCTCCTACACCAAGTCTGCTATTGTTTATTGGTGTATTGATTGAGAAACTGCTTGTTTCTGGTGCTCCATCAAGTCCTACCCATTGGGTACGATAAAGGCCAAAAACACTAAATGCTCCACGAGAACCTGCATAGGCAGGATTTATATTTATTGTGTTATACATATACTGTGTATACTGTGCATCTTGCTGTGAATACCCTGAACATGTAACTAACAGAATGACGAAGAAAAATAATTTTGTTCTCATAGTAGATTTTATTAATTTAATAATTACTATTGACTTTTTATAACATTGAATTTCAATGTGTTCTTAATCGCGATTAGTCAAAAAATCAACTTTTTTAAATACGCTGTAAAAGAGCTTTTACAGCGTATTTTTTAATTGTTATTTTGATAGATATAAATACCCGTTTAATTTGTGATCTTGAACATTGTTGTTTCCATCTAGAGATTTATAGGTAATAATGTAAAAATAAGTTCCAGTTGGTAGTCCATCAGATTGCTTAACAGTGGTTCTTCCTCTTGAAGTTCCATCAAAAGCATTTGTTGTATTGTTGTAATTTGTAGTTTCAAAAACTAAAACTCCCCAGCGATTATATATTTCGACAGTATTTCCTGGATAACAAGTTGTTTCATCAATATTGTCAATTTTGAAGAAATCGTTTATGTTATCACCATTTGGAGAGAAAGCATTATGAACTAACACATTACCACAAGCTAAGACTTTACAATCATCATTGATTTCCATGTTTAAAACTACACTTCTTGGACATCTTTCATCGGCTATCACATATTCAAAAGCGTAATTGCCTAATGCTAAACCAAACGGATTAAGAATGCCTCCCTGAAGAGCATTGGTATTGTTTCTATCTAACCAAACTCCTGTTAAAGGACTTCCTTCAGGAAGCAGGCTACTTAAGTTAACCAATGTTGAATCATCGTTACATGCTGAGCCTCTAACTTCTACAACACCTTTTGGAATCACTATAATTGTAACCGTTGCAGAATCACAATTTTCAGCATTTAATTTGTCACAGATTGTATAGCTGTAAGTATAAGTTCCCGCTGGTGTCAAGCTAGATACATTTAGATTTCCAGAACCATCAACAGTAATATTTGGATCTGTTTTGGTATTGTTTCCTTCTGCAATAAGGGTGAAGTTTACTAAATCTATTGTTATAGGAGTTCTTCCTATTAAGTCATTGCTTAATAGATTACCTACTATTCCGAAAGAGTTACATCCAATATTACTGAAGGTATCATCATTTGCTACTATAGGAGAAATCACTATAACAGTCACTATCGCAGTATCACAGTTGCCAAAATCAGCCTTTTCGCAAATTTGGTAAGTCAATGTATAAGTGCCGCCTGGTGTATTTGCTGCAACACTTATAGTTCCGTCAGTATTAACTGTTATTGATCCTGTAGGATCAGGTACAGTTGTAGTTAATGTTACATCATTTATATTTACTGGAGTACCATTTAATGTATCGTTTGTTAAAACGTTCCCTACCGTAGTTTGTGTTGGACCTCCTATTATCGGTGCAGGATTATCATCATTAGCAACTATTGCAAATGTTGGTCTTGCAGTACAATAAGGATCTGCCGGTGGATAATTAATTGTAATAGTCTGACTCGGATTAACAGTGAAAGTTACATTAGTGGTTGGACGTAATTTTTCAAATCCATCCGCTCCTTCAACCCATCTGTTGTTTTCAAAAATCCAGCCTGGCCAGTCAATTCCTTTTCCTTGTTCGTCTACAACTGCTCCTGGCCATAATACACGACCACTTAATGGCTGATTCTCCATTGTTGTTACGACATTGTTGTTACTGTCAGCCCAAGCAATTGTTACGCCATTTACAGGAGTAAAGTTTACAGGAGTTACCACATAATCGATGTAAGGAACATCATTTACGCATATTGAGTTTGCAGTAACGGTCATTACAGGAGCTTCGATTGTAACAGTAACAGTTGCAGTATCGCAGTTGTCTGCCTGATCGGCTTCACAGATTTGATATACCATTGTTAAAGTCCCAATTGGAGCATTTGGCAATACATCAACAGATCCATCACTATTTAATTGTAAAAATTCATTTGGTGTTACTGTTGTTATAATTACTTCAGATGCAGTTATCGGATTTCCTTCTAAGGTGTCATTTGTTAATACATTTAAAACATTAGTTGTAGTGTGATTTACTCCTGCAATTGGACCTGCAGCGTCATCATTAGCAACAATATCTTTGTATTCTTTACAGCTTACACCGAAATCAAGATCTAAATGAACCAAATCTTCTGGAGTCACATTTACGACATATCCGCTATCTGTTGTTGTTTTACAAACGGTATGTAATTGCGTTTTATTTGTTTTTCCAGTTATGTTTTTTCCAGACATTGAAGGAATAACTTTCACTAAGCCAGTAAATCCTAAGTTAGCAGCCATTGTGTCGAAATTTGCATCTCGAACTAATTTTACAGTGTATTCTCCATATGGATTTTCGCTTTCTGGACGGTCTCTCCAGAATCCTGCAATTCCTATAATAACTTCTTTATGATATCCATTTGGACCATCAACAATTACATTCGGACTAAGTGCATTTCCGAAACCACCGGCATTTAATTCTCCAACATTTAGAGGGCCAGTATAGCTTCCGTCTCCATTAAGATCTATCCATTCCCATAAGCTGTAATCAACGGCTCCATTTGAATCTGGAATGTTTTTAGTTATAACTCCATCATTATTGGCATCATACCATTCATCTTGAATTCCGTTACTATTGGTATCGTACCAAACGTAATCTCCAAGAACAGGAAGTTTTGAAGTTCCATATTCGAAATTATGAGTTTGGATTTTACAATCTTCTAGAGTTGTAAAGAACAAGCTAGAATCAACTGGGTATAATTGGTAAGCACTATTTAAATTAGCATCTTGTACTTGCACTAAATAATCTCCTGCAGGCATTCCAGAGAAACTGTACATTCCGTCTGCACCTGTGATAACCATTTGTATTGGCCCTGGAGTTGTTCCTTGAGGAATTAAAGTAACAGGTACATTTGGGATTGGAGTGTTAGTATCTATATTGATAATTTGTCCAGAAATTTTTACTGTATAAGTAGGTTGTGTAATCACAACTGTTGCAGTTGCAGTACAAACTTGATTTTCGCCGTTTACTGGTGCAGTTGCAGTTAATGTATAAGTTCCTGCTGGCAAATTAGTATTTCCTACAACTTTATTATTTTCATTTGTAATTACTACAGTTGAACCAGGACTACTTGTTACAGCAATGCTACCATCTGTACCTCCAAAACAGCTTGTGTTTGTTGGAACTCCGCTAACGGTAACTTTGCTTTCAACTGTAAAGGTTTGAACCAATTCTGTTTTGTTTCCTGAACAGTCAGTTAAAGTGTAAGTTCTGGTTAAGATATATGGTGTTCCATCACAACCATTTCCTCCATTGTTTGTGTCAGCAACAGTAACATTTACAGTTGGGCTGCAATTATCGGCTTCATCTGTAATATCTGATGGATTTCCTACTGGTATTGCATCAATAGTAGCTACGGTTACACTTTGAGGAGCTGTTCCAGTTGGAGCTGTTTTATCTCTTACAGTGATAACTTGAACATGAGTTGTGATATTATCTCCACAGTCACTAATTTTCCAAGTGCGAGTCAAAGTATAATTAGAAGGACAATCATTTTCAATACCTGATTTTGTTTCTGAATATACAATTGGTATATCTTCATTACAATTATCTGAAACATGCATTTCTGCTGGCTCAGGAACTGCATCGCAAGATACTTCAATATCTGAAGGAAGATTGCCAGTAAACATTGGAGCAGTAGTGTCTTGAATGGTGATCACTTGAGTGAAAGTTGCAGATGTATTGCCACAATCATCTTTTACTGTCCAAGTATTGGTATAAGTTCCTGCATTTGCACAGCTTTCAGAAGCTACAAACTGTCCACTTACTTTAGTGATGTTAGAAACATCAGCATCACATAAATCTGAAGCTGTTGGAAACTGAGCTTGAGCTGCTGCAAGTCCTTCAGTATTGCTACATTCTAAAGTTACATTTAAAGTTCCAGCAACAGTATTCCAAGTTGGTGCAGTAGTATCTTGAATTGTAATTATTTGAGTGAAAGTATTAGAAGTATTTCCACAATCATCTTTTACTGTCCAAGTATTAGTGTATGTGCCAGAATTTCCGCATCCTTGAGAAGGAACAAACTGTCCGCTTACTTTTGTGATGTTAGAAACATCAGCATCACATAAATCAGAAGCAGTTGGGAACATTGCTTGAGCATTCGCTAATCCTGTTGCGTCACTGCATTCTACAGTTACATTTAAAGCTGTTTGAGCTGTTGTCCAAGTAGGAGCAGTAGTATCTTGAATTGTTATTATTTGAGCGAAAGTATTAGAAGTATTTCCACAATCATCTTTTACTGTCCAAGTATTAGTGTATGTTCCTGCATTTGCACAGTTTTCAGAAGCAACAAACTGTCCACTAACTTTAGTGATGTTAGAAACATCAGTATCACATAAATCAGAAGCCGTTGGGAACATCGCTTGAGCATTTGCAAGTCCTGAAGCGTCATTACATTCTACAGTTACATTTATAGCTGTTGGAGCTGTTGTCCAAGTAGGAGCAGTAGTATCTTGAATTGTAATTACTTGTGTAAAAGTTTCAGAAGTGTTACCGCAATCATCTTTTACAGTCCAAGTATTGGTATATGTTCCAGCGTTTGCGCATCCTTGAGAAGCAACAAACTGTCCGCTTACCTTAGTGATGTTTGTTAAATCAATATCGCAAGCTCCAGAAGCAGTTGGAAATAAAGCCTGAGCTGAAGCTATAGCTTGTTGGTCGCTGCATTCAACTGTACGATTTAAAGAACCTGCTTGAGTTGTCCAAGTTGGAATGCTTGTATCTTGAATAGTGATCACTTGTGTGAAAACAGCAGATGCATTATTACAGATGTCTTTAGCAGTCCAAGTATTGGTGTAAGTTCCAGAATTTGCACAAGTGCCAACACTAAAAATTCCGCTTGTTTTTGTATAAGTCACTGTTCCTCCGCAGTTGTCACTGGCAACAGGAGCCTGATTTTGGGCAGCTGTCAATCCTGCAGTATCACTACATTGTAAAGTAACATTTAGAGAGCCTGCTTGAGTTGTCCAAGTTGGTACTGTAGTATCTTCGATAGTGATTACCTGTGTAAAAACTGATGATGTATTGTTGCAGACATCTTTAGCAGTCCAAGTGTTGGTGTAAGTTCCAGAATTTGCACAGTTTCCTGCTGTGAAAGCACCGCTCACTTTTGTATAAGTTACTGTTCCTCCGCAATTGTCAGTAGCAACAGGTGCTTGATTTTGAGATGCTGTCAATCCTGCCGCATCACTGCATTGAAGAGTAACATTCAATTCATTTGCTGCAGTTGTCCAAGTAGGAGCAGTATTATCCTGAATAGTGATCACTTGCGTGAAAACAGCAGATGTATTGTTGCAGACATCTTTAGCAGTCCAAGTGTTGGTGTAAGTTCCAGAATTCGCACAGTTTCCTGCTGTGAAAGTACCGCTAACTTTTGTGTAAGTCACCGTTCCTCCGCAATTGTCAGTAGCCACAGGCGCTTGATTTTGAGCTGCTGTCAATCCTGCTGCATCGCTGCATTGAAGAGTAACATTCAATTCATTTGCAGTAGTTGTCCAGTTTGGTGCAGTATTATCCTGAATAGTGATCACTTGTGTGAAAATGCTAGATGTATTATTGCAGACATCTTTAGCAGTCCAAGTGTTGGTGTAAGTTCCAGAATTTGCACAGTTTCCTGCTGCGAAAGCACCGCTCACTTTTGTGTAAGTTACGGTTCCGCCACAATTATCTGTAGCCACAGGCGCTTGATTTTGAGCTGCTGTCAATCCTGCTGCATCGCTGCATTGAAGAGTAACATTCAATTCATTTGCAGTAGTTGTCCAGTTTGGTGAAGTATTATCCTGAATAGTGATCACTTGTGTGAAAATGCTAGATGTATTATTGCAGACATCTTTAGCAGTCCAAGTGTTGGTGTAAGTTCCAGAATTTGCACAGTTTCCTGCTGCGAAAGCACCGCTCACTTTTGTGTAAGTCACTGTTCCTCCGCAATTGTCAGCAGCCACAGGCGCTTGATTTTGAGCTGCTGCCAATCCTGCCGCATCGCTGCATTGCAAAGTTGTATTCAATGCATTTGCTTGAGTTGTCCAAGTTGGCGCAGTATTGTCTTGAATAGTGATCACTTGAGTGAAAACAGAAGAAGTGTTGTTGCAGACATCTTTAGCAGTCCAAGTGTTGGTGTAAGTTCCAGAATTTGCACAGTTTCCTGCTGTGAAAGTTCCGCTCACTTTTGTATAAGTTACAGTTCCACCACAATTGTCACTAGCAACAGGGGCTTGATTTTGGGCTGCCGTTAATCCTGACGCATCGCTGCATTGAAGAGTAACGTTCAATTCATTTGCTGCAGTTGTCCAAGTTGGCACAGTATTGTCTTGAATAGTGATTACTTGAGTGAAAAGGCTAGACGTATTATTGCAGACATCTTTAGCAGTCCAAGTATTGGTGTAAGTTCCAGAGTTTGCACAGTTTCCTGCTGAGAAAGCACCGCTCACTTTTGTGTAAGTTACAGTTCCTCCGCAATTGTCTGTAGCTACTGGAGCCTGATTTTGAGCTGCTGTCAATCCTGTCGCATCGCTGCATTGAAGAGTTGTATTCAATGCATTTGCTTGAGTTGTCCAAGTTGGCGCAGTAGTATCTTCGATAGTGATTACTTGAGTGAAAACAGCAGATGTATTATTGCAGACATCTTTAGCAGTCCAAGTGTTTGTGTAAGTTCCAGAATTTGCACAGTTTCCTGCTGAGAAAGCACCGCTCACTTTTGTGTAAGTCACCGTTCCTCCGCAATTATCTGTAGCCACTGGAGCCTGATTTTGTGCTGCTGTCAATCCTGCCGTATCGCTGCATTGAAGAGTAACATTCAATTCGTTTGCTGCAGTTGTCCAAGTAGGAGCAGTATTATCTTGAATAGTGATTACTTGAGTGAAAACGCTAGATGTATTGTTGCAGACATCTTTAGCAGTCCAAGTATTGGTGTAAGTTCCAGAATTGGCACAGCTTCCTGCTGAGAAAGCACCGCTCACTTTTGTATAAGTTACAGTTCCTCCGCAATTGTCAGTAGCAACAGGAGCTTGATTTTGAGCTGTTGCCAATCCTGCCGTATCGCTGCATTGAAGAGTAACATTCAATTCATTTGCTGCAGTTGTCCAAGTAGGAGCAGTATTGTCTTGAATAGTGATTACTTGAGTGAAAACGTTAGATGTATTATTACAGACATCTTTAGCAGTCCAAGTGTTGGTGTAAGTTCCAGAGTTTATACAATTTCCTGCTGTGAATGTTCCACTTGTTTTGGTGTAAGTCACTGTTCCGCTGCAATTATCAGTAGCAACAGGCGCTTGATTTTGTGCTGTTGCCAATCCTGCTGTATCACTACATTGTAAAGTCGTATTTAGAGCATTAGCTGCAGTTGTCCAAGTAGGCGCAGTAGTATCGTTAATTGAAATAGTCTGCACGGCAGTTACACTTCCACAACTTGTCGTAACTTTAAAAGTACGAGTAACTACAGTTGGGCAAGTTCCAGTTGCAACATCAGAATAAGATATTGTGTAAGATCCAATTGCACCACTATTAGAGATTGATCCACCAGCAGTGTTTAATTGGGCAAGAGTTATATTGGCGCTTGCAGTGCTAAATGGTAGTCCTGTTATTGCTGCAGTGTTGCATCCGGAAATACTTGCATTAGCAGGTGCTACAAGTGCAGCCGCTGGGCTAATTGAAACAGTTACATCAGCAGAAGTTAATTCGCAATTAGTAGAGCCATTTTTCACTTTCACTTTATAAACTCCGCTCGCTGTAGCTACAAGAGTAGATGAAGTTTCATTTGGTATTACTGAATTATCTTTGTACCAAACATATGTTGGTGAAGCGGCATTTGTTGTAGCCGTCAAAGTAGTAGAGCCACATGCTGTCAGAGTTCCTGTAATTACAGGAGCACACGGAACAAAATAACTCGGACTGGTTATTGCTTTCGAATCATTGGCACACGATGAATTTTGATAATTCAAAGTAGATGTGCTAACCGTTTGATTTCCACAAGCAGATCCTGTTGGAGTCAATTGATAATTTAAAGTAATGGTTTCTGAGTTTAAGAAATCAGTATTCCAAGTAATCACTTGTCCAGCTAATGAAGCAGTACCTTTGGTTGTAGTAATTGCGCTAATAGTAAAGCCAGGAATAATGGTTTCTTTAGCAACCAAACTTTGAGCAACCCATGAGATTTGAGTAGCAATTTGATTGTAAATAGTAGTAAGATTAGCTCCGCTTTGTGTAATATAAGCAGCACTTCCTTGAATACCATCCAAAGTGTATTTAGCAATGTTTTGATCGCTGTTGTTTGTGTTTATATTTCCGCTGATACCTCCAAATAGTCCAACAGAAAAAACTTGATTGCTGTATACAACGCTATTTTTTGTAGTAGTCTTAGCGTTTGTAGCTGCATTTATAGCATCTGTAACGCATTGAGAATTTTTGCTGACACTACAACTTGTATTTCCGTTCGTACCAGTTCGGTTTGTAACCCCATCGGTAAGTAGAATTATTGCTCTTGCAGTACTACAATCAAAACGGCCATTGGCTTCCAATTCTGTTTCAGATCTTACAATACCAGCATAGATATTCGTTAAATCTGTAGCCTGTAAAGAATTGATTTGATTTGTTATCTGTGTTACACCAGCAGCATTCAAATAAGTTAAACCTATTTTTAATGTAGCAGTAGTACTATAAGCAACAATGGCAATTCGGTTTTGAGGATTTGCCTTTGCTTGATTAAGAAATGCCAATGCAGCATCTTTAGCGTAATCCATCGAGGTTTTAAAATCTCCTGAAATAGTATTACCCATACTACCTGATACATCAATCGCCAAAATTACATCCGAATTTCGGGTAATAGGATTTGCACCCGTAATATCTACTTTTACATTTACAACGCCGCAATTAGTTGCATTAGCTGTTACTGTTTTGTTCGTAGTTATCGTTTGCGCTAAGCCTATTGATGATGACAGAAGAAATAATACAAGAAATTGTATCTTTTTTATATCTCGTAAAAAATTGTTTAAAAAAAGTAATTGTTTTTCCATTTTAAATCATTTTAGAGGAACTTGATATATCTCGTTTAATCATTAACCGGATTAATGATGTAGGTGTGTAAAACAGTATCAACCGCATAGTTGCTACAGTTTTTTGAAGTTGCAGTAATCTCGTTGCAAGACCATTTTTTTACTGAGGTACCCGCAGGAACCGTAATGTGGATATAAAAATTTACAGATTCTCCAGCGCTAAGCGTGATTTCACTTAGAGAACTTCTTGAAGAATCTATAAAATCAGTATTGACCGCAACATTTCCAGCGGTAGAGCTTCCGTCAGTATTCGCGCAAGAAGAATTAATGTTCTTAGAGCTTAAAACAAAAGTGTCTGTAGAAGAGCTGTTGTTGGTCAGGACCATTGGGTAGTAAGTTCCATCGAGAGGAGTGCTCCTGATGTTTCCGTTGTTTTCGACAATCAAGGTCGCCTTGCACGAACCTGACTGTGCTGATGAAATTGTAGCCGCAAAAAGAATGAGTAGCGTCAATAAATTTTTCTCAAAAATATTCTTCCAAGAAAAAATTGACATACAATCGCTTACAAATTTCACTGCTTTTTCAAGAGTAGATTTAGTTTTCATAACTTAAGATTTTATTTTAAAGTATTTATGAAATTTTAACAGAATCAAAGTTATATTAGAGTTTTTCTAATATGATTTTTTTATCTGTAACTAACCTAAAAACTCGTTGAAGTGTTGTTTTTTTATTAAAAATTGACTCAAAAACACTTTTTTTTAACTCAAAAAAGTATATTTTTTTCGTACATTTTTTTGCTTTTTTAATGAAAATGAGTTTGTTTTGAATATTGTAAATAATTAAAAATCAAGTATTTAGTTAAAATTTTAGAAAGATGCATAATATCGACTAAATACTGATTTAATGGATGAATTACATAAAAAGCATTTTTTTGCGTTTCTCTTTTTATGTTAATGTTAAGGTTTTGCGAATAATGTATTCCTGTTAAAATTTCGTTAGAATGTTAACAGAAATAAAAAAAAGAAAAGGTTTAAAATATCTTTTGTAAATTAGAACTTAATTAAAAAAAGCAACCTGTAAGTCAGGTTTTTAAATTTTGCAGCTTATGAAAAATCTCATTTTAATTCGTCATGCCAAATCTAGCTGGGAAGCACCATTAAAAGATTTTGATCGTCCTTTAATGAAAAGAGGAATTTTGGATGCGCACGACGTTTCATTAAATATTTCACAATATCTTCCTAAAACGTATATTATTTGGAGTAGCACTGCTGCTAGAGCATTAGAAACAGCTTTGATTTTCGCACAAAATATTTCTTATCCTATAGAAAGCATTGTTTACAAAGACGAGTTATATACATTTGATGATAAGCAACTCGAAAAAGTTATCAAATCGTGTGATAATAGTTTTGAAAGCGTTATTCTTTTTGGACATAACGAGGCTATTACAAATTTTGTTAATAAATTTGGGGATGTTTTTATAGAAAATGTTCCAACTTCAGGCTTTGTGTCATTACAATTTGACGCCGAAAGCTGGGATACGATCCATAAGGGCAAAACACATAAAACTATTTTCCCCAAAGATTTAAAATAATAACAGTGTACGAACAGAAATATATCGATAGAGAAAAAAGCTGGTTAGCATTTAATGCAAGAGTACTTCAGGAAGCTGCAGACAGTACGGTGCCACTTTTAGACAGACTGCGTTTTGTTGGAATTTTTTCAAATAATTTAGACGAATTTTTTAGAGTTCGGTACGCAGCCATTCGGCGATTAAGCCTTTCGGGTATTTCTGGCGAAAAATATTTAGGCGGTATTTCTGCCCACCAATTAATTAAAGATATCACCGAAATCGTAATTCAGCAACAATCTGAAAGTTTGCGTATTCTAGGAAATATTGAAGCGGAGTTAGAGTCTGAAAATATTTTTATTGTAAACGAAACACAGATTACCCCAAAACAAGAGTGTTTCTTAAAAGACTTTTACAACCAAAAATTAAGTCCAGAACTAGTAACTATTATCTTAAATGATTTGGCAGTTTTTCCAATTCTAAAAGATACTTTAGGATATTTGGCCGTTCGTTTAGAATTGGCTAATGATGAGGTTCGCTATGCTTTAATAGAAATTCCAAAAACCATCAACAGGTTTGTCGTCCTTCCTTCAGATGATGATAAACAATATGTTATTTTAATTGATGATGTTATTCGTTTCAAACTGAAAAACATCTTTAATATATTTGATTATAAGAGTGTTTCTGCTCACATGATCAAAATTACCCGAGACGCGCAATTAGATATAGACAGTGATTTGAGTAAAAGTATGCTCGAAAAAATCGCTTCTTCTGTAAAAGATCGTCGTATCGGAGAACCTGTTCGTTTTATTTACGACAATTTAATTGAAGAAGATACACTGCAATTTTTCTTAGATAAAATGAAAATTGTAGAAACAGATAGTATAATTCCGGGAGGAAGATATCATAATCGCCGCGATTATATGAGTTTTCCAAATTTAGGACGTTACGATTTACTGTATAAACCAAATGAGCCTATGCCGGTTCCAGGTTTAAGTTTGGAAGGTAGTATTTTAGAAAAAATCTCTAAAAAAGACTATTTAGTTCACGCACCTTATCAGTCTTTTTCATATTTGACTAAATTTTTGCGTGAAGCAGCTTTAGATCCGAAAGTAACAAGCATCAAAATAACTTTATATCGTTTAGCTAAAAATTCGCAAGTAATTAGTTCTCTAATAAATGCGGCTAAAAATGGTAAAAGAGTAGTGGTTCAAATCGAACTTCAAGCTCGTTTTGATGAAGCTTCAAATATTTCTTATGCTGAACAAATGCAGATGGAAGGAATTGAACTTATTTTTGGAATGAAAGGCCTAAAAGTACATAGTAAAATATGTGTGATAGAAAGATTGGAGGATGGTAAAAATCGTCGTTACGGATTCATTTCAACAGGAAATTTCAACGAATCGACTGCTAAAATTTATACCGATGTTACGCTTTTAACGTGTCATCAAGGAATTTTAAAAGATACCTCAAAAATATTTGAGTTTTTCGATATCAATTATAGAGTTCACAGATACAAACATTTAATTGTATCTCCTCATTATACGAGAACCAAATTCATAAAACTGATTGATCGTGAAATTCTTCATGCGCTTGCAGGTAGAAAAACACACATTAAGTTAAAAATGAATAGTTTATCTGATTTTAAAATGATCGATAAATTATACGAAGCAAGTAATGCAGGAGTAAAAATCCAGCTTCAAGTAAGAGGGATTTGCTGTTTAATTCCTGGAATTCCTGGAATGAGCGAAAACATTGAAGCAATAAGTATCGTTGATAATTACTTAGAACATTCGAGAGTTTATATTTTCGGAAATGCTGGTTTAACAGAAGTTTACATTTCGTCTGCCGATTTCATGACTAGAAATCTTGATGCAAGGGTAGAAGTAACCTGTCCGATTTATGATCTTGAAATTAAGAAAGAACTAATCGATAACTTCAATATTGGCTGGAAAGGAAATGTTAAAGTAAGATATCATTCGTACAAATTAGATAATAAATATAAGCCGAAAAATCATCATGCCCCATTTAGAGCACAATTTGAAACGTATAAATATTATCAGAATAAAGTAGCAATACTAGAAGAGGTTCCTCAAAAAGTAAATTAATAATAAAAACCAATTTTCAAATCATAAAGTGAGCATGATTAATATTAGGAAGTTTGCAGCGATAGATATCGGTTCGAATGCCATGAGGCTTTTGATCGCTAACGTTGTGGAACAAGAAGGAAAAGAACCGCAGTTTAACAAAAGTTCCCTTGTTCGTGTGCCAATTCGTTTAGGGCAAGATGCATTTACAGTTGGAGAAATTTCACAAGAAAATATAGATCGAATGGTTGATGCCATGAAAGCATTTAACCTTTTGATGAAAGTACATAAAGTAGAGCGTTATATGGCGTTTGCAACTTCTGCAATGCGCGAGGCTTATAATGCAAAAGAAGTAGTGGCTTTAATTAAGAAAAAAGCCGACATCAAAATCGAGATTATCGACGGTAAAAAAGAAGCGGCAATTATTGCTTCTACCGATTTGCATCATTTAATTAAATCAGACGAAACGTATCTTTTTGTAGACGTTGGAGGCGGTAGCACCGAGTTTACCCTTTTCTCTGACGGAAAAATGATTACTTCAAGATCTTTCAAAGCAGGAACGGTTCGTTTATTGAACAATATGGTGCACGATGTCGTTTGGGATGAAATCGAAAAGTGGATTAAAGTCAATACAGCCGATTATGACGAAGTAACATTAATAGGTTCTGGAGGAAACATCAATAAGTTGTTTAAAATGTCTGGAAAACAGCAGGAAAAACCACTTTCGTACATTTATGTTAACTCGCAATATGCCTTCTTAAATTCGTTGACATACGAGCAAAGAATTGCCGAATTAGGTTTAAACTCTGACCGTGCTGACGTTATTATCCATGCAACTCGTATTTATTTGAATGCAATGAAATGGAGTGGTGCGCGCCAGATTTATGTTCCTAAAATCGGACTTTCAGATGGTATTGTAAAAGCAATGTACTACGGTAAAATTTAATAATAATATATTTTTTTAATGAATAAAGGCAGACTAGAAGCTTTTAGTGATGGCGTTTTGGCAATCATTATTACCATTATGATTTTGGAAATCAAAGCGCCAGAAGGACATCAATTTGCAGATTTAAAACCGCTTATTCCTAAGTTTTTAAGCTATATTTTAAGTTTTATTTACGTTGGGATATATTGGAATAACCACCATTATTTGCTTCATAGTTTATCAAGAGTAAACGGAAAAATTTTGTGGAGTAATTTGCACTTTTTGTTTTGGCTTTCTTTGATTCCTGTATCTACAGCTTGGATGGGAGAACATAATTTTGAAAAGGCTGCAATGACAATGTATGGAGTTGTGCTGCTTCTTTCTGCAATCTCTTATATCATCTTGCAATATACAATTATGTGCAGTGAAGGTGTTAATTCTGCTTTGAGAGGAGCGCTTAAAAAAGATTATAAAGGTAAAATATCTTTAGTTTTGTATGTAATCGGAATCGTTACGGCATTCTTTAACCAGTGGGTTTCTGGAGCAGCTTATTTTACAGTTGCAATGTTATGGCTTATTCCAGACAAAAGAATTGGGAGAATTTTTGCTTCAAATGAATAGTTTATGAAATCTGTTTTTCAGTCCATTCAAAATTTCTCTACTGACGAATTAAGTCTTTTAGATGATTTAATTACATTTCGCACTTTAAAAAAAGGAGAACTTTTATTGACTGAAAATCAGGTTTGCAACGAAATAGTTTTTATCGAAAAAGGAATCCTCCGTTCCTTTTTTGTTAATCACAAAGGTGACGAAATCACGAATTGTTTTGCTTTTGAAAATGAATTTATGGCCTCTTTTGCCAGTTTTATTACAGAAGAAAAAGCAGAAGAAAACATTCAGGCGCTAACCGACACGCAACTTCAAATTCTTGATAGAAAAGGTCTGGAGAAGTTGTATCAATCAGGATTCAATTGGCAGGAAACTGGTAGAAAATTGACCGAATTAGAATTTGTAAATCTGCATAAAAGAATGGTTTCTTTTCAGAAATTGTCTGGTGCAGAGCGTTATCAAGAATTGTATCAGAATCATCAAAAATACATACAGTTAATTCCTTTGCAATATTTAGCTTCTTATTTAGGAATTACACCAAGACATTTAAGCCGAATTAGAAAAGCTGTTTTATAGGACATTTGTCTAGTAAAAGAAAATGTACGAAAAGTATTTTTGGAAAAACATTGATATGAAAAAAATACTGATTATAAACGGACATCCAAATGCTAAAAGCTTTAATTTTGGAATTGCTGAAGCTTATAAAAATGGAGCTATCGCTTCTGGCGCACAAGTAGAAACGATAACAATTGCCAATTTAAATTTCAATCCTAATCTGCAGTTTGGTTACCAAAAACGAACAGATTTAGAACCAGATTTATTAGAATCTTGGGAAAAAATAAAAAGCGCAAATCATTTAGTTTGGATTCACCCTGTTTGGTGGGGCGGACTTCCAGCTATTACAAAAGGTTTTATTGATCGATTATTTCTGCCCGGAATGGCTTTTCAATACCGCGAAAATTCTGTTTGGTGGGATAAACTGCTTAAAGGAAAAACAGCTCACATCATCACAACACTAGATCAGCCAAGTTGGTATTATAGATTTTTTTATGCTAGACCAAGTGTTAATCAGTTAAAGAAATCGACTTTAGAATTCTGCGGTATAAAGCCTGTAAAAGTGAGTTATATCGGAATTGTAAAAGGTTCTAAAGAAGAGCAAAGAAAAAATTGGCTTGAAAAAGTCTATCAATTTGGTTTCAAAAACAAATAAAAATTTGTCACAAATTATTGAAATTAGTGACCGAAATAAGAAATTATAGATTTATATCCAATCCAAATGTAGAACGTAAAAGTTCAATGTTTGGATTGATTTCTAAGAAACGATTGTATCGATCTTGATCATTCAAGGCTCTTTGTGTTTTAATCTCTTCGTTTACAACTACTTCAATCGTAATATCGTGATTATGTAAATGGCCTTTCAAGTGTCCTAATAATCCATTTATTTGACCTTCAAAGTCTAGTTTTGAGCCTTCATTTGGTAGCTCATAATAAATTGTAGTGCCTTTTAGAACCGGATCACTAATTAATAGAATCGATTCCATAATCTTAAAACCTTTTTGACCTAAACGTTCCGCATACTTGTTCCAATGAAGGCGCATATCGGTTTCGTTAAATTCTTCAGTTAGTAAAACAGAAGTAGGTTTAACGTAAGTTTTGCCGCTAGCTTCCATTTCTTTTTTCTTGCGAATACTTGCAAGAGAAAAAGCGGAAACCTTTGGTTTACCGTCTGTTTCTGTTTTTGGCGGTTCTTGAGCTTGAACTTTTGGAGCTTCAGTAACTTGTTGTGGTTGAGAAACGGCTGTTTTATTTTCAGTTGTAGCTGGAGAAACTTGATTCTCAGTTGCAACAGAATTTTCAACTTTCGGCTTTGGGCTTTGAACTTCTACAATAGAATAGCCTCCGTTTTTAAAGTAAACGGGCGGAATTATGAATTGCTCAGCTTTTTTTTTTCTCCATCAAAGTTGATAGAGGCTAATTGCATCAAGCATAATTCAACTAAAAGTCGTTGATTCTGACTTAATTTGTATTTTAAATCGCAGTCGTTTGCAATATCAATTCCCTTCAATAAAAATTCCTGAGAACATTTTTGTGATTGAGCTGCATACATTTGCTGCGCTTGCTCTCCAACTTCTAACAAAGCAATTGTTGAAGGTGTTTTACTCACTAATAAATCTCTGAAATGCGAAGCAAGACCAGCAATAAAATGATGTCCGTCAAAACCTTTAGCAAGAATGTCGTTATAAGCTAATAAAAGCTTCGGAATTTCATTTTCTAAAAGTAAATCGGTAATCGAAATGTAAGTTTCGTAATCTAATACGTTTAGATTTTCAGTTACGGCTTGACGTGTTAAGTTGGTTCCGCAGTACGAAACTACACGGTCAAAAATAGACAAAGCATCACGCATTGCGCCATCTGCTTTTTGAGCAATAATGTGCAGTGCATCATCTTCAAAGACGATTCCTTGACTTTCAGCAACATCTGCCAAATGTTCTTTAGCATCTTTTACTGTAATTCTTTTGAAATCAAAAATTTGGCAACGAGATAAAATCGTTGGAAGAATTTTGTGTTTTTCTGTTGTTGCTAAAATGAAAATTGCATGTTTTGGCGGTTCTTCTAATGTTTTAAGAAAAGCATTAAAAGCGGCCGAAGACAACATGTGGACCTCGTCAATGATATATACTTTGTATTGTCCAGTTTGTGGCGGGATTCGAACCTGATCGATAAGGCTACGAATATCATCAACCGAGTTGTTTGAAGCAGCATCTAACTCAAAAACGTTAAATGCAAAATCTTCAGTAGGATCGTCATATCCAGGCTGATTTATTTTTCGAGCCAAAATACGAGCGCAAGTCGTTTTACCAACTCCACGCGGTCCTGTAAATAAAAGAGCAGAAGCCAAGTGGTTGGTTTCTATAGCATTCAACAAAGTGTTGGTAATGGCTTTTTGCCCCACAACATCCTTAAAGGTCTGCGGGCGATATTTACGTGCCGATACTACAAATTGTTCCATATTCTTTTTTATTCGATAGCAAATATAGGCTATAATTTAATGATTTAAAAATTTAAAAATTGAAAGATTTTTAACTGGTTGAATAGGAGAAAGAAAAAAATATTTTCTCTTAGATTTGAAAAAAAAGTAATAGTTTTATTGCAAAATATTAATAGCTTATTTATTATTAATTAGGAAAAATGAACGCAAAACAAATTGTCAGATTAAGTAATATCATTGGAATCGCATCTATACTTTTATTAGTTTATTGGGTGTTTACATTTATTGTAATTCAGGTTTTTGGACTAAAAGTGTTTAGAGAAAACATGACAGAAAGTTTTTATCTGAGCATCCTCGGAATTCTTGCTCTTATGGCCGGATCTCTAATCGTTAATATGATGTTTAATTTGACAAGAATTGCTGAAAGAAAAAATGAAGACGAAACAAATGCAAAATCAAACAGGCGCAAGTTCCTTACGTTACTTTTAATTTTTCCAATAATCTTAATTATACTTTTTGGTGGTGATTATTTGACTTCAGAAAAAAAAGAAAAAATGTTAATTAGTTCTGCCAAGTCAGTTGTAGAATCGAATAAACCAAATAGCGATAAACTTTTAAATTATACTTTTTCTAAAGCGTACATTAAAGAAACAACTGGAATTTTAAGAGTTTTGTCTGATACAGATAAAAACTTTCCGAGTGTAACCTTAATTGTAAAAGATTCAATTAATGGTTCGTCTGTTTTTCTTGGATTTAGCGCTTATTATAATGAAAGTTTAGATAGTGATACGATACAGCCTCAGAAAGTAAATTATATTTATCAAACTACTAAAGAAGAAAGAGTTTATCTGAATGAAGTCTTTAATAAAAATAATGATGAAATAAGATATAGCTCAAGTGATGGGAATTATGAGTTGTTTTATCCGTACAGAAAAAATGGAAAAACAATCATAATATATTTCTCTGAACAACAGCGATATGGTAAATTAGGAAGCTGAAAAACTTATAAAACTCACCATAATATCATATAATCTTTTGATAGTTAATCTTTTTAATTTTAAAAAAGTTAATTATTAAAAGAAAGTATTATGAAAATGAGATCCATTTTATTAGGAATGTGCCTTAGCATTGCTTTGGTATCATGTAAGCCTAACGATGCAGATATTGAAAAAGCAATACAAGAAAAACTTGGCGATGAAACATCTATACAGGTTACTGTACAAGATGGTGTCGCAACGATAACGGGAACTTGCGAAGATGAAATTTTCAAGAAAAATATTGAAAAAAGTGTCCGATCAACAAAAGGTGTGAAATCTGTTGTGAATACTTGTGAACTTGCTAGAGCCAATCAGGAACCTGCCGCAGCAACTGTGGTGATTAATTCGGATGCTGAATTAGATAAATCAATTCACAAAGTAGTAGATGCTTACGATGGTGTTAGCGCAACTGTTGTTGGCGGCGTTGTTACGCTTTCGGGAGAAATTAAGAGAGATAAACTGCAGCCTCTTATGCAAAGCATTCAGGAATTGAAACCTAAAAAAGTCGATAACAAATTAATCATAAAATAAGTTGTTATGAGTTTACAAGATAAATATAAAGAAGTAGCCGATTTAGCCTCTCAATTAGGAATTGAAAATCTGCAGATACGAGAGCAGGATAATGTCTTATACATTGATGGAAAAGCAAAAACTGCAGCCGATAAAGACAAACTTTGGAAGGCTTACGAAAAAATAGATCCAGATTACAGATCTGCAGATGTTGTTATGAATATCGAAGTTGAAGAAGGTGTTTCGAGAGAATATACAGTTGAAAGAGGCGATTCTCTTTCGAAGATTGCAAAAGCTTATGGAGTTACATGGCAAGATATTTTCGAAGCCAATAAAGATATTATTTCTAATCCTGATTTAATTCAGCCAGGTTGGAAATTGAAAATACCAACAACGTAATTTTAGTTTATGCTGTTTGTTAAAAAGTCCGTCTTTATGATGGACTTTTTATTTTATGCCATTCTGAGCAACGAAGTAATTTTAGTTTCTCAGAATGACATAGATTATTGAATCGTTTTTTGTTCTCATTTGTTTTTTGTTTGATTTAAAAAAGATATTTCTTCAGAAAAACTACCTTCCTCTAATGCTTAAATCAAATAAAAATTTTGCTGTTTCCTGATCTGAATCTGCAGAAAAGCCAGCGACATAGACTCCTTTTTTACCCGAAGTCGATTTAATTCCGTATACAACTGCCTCATCCGCTGGGTCTGAATTACCCTCGTATCGATACACATGAACAATTTCAAATTTCTCAGGATTCTTTTTAATCGCGTCTGAATTTCGATTAAAATCGCACGTAAATCCTTTTTCATTCAATTGATCTAAAGCCTTTGAAACAGTTGCGTAATGATACATTCTTTTCATGTTAAACTGAATTTAAATTATAGATTTCTAAAGATAACTATTTTAGAATTAAAAAGTTATGATAAAATTCATAAAATCGGAAATTTAAAATCATTATTGTTAGTTCTTAAATCGCTACTTTTGCAGCGCAGACCGCCTTATCGTCGTCCGCCTCGGCGGAGGGAGGAAAGTCCGGACACCATAGAGAAGCATAGCGGGTAACGCCCGTCGGCTCCGATTTATCGGAGTTAGGACAAGTGCAGCAGAAAGTATGTACAGGTAATGCTGTAGTGAAACCAGGTAAACTCTATGCGGTGAAATACCAAGTATATCGGCATTTAAGGGCTTCTCGTTCGTTGCCGAAGGGTAGGTAGATTGAGTCCAGTAGCAATGCTGGATCTAGATAAATGATAAGGTATTGTTTTGTTGTAAAATAAGACAAGAACAGAATCCGGCTTACAGGTCTGCATTTTTTATATATTTGTGAAACTAACTAACCATTTCATGAATATTACCACTCCTAATTCTTCTTCAAAACTTAAAAAGAGTCTTTTTAGAACAGTTGTAACCAATCTTACTTTTTGGGTTTTAATAGCCATTATTGCTGGCGTTTTGGTCGGACATTTTTCTCCCGAAAATGGTGTGAAAATGGAGTTTCTTGGAAAGAAATTTATTCAGCTTATTTCTCTTTTTATAGGTCCGATTATTTTCTTGACAATCGTTTTAGGGATTTCTGGAATGGGAAATCTAAAGAAAGTAGGACGTATTGGCGTAAAAGCTTTAACTTATTTTGAAGTGGTTTCGACCGTTGCATTGGCAATTGGTGTGACTGTCGCTTATATATTTAAGCCTGGAAAAATTGATAAATCGGGTTTGACTTTTGGTGATGCGAGTCAGTATACAAATGGCGCAGCAAAGGATTTTTCTTGGTTGCAGTTTTTCTTATCCAATTTTACGCTTCAGGTTTTATTGGCAGCAATTATTTGCGGAATCGCATTGAATTTTTATCAGAAAAGAGAGCAGACTATTTTGGTTCTGGAGAGATTTTCAAAAGTAGTTTTCTTTGGTTTAAAGTACGTTATGTATCTTGCTCCAATTGGTGCTTTTGGCGGAATGGCGTACACAATAGGTAAATTCGGTTTAGCAACTTTGATTCCGCTAGGAAAATTGATGCTTTGCGTTTATTTGACTATGGTGCTTTTTGTCTTTTTTATTTTAGGAAGCATTTTGAGATATTATAAAATAAGTATTCTTTCGATTTTAAAATACATTAAAGAAGAACTTTTATTGGTTCTAGGAACTTCTTCATCGGAAGCTGCTTTGCCAAGTATTATGGTTAAATTGGAAAGAATGGGGTGCAGTAAATCGGTTGTGGGATTGGTGATTCCGACGGGTTATTCATTTAATTTGGATGGAACTTCAATTTATCTTTCTATGTCTGTGCTGTTTATCGCGCAATTGTACGACGTGCATTTGACTTTCTTCGAGATCATGACCGTTATCGGAATTTTGATGATTACTTCGAAAGGCGCAGCTGGCGTAACAGGAAGCGGATTTATTGTTTTAGCATCAACTTTAACCGCTTTGCATAAGATTCCTGTTGAAGGTTTAGCATTTTTATTGGGCGTAGATAAATTTATGAGTGAAGCCAGAGCGATCACCAATTTAATAGGAAACACAGTCGCAACAATTATAATTTCGAAAACAGAAAGAGATTTTACTGAGTTGAATCTTGATCCAGTCGTGGAGTGATTTTGCTGCAAAGACGCTAAGTCGCAAAGTTTTTTTAAATTTTGCTTTGACACAAATAAGTTAAAATGCCTTTGCGACTTAGTGCCTTTGTGGCAAGTGCTTTAGCTTTCGTCTTTTGTAGTTTTTACTAGACCAATGCCTGACATAAAAAAGACAATTCCTAATATTCCATAAATAATAAGCGATTTAATATCTCTTGTTCCTCCAGATGTGCCAGCAAAAATAACGGCTGTATAAATAAGTCCTATAATTCCGAGGATTGTAAGTAACCCACCGAAAAATCTTTTTAGGTTCATGATTGTTAGATTTAAAAGTTCTCTAACAAATTTAAATTCTGAAAGGTTAATTGCTGTTATACAATTGTTTGATGAAATTATATGATTTGCAGGAACTATTTTTCTATTTTAAATTCTAATCCAATATTTCGAACACTTTCAATTTTGATTTTCGGATCTGAGTTGAAATATTTTCTCAATCTGCTGATAAAAACATCCATACTTCTTCCAGAGAAATAATCGTCTTTTTTCCAAACTGACATCAAAATTTGATCTCTTTTTAATAGCTGATTATGATTGAGATATAAATATTCGATAAGAGAAGCTTCCATTTCTGTGAGCTGCTGAACGTGGTTTTTATTGTTAAGCGTTAAACGTTCGTTATCAAAAATATACGAACCAATTTCGATTATGTTATTTCCTTCAAGACTTCTCTTTTGTTCAATTCTTTTTAGGATATTTTGTAAACGCAGCACCAATTCGTCAACTTCAAAAGGTTTTGCGATATAGTCGTCTGCACCCAATTTTAAGCCAATTATTTTATCTTCTTTTAGCTTTCTTGCTGTTAGAAAAATAAATGGAATTTCAGGATTGATATTAATTATTTTTTCAGCCAATGAAAATCCGTCCATTTTTGGCATCATCACATCAAAAATGCAAATGTCAAAAGTTTGGTTTTTAAAATAGTCCAAAGCTATTTCGCCGTTTTCTGCCCAGATTACTTCAAATTGATGCAATTCTAGATATTGTTTTAAAATCGCCGCAAAGTCAAAATCGTCTTCGGCTAAAAGTAATCTTTTCAAAATAAGGGAATTAAACTTTTAATAAAATAGTAAACTGAGTTCCTTTTCCTAAATCGCTAATCACGTTTACAGAACCCTGATGTGCTTTTACGATTTGGTCAACATAATACAATCCTAAACCTAAACCTTTTGTATTGTGCAGGTTTCCTTGCTCGACACGATAAAACTTCTCAAAAAGAAAGGCTTGTTTGTTTTTGGCGATACCAATTCCGTCATCTTCAAAACTGATTGAGAATTGTTTCTCGACAATTTTTGTTTTTACTGTAATCGTGTTTGAACCATATTTTACAGCATTTTCCAAAACATTTAAAAAAGCAGTTGTCAAATGAAATTTATCTAAAACCAAAATAGTTTTCTCTGTCTGAAAATCGGTTTTAAGAGTGATTTTTGGAAAAGTAATTTTAAAATCATTCACAATAGAAAGCAGAAAATCTTCGGCTTCTATTTTTTCTTTCTGTAATTCAATTTCGTTTTCAGCCAATGAATTTGCCATAACCTGATCAATCAGATTCTGAAGACGATTATTTTGGCGTGAAATAGTGTTTACAATCGAATTGAAATTTTCATCGTTGTCACGAATGTTTTTCTGCGCTAAAATCTTTGTTGAGATTCCTAAAGTTGCCAAAGGCGTTTTTAGTTCGTGCGTAATATTATTGATGAAATCTGTTTTAACGTCGCTTACTTTTTTCTGTTTTATTAAGGCTTTAATCGCAATTACAAAAAGGCTAATTAAGGTTGCAATCGAGAAGAAGGAAAGAATCAGAATAAAAGTCATTCGTCTTAGAATAATCATTTCCCAATCAATAACAGAAACGTACATTGAATCTTCGGTCAATAATTTATATTCCTCATTTTCAAAAGTTCCGTTTGTGGTTCCGACATAACTTCGTACTAAAAAAGCATGATTTAATGAAGCAAGATTTCCGTATAATTTGTTTTGGATAAAAGGCTTTTCAGAGAAAATAGTATCTGTTTCTTGTTCGTTGTAAAGAATAAATTTATTTAGAACAATGGCAAAATCGATTTTAAAATCGGGTAAATCTCTTTCAAATTTTCTTTGGATTTTCTGTGTAATCGCGCTCTGAAATTCTGTTTTCAAAACTCCATTTTTAATATCCAATTTGCTCTTTTTTCCTTTCATGTATTTTTCTGAAAGGCTTTTGTAAAGCATTTCTTTTCTAGAAACCAAAGCCGAATCGATATCGCTGTAATTATTGGTAATCGCGCCAATTTCGTTTTTAATCTGCGTATGAAACTGCGCCACTTTATATTCGTAAGCGGTCTTTACCAAATAGCATTGCACCGTCATAAGTACAATTAGGGCTACGACAGAAAATGCGATTAATAAATTGATTCTTTGTTTCATATTGGTTTGAAATGCTGTTTCAAAAATACAGCTTTTAAGAAACAAATAGCAGATTAACCTTGCATTAACCTACGATTAACTTTCAGAACTGTGTTTTCAAAGCATTTTTGCAACAATGCTAACCAATTTTAATTTTTAAATGAATTATCTGCCATTAAAACTGCTTATTACCATTTTACTTTTTTGCCTTTCATTTTTTGCGAATGCTCAGAATGAATCTCCAAAAGATTCAATTTCAAATGAATTACACGAAGTTGTAATCAGTCAGGAGAAAAAAACGATTACGAACTCAAACGGAAACATAAAAGTTGACGTTGCCAATTCGGTTTACAATACCATTCCAAACCCTATCGATCTGCTTTCAAAACTTCCGACGGTTCAAATAAGCAGCGATCGTGAAAGCATTTCGATTGTTGGAAAAGGAAATCCTCTAATTTATATCGACGGTCAAAAAGTATCCATAAACGATTTAAATGCTTTATCTGTTGCTGATATTAAAACAATAGAAATTATTAAAAATCCGTCTTCTAAATACGAAGCAGAAGGCCGCGCTGTGATTTTAATTACAAGAAAATGGAGTAAAAAAGACAGTTTTAAAACTGAAATTTCTGAAGTTGCTTCTTTCAAAAAGAACTACAATAATTATTTAGGTTTTAATTCTAGCTTCAAAAAAGACAAATTAGAATGGAAAGCCAATTTCAATTACAATCGACGAAATCCATGGGAAAATCATAGTATAGAATATAAAATTCCTCAGGCAAATATTGTTTCAGATTATGATGTTACGGCAGTTTCAAAAGTTAAGGATTATATTTTTGGTGCAAGTTTATTTTATAAAATTAATGAAGACGATTATTTGTCGCTTAATATAAATGGTAAAATGCGAAACGATACTTTTGATATCAATACGTTTACTTTTAACCAAAATCAGAATGAAATAAATAATGTTTTTACGTTTAGCGAAAATTCGAGTTCAAAGAATTTCATTAATTCATTTATCAATTATTCAAAGAAAATTAAAGCTATTGACACCAAGCTTTTTATGGGCTTTCAGGGCTCCAATTACAATCAGCATTTGTTGAGTTTGGTGCAAAATAATTTTAATGAAACAGATTTTGAATTGTCTCAGAATCGCGATCAGAAGTTTAATGTTGATGTTTTTTCTGGAAGAATAGATTTAGAAAAAAAGTTTAAAAACGACTTAAATTGGGAATACGGCGCACTTTATTCGGCAGCGAAATCCAAATCAGATTATGATGTTTTTGACTATGAAGAAAATCAAAATGCAATTTTTGAATATTATTTTAAAGAAGCAAACACTGCAGCATATTCTCAGTTTTCGGGAAAAATTAAAAAAGTCAATTTTTCAGTTGGATTAAGAGTTGAAAATACCAATGTAAGCGGAAAGTATAGTAATGAAAGCGATAATTTGGTAGATAAAAATTACACCAATCTTTTTCCGAAAGCGCAATTTTCATTTTCGCTTGACAGTACAAAAAGTATAAATGTTGATTATTCTAAAAGCATTTCTAGACCTAATTATTCTTCATTAAGTATGATTGCGACGTACATAAATCCGTATTTTATTTATGGAAATAATATCAATTTAGGTCCAACGTTTATGGATGTGATTTCGACGACTTTTCAATATCAGGACAAATCTGTAAAGCTGACTTTTTATGAGAATAAAAATCCGATTTATCAGGAATTTATATTTGACAAAGGGACAAATGTGATGACTTTTACATCAAAAAACTTTAAAAAAGAATCAGGTTATAATATTGAGTTTACATTGCCATTTAAATATAAATTTTGGGAAAACACCAATTCTTTAATTTTTGCAACCAATAAGGTTGAAGACGATTCGGCTTTGTTCAATTCTTCCAAAACGTATTTGTATTATTATTCAAATAATACTTTTAACCTTCCAAAAGATTTCACCTTTGTTCTTTCTTTTTGGGGATCGACGAAGCAAAAAGAAGGTGTTTTTGAACGCGGCGCAATGCTGATTTTTGATCTTTCTTTGGCAAAAAAACTTAGTAAAAATTGGAATTGTACTTTGAATTATAATGACATTTTTAAAAATACAATTTACACTGAAAGATTTACAATCAATGCTATTAATTCAAGAGCGCGGTATTTGGTTGATGCTAACGAAATTTCTATTGCCGTTCGCTATTCTTTCGGGAAAGTGAAAGATTCTGAATTCAAACAAAAGAGCGTAAATGAAAGTGAAAACAGAATAAGATAAAATAAAAAATCCCTTGTGAGTCAAGGGATTTTTTATGTTTCAGAAAGATTGTTATCCTTCGTCTTCTTCAGTTTCTTTTTTGGAAATGTCATCATGAGGTAATTCTTCATCGTCGTCGGTAGAATTTAGTTCGAAGAAACTAAAATAAGAACCGCCGTAACTTTTCTGAAACGAAAAATTACTCATATGATCCAATTTGGTATATTTTGAATGCTCAATAATCATCATTCCGTCATCTTCCAATAAATCTCTTTCAAAAACCGTTAAAACAATTTTCTCAAAAGTAGCTTGATCCAATCCGTAAGGAGGATCTGCGAAGATAATATCGTAAGTCGTTTTAGAATTTTCTAAGAATTTAAAAACGTCGCTTTTAGTTGCCGCAATATCAAAATCATATTCTGATGAAACTTGTTTGATGAATTTTACGCATCCGAAATCGCCATCTACAGATGTAATTGGAGCACTTCCGCGTGAAGCGAATTCATAACTGATATTACCAGTTCCCGAGAAAAGATCTAAAACCTTTAAACTGTCAAAACTAAAATGATTATTCAAAACATTAAACAATGCTTCTTTACTCATATCAGTCGTTGGTCTTACAGGTAGATTTTTTGGCGGAAAAATTCTGCGTCCTTTGTATTTTCCTGAAATGATTCTCATGATTGAAATAAGATATAATGTTTTTGATTTTGAGATGCTGTAAAGCTGTTTCTTTCTTGCAGTTTTGAAACGTCTAAGAAAGAAATATGGCGCACGTATTTGTAAGCAATAGCATAAAACGGATCATTTTCTGAAATTGTCCCTAATAATTCTAATTTGAAACTTTCAGGATTCATGCTCATTTGCTCTGCTGTAAATAAAATATAGTAGATAAAATCTTCTGGTGTATTGTATTCAAACGAATTAAACAGCAAAAGTTTTTGATTCTGAACTACAATAATTTCGAAATTTCCTGGATTAAAATTGACGATCATTTTCTTGTCGTCATTGTTTCTTGAACTGTCCAAAAGTTTCTCAACCAAAATACTGTTAGCATGTTTGTAATCAAAAGAACCTACATTATCGATTAGGAAATTGTTGATATTCACAAACGGAATATAAACCGAATTCATCTGATAATTAGGAATTTGATCAAAAGTAAAATGGTCTGTTTCAAAGACTTTTGTAGTGTATTGCAGATAACTTCCTAAGTAATTTTCATCAAACAAAGCAGTCGGAACAAAAGTCGAAAGGTTATTGTTGTGAATAACCATTACTTCATCGTAAGTGTTTTTTAATTCAGGATTATTTTTGAAAGCATCGTTGAATAAATCTTCAATTCGAGATGTTTTGCTAGAAGTATCAAACTTTATTTCTTTAAAAGATGTGATGATATTGTTTAAAGTATCAAAACAGCAATATGAAAATCCAGTCAGTGAAACCTGAATAGAAAGTTTTCTGTAATTTTTTGAAGTAATGTTAGTATTTTGTAATGACATAGTTGATTTACAATTCGTTACCTGTTTTAAATCAAGAAAGAATTTAAGCGACCACAAACTTACAAATTAAAAAGGAACAATTATAATTGCAATTTCAAAAAACAATTTCATTCTAAGTTTAAAACAACGTTAAGAAAAAGTTTATTTTATTGAAATATAATTAGTTACGGTATTTTATGATTTTGTCCTTTAAGTGTTTTTAAACTTCGAATTTAAAGTTTGGAATTTGGAATTTGATTTTTGGAATTTAAAATTAAAAAAGCCGAACTTTGTCTTTCAATATTACTTTATGAATTCTGCACAGTTTTACGGTACTTTACAAAAACGATTTCCTTTTGCTCCAACTTACAAACAGGATATTTTTTTTCAAAAAATAGCAATCTTCCTAACCGAACCTCAAAATGATACGATTTTTGTTTTGAAAGGATATGCCGGAACGGGAAAAACTACCGTTATTTCTACCATTGTAAATAATCTTGGCGATATCAATAAGAAATATGTTTTGCTGGCTCCAACAGGACGTGCGGCAAAAGTAATTGCCAATTATTCAAATAATCCAGCATTTACAATTCATAAAAAAATCTATTTTCCAAAGAAATCTTCTGGCGGCGGAGTGGCTTTTACGAAGCAAGTTAACAAACATAAAAACACCATTTTTATCGTCGATGAGGCTTCGATGATTTCAGACAGCACATTAGACAGCGGTTCGCTTTTAGACGATTTGATCAATTATGTATATTCTGGAAATAATTGCAAAATGATTCTTTTGGGAGATACCGCGCAGTTGCCTCCCGTAAATTTAGATATTAGTCCCGCACTTGATATTCAGACTTTGGGAATTCATTACGACAAAGAAATCGAACATATCGAATTGGACGAAGTAATGCGTCAGGAAGAAAGTTCAGGAATTTTATATAATGCGACAGAATTACGTGAATTGTTGAAAGAGAGTTTTATAACTGAATTTAGATTCAATGTAAAAAAGTTTAAAGACATCGTTCGACTGACTGATGGTTACGATATTCAAGATGCCATTAATACGGCGTACAGCAATTACAGTATTGAAGATACTGCTTTTATTGTTCGTTCTAATAAACGTGCCAATCAATACAATGAGCAGATTAGAAGTCGAATTTTGTTTAAAGAAAGCGAACTTTCGGTTGGAGATTTCTTAATGGTTGTGAAAAACAATTATTTCTGGCTGAAAGAAACGGACGAAGCTGGATTTATTGCCAACGGAGATATTATCGAAGTTTTAGAACTCTTCGGAATCAAAGAATTGTACGGATTTAAGTTTGCGAAAGTAAAAATCAGAATGGTCGATTATCCAGAGCAAAAGCCTTTTGAAACGGTTTTGATTCTAGATACTTTGACAAGCGAATCGCCTTCTTTAACGTATGAAGAATCGAATCGTTTGTATGAGGAAGTGATGAAAGATTATGAAGATGAATCGACTAAATACAAAAGATTTCAGAAGGTAAAAGAAAACGAATATTTCAACGGGTTACAGGTGAAATTCTCTTACGCAATTACCTGTCATAAATCGCAAGGAGGGCAGTGGAATACTGTTTTTATCGAACAGCCATTTCTGCCAAACGGCATTGATACAGATTATATTAGATGGCTTTATACCGCGATGACACGTGCTAAAAATAAGTTATATTTGATAGGATTTAAAGATGAAAGTTTTGAGGAATAGTTTATTAGCTACTACTTGAGCGATAGTGAATAGATGAAGTAATTTGTGAATTGCTTTGTTGTTTAAAATCAAGACTTTGACACAAATGTCGTTAAAATGTCACAAATAAACCGTTATCAAAATGAGCTTTTCAAAAGTAGTTTTGTCGAAACAATAAATCAAAACTGATCATGAACGAAATTGGAAAGAAAATTAAAGAAGTTAGAAAGAAAAAAGGCCTTTCTCAGGAAGAATTGGCAGAGTTTTCAAAAGTAAATTTAAGAACAATTCAGCGAATTGAAAATGACGAAAATGAGCCACGAGGAAAAACGTTGAGTTTAATTTGTGAAGTTTTAGATATTAATACGGAAGATATTCTAGATTACGGAAAATATGAAGACAAAAGCTATCTGATTGTTTTTCATCTTTCAGTAATAGTATTTCTCGCAATTCCTCTCGGAAATATTATTTTGCCTCTTATTTTATGGGTAAACAAAAAAGATAAAATCGTCGGACTGAAAGAAATCGGAGTGAATCTGCTTAATTTTCAAATAGTTTGGACAATTTTTACTTTTATTTGTTTTACTGTTTTTGCTCTTTCTAAGATTTTGCATTACGGTCAACTCTCCGTTTTGTTTTATTTTTTTATTGCATTATATATTTTGAATATAGTTTTGCCTATATTTTTTGCAATTAAAACAAAGAAAGAAAAGACAAGGAAACTTTATCCCAATCTTATCAAAATGATATCTTAAAATATATTTTAAAAAGCTCTCTCTGAATAGTATATTTGTTTGATTTTAAAATTTCAAAATAATAAAATGAAAATAATAGCAGTAATTCCAGCAAGATACGCTTCAACACGTTTTCCAGCAAAACTAATGCAGGATTTAGGAGGGAAAACAATAATTCTTAGAACTTATGAAGCAGCAGTTTCGACAAAATTGTTCGACGATGTTTTTGTAGTTACTGATTCTGATTTAATTTTTGATGAAATTGTTTCTAACGGAGGAAAAGCAATTATGAGCATCAAAGAACACGAATCTGGAAGCGACCGAATTGCAGAAGCAGTCGCTGATCTTGATGTTGATATTGTGGTAAATGTGCAAGGTGACGAACCTTTTACAGAAGCTGGACCTTTAGAACAGGTTTTATCAGTTTTTAAAAACGATGCAGATAAAAAGATTGATTTGGCTTCGCTAATGAGAGAAATCACAGATGAAGAAGAAATTAACAACCCGAATAATGTGAAAGTTGTGGTAGATCAATCGCAGTTTGCTTTGTATTTTTCTCGTTCTGTAATTCCGTATCCAAGAGAGATAAACGTTGGAGTGAGATATTTTCAGCACATCGGAATTTACGCTTTCAGAAAACAAGCATTATTAGACTTTTACAGCCTTCCAATGAAATCTTTAGAAGCTTCTGAGAAGTTAGAGCAATTACGTTATTTAGAATTCGGAAAACGCATTAAAATGGTCGAAACAACTCACGTCGGAATCGGAATTGATACGGCTGAAGATTTGGAAAGAGCGAAAACTATGTTGAAAGATCTTTAGTTTTTAGTCATTGCGAGGAACGAAGCAATCTCATTTACGGAATCGATGATTGCTAGTGCGGTTGCTTCGTTCCTCGCAATGACAAGCTTTATGTAAAAAAAATAAAAAAAGCTCCAAAATTTGGAGCTTTTTTTATTATCTATTCCGAGGTTTCGGAATTAAAATCTTGTATACAAAGCAGGATATTTAGAAGGATTCACTTCATGCATCATGTCGTAAATTTTCTCGTAGATGTCTTCTGCAGAAGGTTTAGAGAAATAGTCACCGTCAGTTCCGTAAGCAGGTCTGTGTGCTTTTGCTGCCAAAGTCTGCGGTTTGCTGTCTAAATATTTGTAAGCGTCTTGCTCTTCTAAAACTTGCTGTAAAATGAATGCTGAAGCTCCACCAGGAACATCTTCATCAATTACTAAAAGACGGTTTGTTTTAGCGATACTTTTTACAATGTCTTTGCTAACGTCAAACGGAAGTAAAGATTGAATATCAATAACTTCACACTCAATTCCTTTTTCTGCTAATTCATTAGCTGCTTGCATCACCAATCTTAAAGTTGATCCGTAAGAAACTAAAGTAATATCAGAACCTTCTCTTAAAGTTTCAACCACTCCAATTGGAGTTTTAAATTCACCAAAGTTAAGCGGAGTTTTTTCTTTTAAGCGGTAACCGTTTAAACATTCGATAACCAAAGCAGGTTCATCACATTCTAACAAAGTGTTATAAAAACCAGCAGCTTGTGTCATATCTCTTGGAACCAGAACGTGAATTCCGCGAATCGCGTTGATAATCATTCCCATTGGAGAACCAGAATGCCAGATTCCTTCCAAACGGTGTCCACGAGTTCTAATGATTAACGGCGCTTTTTGTTTTCCAACCGTTCTATATTGTAAAGTAGCTAAATCATCACTCATGATCTGAATAGCGTACAATAAATAATCTAAATACTGAATTTCAGCAATCGGACGTAAGCCTCTCAAAGCCATTCCGATTCCTTGACCAATAATAGTCGCTTCACGAATTCCGACATCGGCAACACGAAGTTCTCCGTATTTTTCCTGCATGCCTTCCAGACCTTGATTTACGTCTCCGATGTTTCCGACATCTTCACCGAAAATTAAAGTTTCAGGATATTTCGCAAATAAGGCATCAAAATTATCACGTAAAATCATTCTTCCATCCAAATCTGGTTTTGCATTTTCTGCATATTTAGGAAGAACTTTTTCTACTGAAAATATATTTTGAGCAGACTCAGAATGCTGATTGCTACTGAATTTTTCTTGAGTTTCGCTCAAGAATTGTGTAATCCAATTTGATAAAATAAGCTTGCTATTTGGAACTTCGATAAAACGAAGAATCTTTCTAGCATAAACCAATAATTCCTTTTTTAAAGGCGCTTTTATCGCGGCTAATTCAGAAATTAATTTTTTGATTCTATCTTTATGATTGATGCTTGCTTCAGCAATTTGCTCCAATAAAGCTAGAAGATTTTTCTGGTCTTCAATAATCGGATTAATAAAAGCATTCCAAGCGTCTTTTTTAGCTTCTAGAACTTCTTTTTTTAATTCGAAATCAAGTTCTGCCAATTCCTCTGGAGAAGCAATATTAATTGCAATCATCCAAAGACGCATTTGACGAATACAGTCAAAATCTCTTTCCCAAGCCAATCTCTCTGCACTTTTGTAACGTTCGTGAGAACCAGAAGTAGAGTGACCTTGAGGCTGTGTTAATTCGTTTACGTGAATTAAAACAGGTATATGTTCTTCGCGTGCAATTGCTCCAGCTCTTTCGTAAGTCGAAACCAATTCCGCATAATCCCAGCCTTTTACTCTAAAGATTTCATAACCTTTAGAATCTTCATCACGCTGATATCCTTTTAAAATCTCAGAGATATTTTCTTTTGTAGTCTGGTGTTTAGCGTGAACAGAAATTCCGTATTCATCATCCCAAACACTCATTACCATAGGAACTTGAAGAACTCCTGCAGCATTTATAGTTTCAAAAAATAAACCTTCAGAAGTACTAGCGTTACCAATAGTTCCCCAAGCTACTTCATTTCCGTTAACAGAAAATTTATCTTTAATTGTGATTCCGTCAACCTCTCTGTAAATTTTTGAAGCCTGAGCCAAACCAAGTAATCTTGGCATTTGACCTGCAGTTGGAGATATATCTGAGCTTGAGTTTTTTTGTTTAGTTAAGTCTTTCCAAGAACCGTCTTCGTTTAAGCTGTGCGTTACAAAGTGTCCGCCCATTTGCCTTCCCGCAGACATCGGATCAAAAGCTAAATCAGTATGACCATATAAACCGGCAAAAAATTGTCTGGCATTCAATTCGCCAATAGCCATCATAAAAGTTTGATCGCGATAGTATCCAGAACGAAAGTCTCCGTTTTTAAAAGCTTTGGCCATTGCCAGCTGCGGAACTTCTTTTCCGTCGCCAAAAATTCCAAATTTAGCCTTTCCTGTTAATACTTCTTTTCGACCTAAAAGACTACATTCACGGCTTGTAACAGCTATCCTATAGTCATTCAATACCTCAGTTTTGAAATCTTCAAATGTCAGTGTAGTATTGTTTTTTTCTTTTATCATAATCTTGTAGGGTCATGTTATTATGTCGCGAAATTACTTAAAAACAATCAATAATCATAATTCTTTGAACTAAATATAATTTAATTATTTGTATTCAAAATCGTAAACTACGTATTTTATTTATTTTATTTTTATGTAAAATTTAATTTTATTGATAATTTCGCAAGTTTTTGTTTAAAATTTATTTGATTAAAACCATTTTCGGGTGAAAAGAGTAACTAATGTTTTTGGTGAAAAAGTGATTATAAATCGAATTTTTTCATTGTATTTAGGTTGTGATATTTCCCATCCATTATTCGAATAAACAGGAAAATAGAGTTCAAAGTAATCAGGAACCAAGTTTAAACGCACTCCAGAATCGTAGGCAAAGAACTCACTTTGATGTTTGTTTTTCAAGAAACCAATGTCTCCGTAAAGTTCTACCCAATTCCAAATTGCGTAACTCGCATTTAAAGTCGTCATCCATTGATTAGCAAATGCAGGTTGTAATTGCGATTTAAAACCTCCTTCTGCGATAACATATTGTTGGCTAAAAAAGCCTGTGCTTTCAGATCTTCCAAATAGATTATAATCAAATAAATAATCTGTCGGACGGTCTAAACCAAAACTAAAATAATCGGAGTTTGTTGTATTGTATAAGAAAGTTCCAGCATACAATCTTAAATTTAACTTTTTGTTGTTTTCAAATAACCTTCTGTATTCTACTTCTCCAGCAACTTTTCCGAAACCGCTAGAAAATTGCAAATCGGTCATGAAATTAAAATGATCAATTAACTCTGTCTTTGTGTTAGAATAACGAGCATTAAAAATAGAATAATTAGGCGTTGAATTATCAGTTATATATTCGCTCGCTTCACGATTTACGATTACTTGACGGAATAAAAACGCTTGTTTTCTATTGTCTCTGAAATCTTTTTCGCGAATGCGAAACACAACCATCGGATTTAGTCTCAAATAAGTTGCATCTGGAGCATAATGAAAATAGTTCTGACTGATAGAATAACGGACATTGAACAAAGTGCTGTTTCTATAATATTGATTCCATGAAAAGGCTGACGATCCAGAAAGTGTTCCTGCTTTTATAGAATAGGCCGGATTAATGTCAAAATTAAAAGGTTTGTCTAAGATGGTTTTATTATTAAAACGAATTCCAGGTGTAAAACCATCATAATAATTGTAGTTTAATGTCGGAATGTATAAAATCTGGTTATAGTCTGGATCTTCTAAATCTTTAGCAAAATTAAATTTTAACGGACGATTCAGCGCAACATGTTTTAAAGACCTCCAATTGTTTCTTTGATTGTATTCTGGAACTTCATTGTCATAATTAATTACAATTTTGTCTGCGTTTTTACGACTGAATTCGTAAACAGAATCTTTAGTTTTAGGTTCAATCCATTCTTTAAATACAACTTCTTTCTTTTTAATTCCGTAAATCGGAATAGGGGCATAGATTCCAGTTTTGTTTTTAACAGAAAACGTAATGCTGTCTGCTGTTCTTGAAACATGAGAAAACTTGTAATCAATAATATCTCTCGAATCGATAATAGTTTTAAAGAACCAATCGATGTTTTTTGGACTTTTTTGGGTTAAGATTTTTTCAAAATCATAACGATTCGATTGCCCAAATTGATTTAGGTTGTAGAATTCTTTTACACTATTTGGAACAATATCATGATTCAGATAATCGTCTAAATAACTCAAACTTAAACCAGCACGATATTTACTGGCAATTTGTTCGTTAAATTTGATTAGCGTGTTTTTCGGGTCACCTAGAGGCTGATCTAAGTTTTTACGAGCCATTAGCATATAGTAATAGCTGTATTGCTCATTAAAAGTCAAATTGGTGATATTATAACTTTTAAAGAGTTTCATGTCTGAAAGTTTCCCCAGCATTTTTTCGTTCTGATGATGCTCTTCCATATACTTCATCATGGTATAAATCTGGATTGCATCATAAACCCAATTATCTTTTCTAGGGTCTAAACGAAGGCTGTTTTTAAGATAATTGTTTAAAAAAGTCTTTAAAAATTGAATCTCAAACATAAAATCATCCTGAAACGGACTAATAAATGAAGGCAACTGATTTAAGCCATAAAAAGGATTTCGATCATAATCTGCCTGAGAAATAGTTATTTTTTCATGCGGATATTGGCCAATAAATTTCTCGGCATAAGAAACCACACGATTAATAATAATGGCTTTCTGAATTTCGTCTATTTTTTTATTTTTCAAATTCGTTAGAACCTGCAAAGAGCCATTGTCGTACGTTCTAAAACTATTTTCTTTTTCGATGTAAAGACTAAAATCGGTTCTGTTTCTTCCTGAAAAAGAGTAAATGCTGTAGTTCTGATTAGTGACATCTGTTGAAACCGAATTTAAATCGGTAGCAATAGAATATTGATTTGGAATTTTAATTTCAACTTCATAATCACTCACAGCATTGGCAATATCGTCTAGATTGAAATTGTTGTATTTTACAAAAAGACCATTTTCAAAACGGGCAGGAGTTAAAAACCAGTTTTTTAACGCCATACCGCCATTTTGAGTAAAGCCAAAATGAGTGAATTTGTCGTTTGGAATTTTTACAATGTAGTTAAGATGTAAATCGATTTTTTCGTTTGGAAGAAGTTTACGATTCAATTTAACGATAATATAATCGGGATCCAGATCACTTCTTTCCCATTCAAGAGCAGAAAAATTGGTTTCCGTTAAGTTTATGATTGTAGTTTTTCCTCTATCGGCAGCCTTTGCCAAATGGAAGCCTCTGTAAAATTCATCAGAAAAACGTTTGGCCAGTGGCGTGTTTTTGTCTGCAAAAGCATTGTTCCAATCATTCAAAACAATCGTAGCCAAAGTGTCATTAGTGGCATTATGATACGTAATATCCTGTTTAATATTTAGTGTTTTAAGCTCAAGATTTACCGCCACTTCCATCTTCGAGAGATGTTGTGCGCTTAGTTTTATCGAAAAAGATAAAGCTAAAAAGAGGCAAATAATTTTATAAAGTGCTTTCAAATAATGGCTTAAAAAATTATCAGATATACTTAAGTTACGTACATATTACGATTTCGGATTTTTGTAAAAATAGTATAAAAAAAGCTGTTTAAAAAAACAGCTTTCAATTTTTACGATACTTTACGTAATTTAACGATAAATAGTATGAAGTTCTTAGCGAAATTCAATCTCGCCTGTGATAATTAAATTTAGAAATTCGGACTTAAATCGTACTTTTTATAGAATTTATCCAAAACATCTACAACTTCGTCTTCTGTATCTACGATTTTAAACAAGTTCAAATCTTCTGGACTTACCGTATGCATTTTTTCAACCAAAACAGTTTTAACCCATTCGATTAATCCAGACCAGAATTCAACTCCAACCAAAATAATTGGGAATTTTCCAATTTTCTTAGTCTGAATCAAAGTGATCGCTTCAAACATTTCGTCCAAAGTTCCAAAACCTCCTGGCATAACCACAAAACCTTGTGAGTACTTTACAAACATTACTTTTCTCACAAAGAAATAATCGAAATTCAAGTTTTTATCGTGATCAATATACGGGTTGAAATGCTGCTCAAACGGAAGCTCAATATTCAAACCAACCGAAGTTCCGCCACCTAAATGCGCACCTTTATTTCCAGCTTCCATAATTCCGGGACCACCTCCTGTAATCACACCGTAACCCGCTTTACTAATTTTGTAAGCGATTTTTTCAGCCAATAAATAGTACTTGTCATCTGGTTTTGTTCTCGCAGATCCAAAAATCGAAACGCACGGGCCAATACGTCCCATACTTTCATAACCATTTACAAACTCAGACATAATTTTAAAAATTGCCCAGCTGTCATTGGTTTTAACTTCATTCCACGTTTTTTGTTTCAAACGATCCTGAATTACTTTATCTTCATCATTATCAAAATCTTCTAATCTCATTTTAGGTATTTTAATTTATTATTTTGTTATTCTTAAATGTCATTTAAAGTTGCAGAAGGAGGAGCTGATTCCTGCTGTCCGCTGTATCTTTTGATTCCCGATAGCTATCGGGACCATCCACAAAAGGATGCCGCTCCCATCAGGGCTAGGGCAATTGATTTCAAATAAACAATTGTTTTAATTGAAAGATCTTTCTTCAAAACTTTGAATATTTCAAAAAAGCGGACACTAAATTAACGCTTTTTTCTAGAATTGTTACAGAAAACACAAATTATAATCCAAAAGTAATCTTGCGATAATAATCAAATTGAGATTTTCGATTCATTATCAGTTGATTAAAATTAAAAAATATATTTAGAAAACTATTTTATATTTTCAATTGTCAGGGATCGAAAGGTCTCGCAATAGGTATTCTGAGGTTTTCCGTTCCTTTTTCCAGGAATCACTACTTGATCAAACGATTGAATTACGCGATCAATTTCATTTTTTATAGTTTCATTTGGAGCTATAGAATTTACATGAACTATTTTTCCTTCCTCATTAATTGTAAAACGCGGATTAAAAATAACTTCACCTCGTAACTCTTGGTTGTTAAGTGTTTTTAGCGAAAGGTTTTTAAGTATATGTTCATATAATTTGTCGTAAAGACATTTGTTTATTTGCCAATACAGTTCGGCATTTTCGCAACCTTGTATAGTAGCAGGCGTGTCTACTACAGCAAATTTGCTGGCTTTTATGATTACGTTTTTGCCCTCTTTAGCAAACAACTGCACACTGATTTTTCCAAGTTTATCACTTTCTTTTAGTCCTAATTTTTCTAAAGGATATTTTTTAAAAATTTCAATTATTTTTTTGTCTCTTTCTTTGTTTCCTGTATTGATGCGGCAATTAGTTACTTTGTTTGTTTTACTTATTTCAAAGGTCATACGAATAGTAAAACTATACGCGTTGTTTGAGGAATGTTTATAAAAAGAAGACCATTTAATAGTCGAAAAATCAATTTTTTGTAAAAGTTTTTTCTCCAGATATATCTTGAAATAATTGGCTAGATCACTATCCTCACTTGGTTGAGCCAAATCTTGAAATGTATTAACTTCTTTAGTATACACCTCTCTCTTTTCTTCTTTGGTATAATAAGGATTGTCAGATTGACTTTCTTTAATATCCTTAATTCGTTCGTGAACTACTTTATTAAGACTGTCTTTTTGCGATTGTGCAACCGTAGTGAAATGAAGTAATATTATTGCAATGAATAGTAGGATTTGCTTCATATTTTGTCTTTTTTAAGCTAAAATATGAAATAATTACTATTAAATAATAAAAAGCTTTGTCAAAGTTTTAAACCTTGACAAAGCGAAAATTTTACTCTAATTCTTTTTTCAAAAACTTAGCTGTATAACTTTTTTTACTTTTGGCCACTTCCTCAGGAGTTCCTTTGGCAACCAATTGTCCGCCGCCTTTTCCGCCTTCAGGGCCAATATCGATAATGTAATCGGCAAGTTTGATAACGTCCATATTATGCTCGATAACTAGAATAGTATTTCCTTTATCCACCAATTTATTGATTACTTCCATTAAAACACGAATGTCTTCAAAATGTAATCCTGTTGTAGGTTCGTCCAAGATATAAAATGTATTTCCAGTATCTTTTTTAGACAATTCTCCAGCAAGTTTAATACGTTGCGCTTCACCACCAGAAAGTGTTGTACTTTGCTGTCCAAGCGTAATATAACCCAAACCAACATCTTGAATTGTTTTGATTTTTCTATAAATCTTAGGAATATTTTCAAAGAAAGGAACCGCTTCATCAACCGTCATATCCAAAACATCTGAAATAGATTTTCCTTTGTATCGAATTTCTAAAGTTTCTCTGTTGAAACGTTTTCCTTGGCAAGTCTCGCATTCTACATAAACGTCTGGTAAAAAGTTCATTTCGATCGTTCTTACACCAGAACCTTCACAGGTTTCGCAACGTCCACCTTTTACGTTAAAACTGAAACGACCCGCTTTATAACCGCGAATCATACTTTCAGAAGTCATCGTAAACAGATTTCTAATTTCGGTAAAAACCTCTGTATAAGTCGCCGGATTCGAACGTGGCGTTCTACCAATCGGACTTTGGTCAATATCTATTACTTTGTCAATATGTTCTAAACCTTCAATCTTTTTATAAGGTTGTGGTTTTTTTACTCCATTGAAATAATACGCATTCAGAATCGGATAAAGCGTTTCATTAATCAAAGTCGATTTTCCACTTCCAGAAACTCCTGTAACGCAAGTCATCTGACCTAACGGAATTTCAATCGAAACGTTTTTAAGATTATTTCCTGTTGCTCCAGTTAACTTCAAGAATTTGCCATTTCCTTTTCTTCTCTCTTTCGGAATGTCAAATTTCATTTTACCATTCAAATATTGAGCGGTAATCGTATTTGATTTAAGAGTTTCTTTTGGCGTTCCAATACTGATTATTTCTCCACCGTATTTTCCAGCTTTTGGTCCAATGTCAATTACATAATCGGCAGTTTCAATCATGTCTTTGTCGTGTTCAACGACAATAACAGAGTTTCCAATGTCACGTAATTGCTCTAGAGACTGAATCAATTTTTCGTTATCTCTTTGGTGTAAACCAATACTAGGCTCATCTAGAATATATAAAACGCCAACCAATTGCGAGCCAATCTGTGTTGCCAAACGAATACGCTGTGCCTCACCACCAGAAAGCGATTTTGAACTTCGGCTTAAAGCCAAATAATTCAAACCAACATTCATTAAGAAGTTCAAACGATCTTTAATTTCTTTAACCACTTCAGAAGCAATTAAAAGTTGTTTGTCAGTCAAATGATTATTTAAATCTAAAAACCAAGCTGTTAAATCGGAAATATCCATATCACACAATTCGGTGATATTTTTTCCATTTACTCTAAAAAATAAAGCCTCTTTTTTAAGACGAGAACCATCGCAAACAGGACAATTAATTTCGTCCATAAAATCTTTTGCCCAACGTTTTATACTCGTTGTGGCGCTTTCGTCATATTGATTTTTGATGAAATTAGAAATTCCTTCAAAATCAATTTTGTATTCTCTCGTTACGCCAAGATCTTTAGAATTGATAGAAAACTTATCTTTTCCACCATATAAAATCATAGTCATGGCTTCTTCAGGAATTTTCTCGATCGGATCCGTAATTTTAAATCCGAATTTTTCTCCAATGGTTTCCAATTGCTTGAAAATCCAAGAAGATTTATATTCGCCAAGAGGCGCAAAACCACCCGCTTTTATAGATAATTTTGGATTTGGAATAATCTTTTTAGCATTGATTTCGTGAACAGTTCCCAATCCGTTACAATGCGGACAAGCTCCTTTTGGAGAGTTGAATGAAAACAAATTCGGTTCTGGATTCTGGTATGATATTCCTGTTGAAGGACACATTAAATTTCTACTGAAATAACGCACTTCATTAGAATCCTGATCTAAAATCATTAAAACATCTTCACCATGATGCATCGCAGTATTGATGCTTTCAGATAATCTTTTTTGAGTGTCAGGATTATCTTCAATCACCATTCTATCGACAACAATCTCGATATCGTGTGTTTTATAACGATCCAATTTCATTCCTGCAACAAGATCTTGAACTTCTCCGTTTACGCGAACTTTCAAAAATCCTTGTTTGGTAATTTGTTGGAATAATTCAGCATAATGACCTTTTCTTGCTTTAATAACTGGAGCCAAAATATTGATACGTTTTCCGTTATAATCTTGAATAATCAAATCTTTGATTTGTTCATCAGAATACGAAACCATTTTTTCGCCAGTGTTGTAACTGTAAGCATCTGCGCCACGAGCATATAATAGCCTTAGGAAATCGTAAATTTCAGTAATCGTACCAACTGTAGAACGCGGACTTTTACTGGTTGTTTTTTGTTCAATTGCAATAACTGGCGAAAGTCCGTCGATTTTATCAACATCAGGACGCTCTAAACCGCCAAGAAATTGCCTCGCATAAGCTGAAAACGTTTCAACATAACGACGCTGACCTTCAGCATAAATCGTGTCAAATGCCAAAGAAGATTTTCCCGAACCTGATAAACCAGTAATTACAACCAGTTTTTCACGCGGAATTGAGATATCGATATTTTTTAGATTATGAACTCTTGCACCAAGAACTTCAATAGTATTGTCTTTATCTAACATAATTTTGAGCAAAAACGCAAAGTTACCACTTTGATTTGTTCTTTTAGTGCTCGATAGCAAAAGTTTATGTTACAAATAGTAACAAAAAACGCTTTTTAAATCGTTGTTTTTAAAATTATTCAATCGTCATAGAACGAAGTTTTGTTCTATAAGCTTCAAGTGCTATTGATTTAGAAATAAAGCCATAATATTTTCCATCTCTTAAAACAGGAAGAAAAGCAGATTTTGAAGTTTCAAATTTCTTCATTACGATTTCCATGCTGTCTAGAGTAGAAATTGTAGCCAATGGCGCTTTCATTACATCTCTAATGCTGGTGTATTTCACACGATAAGCATTGAAGATTATTTCACGAATATCATTGAAATGAACGACACCAATTAAATCTTTTTCATGATTTACAACCGCAAAAACAACTTGATTGGAATGCGAAATAAGATCAACCAATTTGCTTAGATTTTCATCTGGATGAACGGTTAAATAATCGCATTGAATGATAGTGTCAATTTCTAAAGTGGATAGAATATTAGAATCTTTATTGCTGGTAAAAGCATGTCCTTTTTTAACCAAACCTTTTACGTCAAGCGAATACTTTTCGTAACGTTTAGAAATAGCAAAACTAATGGAAGAAACAATCATAAGCGGAATCATTAGTCCGTAACCTCCTGTAATTTCTGCGATTAAGAAAATAGCAGTAAGAGGCGCATGAAACAAACCGCTCAAAATTCCGGCCATTCCGACCATTGTAAAATTGGTAATTGGAAGTTTAGATAAACCGATTAGCGTTATAAGTTTAGCAAAGAAATAACCCAAATAAGAACCTAAAAATAGGGAAGGAGCAAAGTTTCCTCCATTTCCACCACTTCCTATTGTTAATCCAGAAGCGAAAACTTTCATCATCATTGTTGCACCAACAAAAAGTAGTAAGACCCATTGGTTGTTTCTAAAATCAGCAAACAAAGTGTTGTCTAAAAGTTTTCCAGGATCTGTTTCTGCAAGTGTTCTAATGCTTTCGTAACCCTCACCAAATAAAGTTGGGAAAATAAATATTAATAATGCTAAAAGAGAAGAACCTATTAATGCTTTTTTGTATGGATTAATCTTTTGTCTCGCAAAATAATGCTCGACTCTTTGAAAGTTTCTCGAATAATAAATAGCAACTAGCCCAGTCAAAACTCCCAAAATGATGTAAAAAGGAATGTTATGAAAATTGAAAGTTTCCTGTTGTTTAAAGCTCAAAAGAATGGTTTCGTCTAAAACAATCGCAGAAACTAAAGCGCCCGTCGCAGCAGAGATCATAATAGGAGTGAAAGCAGAAATACTAACATCTACCAATAAAACTTCAACAGCAAAAAGTACTCCCGCAATTGGCGCGTTAAACGCGGCCGCGATTCCGGCGGCAACGCCACAACCAATTAATAAAGTTCTGTCTTTGTATTGCAGTTTATAATTTTGAGCGAAATTAGATCCAAAAGCAGCTCCTGTAATCACAATCGGACTCTCTAAACCTGCAGAACCTCCTAAACCAACTGTTAACGAACTGGTTACAATTTGTGCGTACATTTGCTTTTTCGGAATTATACTTGCCTTTTTAGCAACAGCATAAAGAATTTGCGAAGTTCCTTTTTGAATACTTCCGTTAAGAACTTTTTTTACTACGAAAACAGTCAGTAAAATACCAATAATAGGCAAAATACTATTAATGAAACTTAATTTAAGGATTCCGTTTATATAAGTTGCAAAAGAAAAAACGCTGTGGGCGAATGTTTTAAGAACAATTACCGCAAACGCACACGATATTCCTGTTAAAACACTAGATAAAAAAAGAAACTGTTTTGGAGTCATTAAAGATTGAGCCAAAGCAATTATACTTTCAAGTCGTCTGAAATATTTTTTTATCATTCTGTTTTAAAATTATCTGACTTACAAAATTAGATTATAATCTTGTTTTAAAAAAATAAAATCAAGAAACAATTAAAACCCAGATGCTGCATCATCGCCTCTAAAATCTGCTCCTCCTTCTAATTTATTGTCAGGCAAAACCAAAATAGCATCTACTTTTCCGATAATTGGAGTTGGTTTTTCGTTGATAATATAGTGTTTCGCTTTTAAGGCATCTATGGTTTTAGTTTCAAAAGTATTTGGTTCAAAAGTAATTAAATCAGGAAGCCATTGATGATGAAAACGTGGCGCATTTACAGCTTCTTGCATACTTAATTTGTATTCGTAAACATTTAAAATCGTTTGCAAAACAGACGTAATAATTGTTGAACCTCCTGGCGTTCCAACCACCATAAAAAGTTTTCCGTCTTTTTCTACAATTGTAGGTGTCATTGAACTTAACATACGTTTTTGTGGTGCAATACTGTTGGCTTCATTTCCAACCAAACCAAACATATTTGGAGATCCAGGTTTAGCACTGAAATCATCCATTTCATTGTTCAAAAAGAAACCTAATTCGTCGCAATAATATTTAGAACCGTAACCGTCATTTAAAGTTGTTGTAGCCGCAATTGCGTTTCCAAATTGGTCTACAATGGAGTAATGTGTAGTTTCTGTGCTTTCTGCATAATTCACTTTTCCTTCTTTAATTTCTGTAGATAGGGTTGCTTTTTCAGGATTAAAACTTGCCATTCTTTCGCGCAGATAATTTGCATCCAATAATTCTTTTATTGGAATTTTTACAAAATCAGGATCGCCCAAAAAGTAGCTTCTGTCAGCATAAGCTCTTCTTTCTGCTTCGACAATAACCTGAATTGCATCTGGAGTATTGTGTCCCATTTTGGCTAAATCGTAAGGTTCAAGCATTTTTAAGATTTGTGCCAAACAAATTCCGCCGCTGCTTGGCGGAGACATAGAAGTTATTTTTAAATCTTTATACGTAAACTGAAGCGGTTTTCTCCATTTAGCTTCGTATTTTGCCAAATCTTGCATGGTAATAATACCGCCTTTTCCTTTAAGATATTCAACTAAAATTTTGGCAGTTTCACCTTTATAAAACTCGTTTCTTCCTTTTTTCTGAATTCTTCTTAAAGTTTTCGCTAGCGCTGGATATTTTATAGTATCGTTTTCTTTGTAAACTTTCGATGCTGGAGAATTTTCTCCGTTTATTTTTACAATTTTATCGTGATAATCACTTAAACTTTTTTCCTGTTTTTTGGTAACAATAACACCTCTTTCGGCCAATGCAATTACAGGCTCTAAAATTTTAGCAATAGGCATTGTACCATACTTTTTATGAACCGCAAAAACTCCGGCAATTGTTCCAGGTATTCCTATTGCAAGTGCAGTTTCGGTGCTTTTACCTTTTATAACATTGCCTTCGCTATCTAAAAACATATCTTTTGTGGCTGCTAATGGAGCTTTTTCACGATAGTCTAAAGAACCAACTTCGCCATTTGCTTTTCGGTAAACCATAAATCCGCCGCCGCCAATATTTCCAGCAAAAGGAAAAGCAACTGCAAGCGCTAATTCGGTTCCGACCATAGCATCAAAAGCATTTCCTCCATTTTTCATAATATCAGAACCAATTTTTGAAGCTTCTTCGCGGGCAGAAACTACCATTGCTTTTGTCACCACCAATCCGGTTGGTTTAGAAACGGCTTGTTGTGCATTGCTGCTATTTAGATATAAAAGGGCTATTAAAAGTGTAATTTTTTTCATGTCAATAAAATTAAATTGTTTTAGAGAGAAAGCAGTTTTTCTTTGGCTTGCGCTCTCATTTCTTCGAAGAAAAGAGTAAATTCTTCTTCAAATTCATCATAAAACTCAATAAGTTCTTCAACGGCAAATTGCATTTGAGAAATATTTTTCGATCTTCTGTCCATTTGTGTCAAAATATGCTGAATTCCTTCGGTTGTGCGATAACTTACAAGCCAGTTTCTTTCAATCATATAAGGCATTAAACCTTGTGTTTTTTCAGTTAAAATCTCATAATTATCGTGCAGAGAATGATAAAACCTTTTTACAAAAAGTTCCAATTTTTCATCCGAATATTTTTCCCAGTTTTTGGCCAGAAAATGATCGTAAACAATGTCTACAATAACTCCTGCATAATGATGGTATCTATCATGAAGGCGTTTGGTGCTCGTTCTAAAAATATCGTGAGAATCGGTATAAGTGTCTATGAATCGATGCAGTAAAATTCCTTTTTGAACATCTTCGGGGAAATGTTCAAACTGCTTTCCGCGAATTCCGTCAGCCATAAAATTCCCGATTTTAATTAAATCATTTTCTCCAGAAAGGTATATGTGGGCTAAGAAATTCATTTTTTTTAAAGTTATCGAAAACCTTAGAACCTAAGATTTCGAGTTATTTTAGTAAATGTATAAAAACTTTTTCAAATGATTTTGTTATAAAAATAACGAGAAATAAGTAGTTTCTTATAGGTTAAATTTAAAATCTTAGATACTTAGCGCCTTAGTAACTCGGTAACTTTTTTATATTTGTAAAAAAAATAACCCTAACTCACAAAAATGACTCTAATAAAATCTATTTCTGGAATCCGTGGGACGATCGGAGGAAAAGTGGGAGATAATCTAACTCCTGTTGATGCAGTGAAATTTGCGTCGGCGTACGGAACTTTCTTAAAAAATAATATTGCTAAAGATAAATTGACTGTTGTAATTGGCCGTGATGCAAGAATTTCTGGACCAATGATTCATAATTTAGTAGTGAATACTTTAATTGGTTTAGGAATCGATGTTATCGATCTTGGACTTTCTACTACGCCAACTGTTGAAGTGGCTGTTCCGTTAGAAAAAGCGGATGGTGGAATTATTTTAACAGCATCTCACAATCCAAAACAATGGAATGCTTTAAAATTATTAAATGCAAAAGGTGAATTCTTAAGTGGAGCTGACGGAGCAAAAATCCTTGAAATCGCTGAAGCAGAAGCTTTTGATTTTTCTGATGTGGATAGTTTAGGCGAAGTTATTTCTAATGACGCTTATATGGATATTCATATTGATGAAGTTTTAAACTTACCATTAGTTGATATCGAAGCGGTTAAAGAAGCTAAATTTAAAGTAGTTGTTGATGGAGTAAATTCATCTGGAGGAATCATAATTCCGAGATTGCTAAAAATAATGGGAGTTGAAGTGGTAGAATTATACTGCGAACCAAACGGACATTTCCCTCATAATCCAGAACCTTTAAAAGAACATTTAACCGATATTTCTGAGCTTGTTGTAAAAGAAAAAGCTGATTTTGGAATCGTAGTTGATCCAGATGTAGATCGTTTGGCTTTCATTAGCGAAGATGGAGAAATGTTTGGTGAAGAATATACTTTGGTGGCTTGCGCAGATTACGTTTTGAGCAAAACTCCAGGGAATACAGTTTCTAATATGTCGTCTTCTCGTGCATTAAGAGATGTTACAAACGCGCACGGCGGAAGCTACGAAGCAAGTGCTGTAGGAGAGGTGAATGTGGTTGAATTAATGAAGAAAAACAACGCTGTTATTGGTGGTGAAGGAAATGGTGGAATTATCTATCCAGAATTGCACTACGGAAGAGACAGTTTGGTTGGAGTTGCTTTATTCTTAACGCATTTAGCAAACAAAAAAATGCCAGTTTCTGCTTTGAGAGCTTCTTATCCAGAATATTACATGAGCAAAAACAAAATTGAATTAACACCGCAAATTGATGTTGATGCCATTTTAACTCAAATGACAGAGAAATATAAAAACGAAGATATCTCGACAGTTGACGGTGTAAAAATTGATTTTGCTACAGAATGGGTTCATTTAAGAAAATCAAACACAGAACCAATTATTCGTATTTATACTGAAGCGCCTTCTCAGGATGCTGCAGATAAATTAGCACTAAGAATTATTGATGAAATTAAAGTAATTGCTGGAATCTAAAAATTTCAGTTTTTGAAATAAAAAAGCCTCTTTAAATTTCTAAAGAGGCTTTTTCTATTTTGGATTATTCAATGCGATGTTTCCATCTTTTGTGCGTCCACAAATAAAATTCTGGAGCTTCTAGAATCTGTTTTTCAACTTCTTTTAAATACATTTCTGTAATTTCAAAATTTGGATATTCTTTCGGATTATCAGCAAGTGAAAGAAATGTAGCTTCGTAAAATCCTCTTTTTACCTTTTTTACTTTAACCATAATAACCGCCAGATTGTATTTTTTGGCTAGCATTTCGGCTCCTGTATGTACGGGAACTTCAATTCCCATAAATTTCATCGAGTGAAAAATTCTATCTAATTTAGGAGATTGATCGCTTGCCAAACCATACAAACTTAAAACTCCATCACGCTGATGCTGTGCCATTGTTGGAATTGCTTTTCTAGTTTCGATCATTTCGGTATTGTATTTCGTACGGATTTTTCGAACTAATTTATCAAAATAAGGATTAGCCAGTTTTTTATAAACAGCAACTCCCTGAAAGCCAAGTTTTGGATTAATAGTTAAAAGCCATTCGTAACTTGCATAATGAGAAGCCACAAGAATTACGCTTTTACCTCTTTTAGCATAATCAAGAACAAGATCAATATTGGTTACATGGAATCTTCTTTCCATTTCTGCTGGAGACATGCTCATTGTTTTCACCATTTCCAAAAACATGTCGCACATATGTTTGTAGAATTTCTTTTCTATTACTTTTCGTTCTGCATCGCTCAAATGAGGCAAAGTAAGCGCAAGATTCGCTCGAACTACTTTTTTACGATATCCTATTACTCTGTATATCAAAAAGTAGACAAAATCTGAGAATAGATAAAATACTGGAAAAGGAAGTATAGAGATAAGCCAAAGTAATGGGTAGGCTAAAATATAAACAAGAAATTGCATGTAAAATTTTTTTACAAAGATAAATTAAAAATGATTAATGATTGATATTTTGCTTTCTTGCTAACTTATCTTTAAGAATGATTATATTTACAATTCACAATAATTAGTACTTATGAGTTTTATTTTAATAGCGATTATCATTGCGAACGTTGTTATTAGTTACAAAGGTTTTAACGATCTTTATTTTTTTAGAAAATACGAATTTCATGTTGGAAGCATTCGTTCTGGAGAGCAAATCAGAATGTTATCTTCGGGTTTTTTGCATGTAGATATTATTCATTTAGTGTTTAATATGTATACACTTTGGATTTTTGCTCCAGTAGTTTTAGGTTGGCTTGGCAATTTTTCTTTCGTCTTAGTATATTTTGGAAGTTTAATTTTCGGAAGCCTTCTTACCATGTTATTCCATAAAAACGATTATAGTTATCGTGCGGTTGGAGCTTCTGGCGCTGTAACTGGAGTTTTGTACTCGGCAATATTACTACAGCCTGACATGATGCTTGGAATATTTTTTGTGATTCCGATGCCAGCTTATATTTTTGGAATTTTGTATTTATTATACTCAATTTATGGAATGAAAGCTAAAAATGACAATATTGGACACACAGCACACTTTGGAGGTGCTATAGGAGGATATTTGATTACTTTGATCAAAATGCCTTCATTGCTTACAGAGCATACAATGATGGTAATCCTTCTCGCAATTCCGATTTTGATACTTTTTGGAATGGCGAAATTGGGAAAATTGTAATGATGGCACAACTTTTGAAATGTCTTTTTAAAATATTAAAATTTAACAAAAATGAAAAAACTAGTATTATTTTTAACAATCATGTTTATGACTATGTCTTACGGCCAAGAAATCAAACAAGTACCTCTAATTAATGTTAATGGAGAAGGAAAAGTAAAAGTAGCACCTGATCAAGTTTGTATTTCAGCTTCTGTTGAAACAAAAGGGAATAATGCTAAAGACGTTAAAAAACAAAACGACGAAAAGATGGACGCTGTTTTAAAATTCATCAAAAAAATGAATATCCCAACAGCAGATTTTAAAACAAAACAAGTAGCGCTTAATCCGCAGTACGATTATGAGAAAAAGAAAACTTCTTATAACGCTACACAAACTGTAGAAATTGTAGTGAAAGATTTAGCGAAGTATGATGAATTAATGGAAGGTCTAGTTCAACAAGGAATTAACCGAATTGACAGAGTTTCTTTCGAATCATCTAAATTAGCACAATACCAATCTGAAGCTAGAAAATTAGCGATGAAAGATGCTAAAGTAAAAGCTGAAGAATACGTGTCTGTTTTAGGACAGAAAGTTGGTAAAGCATTTACAATTTCTGATAATTCTCAGGTTTATCACCCACAGCCAATGTATGCTGCAATGAGAATGAAAGAAGCAGATTCTATGGGAGGAGCTGCAAACGAAACATTAGCAATTGGCGAAATCGAAATTACAGCAAATGTTAGTGTAAGTTTTGTATTAGACTAAACTTTTCTAAGATTCCAATATTTAAAAATCCAAATTCCAATTAAAACTGGAGTTTGGATTTTTTATTTTACGGAGATTTTTCCATTGGCCTAATTAATATTTAAATTTACTTTAAAAGCACTTTATGAATAATCCTGAACAATTTTTAAGAACTCATATTGATAAAATAGTCCCTTTAACAGATGAAGAAGCAGGATTTATTATTTCTCATTTTGAATTAAAGAGGTTTCGTAAAGGTGAATTTATCATTGAAGTAGGAAATGATGTAAATGAAGTTTATTTTGTGTTATCTGGACTTGTGAAATTAGTTTACGAAGATAAAGATGCGAAAAAACACATTGTTTCTTTTGCTATGGAAGATTGGTGGGAAACAGATTTTCAGGCTTTTTATACAAAAAGTAAATCCTTACTAACTTTAGAGTGTATTCAAGATACGGTTGCTTATAGTCTTTCATTAGAAAATTTTGAAAAACTTTGTTCTGATTTACAGAAAATGGAACGTTTTTTTCTTAGAAAATCAATTGCTGGTCATATTGGATCTCAGACACGAATATTATCTTTTTTAACTTCAAATGCAAAAGAAAGATACGAGCAGTTGCTTCTTAAAAATCCTTCATTATTACAACGAGTTCCTAAAGCTTCTTTGGCTTCTTATCTTGGAGTTTCTCGTGAGACATTGAGTCGTCTTTTATAATACGAATTTAAAATAGTGATATTTGTCACGCCCAAAAAATAATAGGTCTGCTGATTTTTGCATCTACTAATTTAAAATATGCAAAGATGGAAAAACGAGTAATTAATCCGTGGAAATGGCAAGACGCAAGAAATTATGTTCAAGCGGTAGACGTAAGTAACGCAAAAGGAACACTTTATGTTTCTGGACAAACTGCCATTGACGATGACGGAATATCAAGTAATGCAGATATGAGAACCCAGTTAATAAAAACTCTTGAAAACGTTGAAAAAGTAATTCATGATGCTGATTATGAATTGAAAAATATAGTTAGACTCAATATTTATGCAACTGATTCTGCTTCTTTGTTTGAGAATTTTGATGTGCTGCAAAACTGGATTCAAAAGAATGAAATCAAGCAATCTAGTACAGTTTTAGAAGTAAAAAGCCTTTTTGAGACCCTAAAAGTAGAGTTGGAGGCAACTGTGGTTAAGTAAAATAAAAAAAATCCAAATTCCAGTTTATTGGAATTTGGATTTTCAGTATTGGGATTTTATAATAGGAAGCGTAAATTTAAAAGTACTTCCTTTGCCTTCTTCGCTTTCTACCCAAATTTTTCCGTGATGAATGTTTATAAACTCTTTACAAAGCAACAATCCGAGTCCGCTGCCGAGTTCATTTTCTGTTCCTTTTTGGAGAACTTTTCCGTTGATTTTAAATAACTTTTCTTTTATATAATCAGGAACTCCGATTCCGTTATCTGCAATCGAAATTTCTATTTTTTGGTTTGTCTTAATCAGTTTGACTTTAATATCGCCGTTCTTGTCAGTAAATTTAATCGCATTGCTAAGTAAATTTCGCAAGATAGTGCTAATCATATTTTTGTCTGCTTCTGCCTCAACAAGATAAGCCGCCTCAAAGGTGATATTTATATTTTTATTTAAAGCGACATTTTTGCTCAATTCGATATTTTCCTCAATTAAGGCATTTAAAAGTATATTTTTAGGGTTGAAGGCAATCATTCCAGTTTGTACTCTAGACCAATCTAAAAGGTTCTCAAGCAATTTGTAAATATTCTTATTTGAATCATGCAGAAGTTCTGAAATCTCTTTAATTTCTTCTCGGCTGTATTGTTCTATATTTTCAAGTAAAATCTCAGAAAGCGAAACAGAAGATCCTAATGGACCTCTTAAATCATGAGAAATAATAGAAAAGAACTGGTTTTTATCATTTAATAACTTCTTGATTTTATGATCCTGTTTTTCTTTCACCAAAAGTAAAAAGCCTACAATGCCAATTAAAGTCAAAAGAAAAAGACAAATACTGTATAAGCTATCAAAAGTGTCATTAGAAATAATTAAATCTTGTGGATATCGATATCTGTGAACTATTCGTATGGCAATTAGAATTTCGAATGCCATATAACACAAAACATAAAAAGTCTTGAAAAAGCTTTTTTCTTTTTCTGTAAAATAAGTTATCGTTGGAAGCAGATAAATGATAAATATGCCGATGCCGCCAATGATAACACGGGTATTCATTGTTGCATCAAAAAATGTCGAAATATTAAAAAATAATATTGCCGCCGCAGTTATGGCTATTTGAAACCGATAATGCTTTTTTGCGTGCGTTACAATAAGAGATAACATTGCCATCGTTTCAAAGCAGCAAGCACCCAAAATCATAGAATTAGCGATGTTAATAGAAGCAAAATCGGGAATAATATTTCGCATAAGAGCCAATACCCAAGCCACAGTAAGAATCAATTTGCCCAAACCAAACCATTTTAAAGTTTTTCTGTTGTCGCTAGTAGCATACGAGAAGGAGAAACTAAAAATAAGTACGCAGGTAAATAAATTGCCCCAAAAGTAAAGTAGGAATATAGTTTTTGGATCTACCGGTAAGAGTTCGAACATTTACAGTGATTTTGTTTTTTAAAAATCGATTTTACAAATATACAAATAAAGGAAACATTAAAGTCAGTGATGGCGCGACAATACAGGTGTTCTGGCACATTTAACAATTTGTTTTCTTTGAAATGTGTTCCAACATTAATCTGTTTTTTAAAATTAACTACAGTTTATGTTTAAATTAACTGGATATATTTTTAACTGTAATTTCTTTTTAAAATTATAAAAAAAATAAAATAAAAAGAAAGAATTAAATTACATGTTGAATGATTTCTTAGATTTGTATAAAGTACCACAAAACTCTTTGTTATGCCACTAATTGAACAATCAGAATATAATTCTCCTTCTATTATTCATCGGAATAGGCATATTTCTACCATTTATGCCGCATTGATAAAAAAGTTTGAAGTTCCAGAATATACAAGGGAGAAGAAGGAACTAAACGACGGCGATTTTATCAATATTGATTATGTTGTAAATGACCCGAAGAAAGCTGTTATTTTATGTCACGGTTTAGAAGGCGATTCGAGAAGAACTTACAATAATAGCTGTGCAACTTATTTTCAGGAGAAAGGCTTTTCTGTTTTTGCTTGGAATAATCGGACTTGTGGCGGAGAAATGAATCGTCTTCCGAGATTGTACCATCATGGTGCAGTTGATGATTTGGATGAAGTGGTTCAGTTTGTTTTGCAAAAAGGATTTGAAGATATTTATTTGATCGGATATTCGATGGGAGGCGTTCAGCTTTTGAATTATTTAGGCTGGACAAAAATAGATAAACGCATAAAAGCTGCCGTTTCTATTTCGGTACCAACACACATTGCAACAAGTGCAGAAGTACTGAAACAAGGTTTTAATAGAGTTTATCTAAAGAATTTTACCATTGATATTAAAAAGAAATTGAAATACAAAGCAGCTCAATTTCCTGATTTTATAAATAGCGATCAGATTGATAAAATCACTTCTTTTGATGAAGTAGATCAGTATTTTACAGCGCCGTTGCATGGTTTTGCAAGTAAAGACGATTATTATCATCGTGTTTCTCCAGAGTTTTCTCTTAAAGATATTACAACTCCCGTTTTAATCATTAATTCGCTTGACGACCCATTTTTAGGAGAAAGATGCTATCCGAGGACTATTGCCAAAGACAGTGCATTTGTTTATTTGGAAACTCCAAAATATGGCGGACATTGCGCTTTTCCGCTTCGCGATTCCATGTATTCTTATGCAGAGAAAAGAGCTTTTGAATTTTTTGAATCTTTTAAGTTTAACGATACATTGAATATCGGAAAATCTTAATTAATGACTTGTATTTTATTCGTCTCCAGAGTTTTCAATTTCTGAAGGGGCTTTTTTTCTAATGCTTGTGCTGAGATAAAAAAACAATCTAATGGTGTGATTCATATCATATTGGTAACCTGAATATTTTTGCTGATAAACATTCATATAACCAAAATCATAGCTCCATTTAGGATTGATATTTTTTTTAATTCCGATAAAAAAGCGGTTTTGATCCATTGTGTTATAAACCACTTCTTCTCCAAAATGCAAAAGAATTTCATCTGAAAGAACCATTGATGGCCAAGATTTTTTATCTGAAATTCGGAAAGTAAAACTCACCAAATAGCGAATTCTATTCGTAAAACGCCAATCTCCGCTAGGTTTGTCATCTATCATTTTTTCTTGCCAGCGCTGTTCATTTCGCAGACGTTGCAAAATGCTCACATTTCCAACTTTTGAGTTTAATTGTGCTTGTTGGTAAATCCTGTTTTCATCTGCAAAAGTGCTCCAGTCCGGATTGGAAGGAGCCAGCCACATATGAGCATATCCCGCATTTATAGAAACATTTGAATTTGGAATATAGCTGATACCGCCTCGTATAAAATAAAAACTCGGATCGGATACAAAGTCATTTCGTCTAATATGAAAGTCTCCAATTACACCCCAATGATCTGCAAATTTGGTAACTGTATTTATAGAAACCCAAGTCTGAAGCTGATGGTTGATTTCTTTTTTTTGATCAGCTTGCCCAAATACTATCAAAGGAAACACGAAAAGAAGAATTCCGATAAAATTGTTTTTCATATTAAGTAGAATAGAAATTAGTTAAGTAAATTTCTTTTAGAATCGAAAAAGGCAAATATGAAAAAAATGTAGCGTAAAGATATTCTTTTTTAGTGAGAATTTATGATGCAAAATTTAAGTTTAATTTGTTTTATATCAGATGATTGAAAGTGTTTTTGTAGGTCTGTGATAAAAAAAGATTCCCAAAAATTATTTTAGGAATCTTTCTTATGTGTCAAAAGTTATTTTAATAAAATACTTTTTATCAATTTCGTAAGCTCATCAGATTTTGAGATAAACGGACTATGCCCTGAATTGATTGTGTAAGTATCTGAAATTCCAGCATCTTTTGCCATTTTCTGTTGAAAATTGTAGGTTATGGTATTGTCAGCGGTTGTGAAGATGTAATATTTTTTTCCTCCCAAATTATAATCTTCTGTTTTATAAGTCAAAGGTGTTCCAAGCGGAATTGTAGGTTCTGCTTTGTATTTTGAAACAAGAAACTGTTTTTGCGAATCTGTTGCATCCTGAGCAAATATTTTTGGCAGATTAACTTCAGGATTTACAATTCCGGCTAAAGTTTGATCCTCCGATAATTGTAAAGAAGGAGGCAAAAGTGAAGCGGTATCTATTTGTGAATAATCTAAAACACTTTTTCCGCTTTGCGGAATAAAACCAGCCACATAAATCAATTTTTTGATTTTTTGAGGAACTTCGGCAGCCGTTTGTGTAATTACAGCTCCTCCTAAACTATGGCCAATTAAAATTACAGGTTCGTTATAAGTATTAATTGCTTTTTTAACTTCGTCTACATAAGCTTTAAAGGAAACTTGATAAGCAGGAGTAGTATCGTCTCCGTGACCTGGCAATTTCACAACAGTAACATTATAGCCAGCCGCTTTTAAATCTTTTTCGGTTTGATCCCAAACGTACGATGCCTGCCATGCGCCGTGTACTAAGACAACGGGAGATTTTTTAGCACTTGCATTATCATCATTTGTACATGAAGCGCTTGAGATTGTAGTAAACAACAGCAGAAAAAGTTTAGATATTGTTTTGAAGGGGTGAGAATTCATTTTTGATTTTTTCATTGTTTTTAAAATTTTCATTGTATTATTTTTTTATTCGTTTGTCGTTTTTTTTAAACACATAGAATCATAGATTTTAGCAAACTTTAAAAAGGCGTTTTACTAGTCTAAATGCACATAGTATGCTATGTGAAAGAAATTTGTTTCTCTTCCGATATCTTTTTAGACATGAATTTCTATGTTTCTATGTGTTAAAAGATTTATCACAATAGAGTATTCTTTATTAAAAAGGATGTCTTTTTATTTAGGAAAGAACATCAAAACCATTTAAAACAGTTGCAAGAAGTGTGTAAGCACCAACCAAAAAGATAAGTTCGGCAACTTCGTTTTGTCCTAAAATTTCTTTGGCAAGATTATAAGCCGAGTCTGGAACAATTCTGCCTTTGGCTAATATTGAAGCAATTTCATAAGTAATAGATTCTTCTTGATTTAGTTCAGCTGGACGAATTCCCGATGCCAATGATGCCACAGCTTGATTAGAAAAACCAAGATGTTTGGCCATGATTTCGTGCGCATAAAGTTCGAAGCGAGCACCAAATGCTGCGCCAACAGTTAGAATCGCCACTTCTCGTACTTTTTTAGGAAGTGTTGCATGATTGTCTAAAGAACGCACAAAGCTTAAAGCAGGAATTCCGAATTGAGGAAAACCAAGAATTGGTGGAAACGGACCTGTTAAGGCACCTTCATTATTCAGCATTGAAACTGGCCCTTGACTTGTCGTAATGAGTTTTACAACTTCGTCATGAACATATCGCACTTCGGTGTTCATGGTTTCTGGATGTATAGGATTTACTCGCATGATAGTTTTTGTTAGATTTAGCGAAGATTTTCTTCAAATTGTCCATCAATTAAAATGAAAACAACTCGACATATTTTTCCAGATCGATTGCTCCATGCGTGATTGGTTCCGCGTTGTACAATAATATCTCCTGCTTTTGCAGTTGTTTCACCTTCGTCAACGATTAAAGTCAATTCGCCTTCGAGAACAATTCCGTAATCAATAGTTTCAGTTTTATGCATTAAAGGATGAGGTGCATTTTCGCCTGCTTTTGAAGCGTTTTCGCCGCTCATCGTTTTAAAATGTTCAAAAGCTTGTTCTTTGGTAAGATTTCGAATTTCATCTCCTTCTGGTGGAAAATCGATCACTCGTATTCTTGTCCCTTGTTTTGGAGGCCCTAGAATAAGCCCGTTTTCTTCTGGATCTTTAGAAATGCTGTCTATTATTGCAGGAGTTTGTTTCGTATTCCAAACCTCATGAAATTTAGCTCCATTTGGTCCGCCAATACTATACGTTCTGGTTGGAACTTCGTCAGAAACAATAATTGCTTTTCCTTGTGTATTATGTCCTGTTACAATGCGTCTGAATGTGTTGTTTGTTTCCATGATTGTCGAGATTTAGATTTTGTTTTTTCTGAATACGAATACACCTAAATAGTGAAAAAGAACTCCAACTGCCCAAGCAGATGTAGACCAAAGCGGCCAAGGATAAGTAGTGTCTGTCAAATACCAAATAAGGAAGATTATTGGAGTTGCCAATAGGAAAGCAAGAAAGTGAATTTTGAATCCTAATTTTGGATTGTGTGCTTTTGTGTCGATGTTAAATTTAGTTTTCATGATTAAGTTTTTTAATGATTAGTAATAGGTTATTTTTTTAATGAATGTTTTTAATGAATGTTTTTAATTATTTGATTTTCAATTTATTTACATGACAAAGGTAGAGTGGGTAGGTGAGTAACATCATTGACTTTGGTTAAGAACGAATCTTTGATATTTAAAAAAGAAACCATTTTGTATTTAGCAGAATAAAATCTAATTTTAGAGAAGTTATTTCTCTTAACTTATTGCAATGGATGCACTTAAAACCGTTATAACATCATTTGTTCCCATGTCTGATGAAGAGTATAATTTGATGCTTCCTATTATCGAAAGAAGGGAAGTGCCAAAAGATACCGACCTTTTACAGCAGGGAGAAATCTGTCGTCATATTTATTTTATTGAAAGTGGTTTTTTCAGAATGTTTTACGTCGATTATAGAGGAAACGAAATCAACTGTCGGTTTGCAAAACCAAATGATTTTTTGGTAGATTTCGCTAGTTTTATTACGCAAAGAACAGCTCAGTACTATTGCAGAGCGATGGAAGATTCCAAGGTAATTGCTTTAGAATACGAACAAGTTGAAAAGTTGTATCATAGTTGTCCTAGTTGGTCAAAATTTGGAAGATTAATAGCCGAATATGCTTATTTAATCATTATCGAAAGAGAAGAAATGCTTCATTTTCAAACTCCCGAAGAACGTTACAAAACCATTCTAAAAAAAGAACCTTATCTTTTTCAAATGGTCTCACAAAATCAGCTTTCGTCATACATCGGCATAAAACCAGAATCGCTTAGCCGACTTCGTAAACGAATGATTGGGAAGTGATTAATAAAGTATAACGGAAGATAAAAAATCATCTTCCGTTATTATAATTCAGCAGTAATGTATTGAATTACTTTTTCTTAACTAACCAGCTTTCAACTGCTTTCGAAAAATCAGCTACATCAATTGGATGTCTGCTTGTTATAATGTTAGCGTCAACTACTACAGGCTGATCAGAAACAATTCCGCCTGCATTTTTAAGATCAACTTGAATATTCCAATATCCTGTTAGTTTTCTTCCTTTTAAAATATCAGCCGAAGCCAACACAACTGGAGCATGACAAATAGCTGCGATCAATTTTCCAGATTTATTAAAATCCTGAATGAATTTTATAACGTCTTTGTCGTAACGAAGATTGTCTGGATTCCACGCGCCACCAGGAATAAATACCGCATCGTAATCACTTACTTTAATTTGATCTGCTGTTCGGTCAAATTTTATCCAACCAACAGGCTGCAAATATTGAATGGACATTACATGTGTTTTTGCCATTTCAGGACTGCTCAATCCGTATCTTGCAGGAGCTGGATTGTATTTTGGCGACACAATATCAACCTGTGCGCCCAATTCTTTAAAATACCATACTGGCCCTGTCAATTCTATTTCTTCAAAACCGTCTGCTACAAGAACTGCGATTTTTTTTCCTTTTAAAACGGTTTTGTCTTTTACAGGAGTAAAAAAGAAGTCTCTCATAGCCTCGTTTCCTGGGGCATTTAGTAACGCCGAAACAGGCATTACAGAAACATGAGACGCTGTTCCTAATTGGTTGATCACCTCTAATTTATGATCGATATCTTGGGCTTGCGCATCTGTTAATGCCGCTGCGCTTAATAAACTTGCTGTCATAATTTGTCTTAATTTTTTCATGATTTTTTATTTTAACTATTACTACTGATTTTCGTTTTATTCTCTTGTCATCGGAGCAAATTCGATAAGATTATGCAATCCGTTTTGAAAAGGAGGTTTCTTGATACTGGTTTCCAAATATTCGATTACGGGTTTAATAGGAGGAAAGTTGAGATGATATTGAAAGGCATCATTGCTTCTGAATTTCTCATAGGTTACAAACTGCGTTTCATCTCCTTTAATTTCTGAAAGCTGATACGTTACTACGCCAGGTTCGCTACGGAATTGAGGCATTGCAATATGATATGTGTCTTTAAAATGCTGTTCGGTACCTTTTTTTCCATCAACAAACAGCATTATAACAAGCTGATTGTCTTCTTTTCTTGAAGTTTTTCTCCATTGTTCTTTTGTTAAAGGTTCAAGATCTTTTACGAAATAGATTTTAGGCGAAGTTTTTAATGATTTTTCAGCTAAAGATTGCAATGTTTTTGCTTGTTTATTTTTGTTGAAATTCTCCAATTGGCTTTTTCCGTTCCATCTTTCAATTAGCCATAAAATGTTGGGTTTTTCTTGTTCGTAAAAAGCTTCCGCCATAATATTTTCTTTGGCTGAAAGAGAAGCTGTTACGTAATCTTTCAATGCTTTACGAAATTCTTCTGAAGCATTTTCTTTTACTTCATACATCGTTAGTTTCGAAATAGTTTTTGAAGCTGTTAATTGCTCTAAAAGTGCTTCACCAACCGCTCTTGCCGATTGTGGATTCTGACCTGTAATGATGCGTTCATCAACTGTAACATGTGTCTGCCATAATCCTGATTTTTCAAAAATGGCTCCTTTTTCTATTAATTTAGATTCTAATAAAAAAGGTGCAGCTTTATCCAGTTTTACTGCAGTTTCTTCTTCATTTGTAAAAGCATTGATTTTTTTACCGTCTACAAGAAATTTATCATTAGTCAATTTAATATTTAGGAGACCTGCTGAACCATGAGAAACCGCACTAATGATTCCGTTATTTTCATAAATTTTTGATGCTATTGCAGTCAGTTGTTTATTGTTTGGCAAGTCCCACATTGCGCCGTGACCACCTGCAAAATGTATGGCAACATAATCTTCTGAATTGATGTTTTCAGGTTTCATTGTGTTTTCTATTTTTTGCCGATATTCGGTATCCAACCAAAATTTTTTGTTCGTAGAATCACTCAAATTGAATCCTTCTACAGGCGCTTTGCCGCCTTTCGGACTGACAAAATCAACTTCGTATCCGGCGTTTACAAGTATATCCCAAGGATGTGTCACTTCAGAAAGATAAAAACCTGTCTTCTCTCCCGTATTTCCCTTTTTAACGTGATTGGTTACCACGAATAAAATTTTCTTTTTCATGCTGTCAGAATTTTGAACTTTAACACTGGCTGTAATAGTCGTAAACACACAGAGCGCGACTATCAAGACTTTTTGGGTGATTGAATTATATTGTACTGTTTTCATTTTTTTTGCGTTTTTTGGTTGTTTCATAAACAAATTTCCATTTTACTTATTCGTTACAAGTTGATTCAAATCACTTTAAAAGTGTGATTACGATCACTTTGTGTTTTAAAACAAGGCAAAAGTATATTCGCCATTCTTTCCAAATCATTGACTTTGGTTAAGAATGAATTTTTTTAATTATGAATTATGAATTATGAATTATGAATTATGAATTATGAATTATGAATTATGAATTATGAGTTTGATTAACTTCTATTCATTTTATTCAACATAGCCCAAGGTTTCAACCTTGGGTACACAAAGAGAATCGATTATCGTTGCGTCCCAATGGTTGCTAAGTATTATTAATTATTCAAGTAAAGTCTGCTAAGCGTTTCGCGGCAAACTCCGAGATATTCTGCGATATATTTTTTTGGAATTTTCTGCAAGATGCTTGGATAATAACTTGCAAATTTTTCATAACGCTCTTTTGGATTGTCTGATAATAGAGAAATAATTCTTTTTTGTTGTGAAGAATAAAGCAGAGTTAGCTTCATTCTAAAAAAGTGCTCCATTTTATGAAGTTCAGAAGCCAGTTTTTCTCTTGCGTAAAGTGTCAGACATAATATTTCGGCATCTTCCATGCAAACAATATTGATGGTCGATTCTGATTGATTGAAGTAAGCGTTGTAATCTGAAATCCACCAGTTTTTTATAGCAAATTGAAGAATATGTTCTTTGCCGTCTTTATTGATGTAAAAGGCTCGAAGTGTACCTTTTATAATCCAATATTCGCATTGCACTTTGTCTCCGCTTTGAATTAAGTATTGGTGTTTTTTTATTTTCTTTTTAGTAAAGAACGTTTTGATATAAGCAAATTCTTCATCGCTTATAGGAGTAATTTCTTCAATATGATTTCGCAGCTGATCCATAGACAATACATCATTTTTGGTGAATAAGTATTTGTATGCCAATAAAATGCGAGAAGAGACTAAGAACATGCCAATTATTTTCTGAAACGGAAAAAAGAGCAGAAACGAATCGTAACTGCGACTGTTGCTGTTTTTAAACTTTTATATTTTTAAATAATAGAAAATCAGTTTTTTATGTTTCTACGAAAATTTCGGAGAAATATAAAATAGTTCCGAAAAAAGTGGAGTAATTCTAATTTGCGTAATCGTCTTTTTTAATAGCGAGTTTACTCATTTTAGACTCTAAAGTTGTAGGTTTTATGTTTAAAATTGAAGCTGCGCCCGATGTTCCTCGGATTTTGCCGTTTGCTTTTTTTAGAATAGCAATAATGTAGTCGCGTTCTATTTGCTGCTGTGCATTTTTTACATCTTCTAAATTTTGAACTTGTTCTGTTTTGAAGGTTTCTGATTGTGAAGATGAATTCAGGTTAAAATCTAGTTCTGATTTTCTGTTATTTAGAATTACTGCTCTTTCGATAAAATTTTCTAATTCACGAATATTTCCAGGCCAATCATATTCATTCATTTGCTGCAACATTTTCGCATGAATGCCATTGAATTTCTTGTTGAATTCTCCGCAGAATTTCTTCGCAAAATAATCAGCTAATTCTGGAATATCGGTTTTACGTTCTCGTAACACAGGCATCGTAATCGGAAATACATTAAGACGATAATAAAGATCCATTCTGAAATTGCCTTGAGCAACTTCTTTTTCGAGATTTCGGTTTGTTGCGGCTACTATTCGTATATCCACTTTTCGGGCTGTATTTCCACCAACAGAATCAATTTCTTGGTAAGAGAGACTAATTTCTATAATTCCGTTTTGTTTTTCTAAAAAGGCATATTTTATGGCATTTACGACACTTTCAGTAATAATCAATCCCAATGGAATTGCCTGAGAAACGTGAAGATTTATGGGGTCAATGTTCTTTTTAAAAGTGATTTGATTTTCATTGTCAAAACTTTCATGTAAATAATGAACCAATTCATCAATATATTGTGGCATTGCAATGGTCGAAATATTGTCATCATGATACAATTTCTGATGAATCATTGATACGGCTTGCATTCTACGAAGGCTATCTTTCACAGCCATTTTAGCGTCGCTATCGCGAAGATATGCAGATTGCGAATTCAGCAGACTTGTAACCATTTGCAGATTATTTTTCACTCTGTGATGCACTTCTTTAATCAGCCATTCTTTTTCTTTTAATAACTTTTGCTGTTCGTTATTTAAACTTTCTAAAAAGTTATTTTTTTGATCTAATTCACGCTGATTGGCTTCAAGTTTTTGATTGTTTTTTTGTTTGATGATGTAACGATTTAGCAATAGAAATACAATGACAAGCAATAACAAAGCGCCGACCAAAAGAATGTTCTTTTCTCTTTCTGTTTCGCGAGATTGTGCGAGTTGCAGCTGGTTTTGCGTATGCAATAATTTGATGTTTTTATCTTTCTCGTCGGTTTCATATTTAATTAATAATTCGGCAAACTTTTTTTGCTGATCTTCATTAAAAGCGGAGTCTTTAAATTTCTGACTTAAAAGCAGATTTTTAACTGCATCGTCGTATTTCTTTTCGGTGGAATCAATTTTGAATAAGTTATAATAGTACTGACTTTTTTCTGAAACGCCTATTTCAAAAGTATGCGAAATCCAATTGTTAAGCAGTTTTCGAGCTTTGTCAGTTTTACCTATTTTTCGATAAAAAGAAGAAATCTGAAAAAATGCTGATGGAAATTCGTCATGCAAATGTTCAAGAGGATAATTCTTCGCAATATTTTGAAAAACAGAATAGTTTTTTTCTGCTAAATCGGTCTTTTTTAAATTTTCATAAGTTTCTCCAAGCAATAATGCAAAATGCATTTTTTCAAAATCCGTATTAGGAGGGAATTCATTTTCTGTTTTTTTCAGCAGAGCTAAAGCTTCATTGTGGCGGTTCAGTTTGTTCAGAATCCAAATTTTAGAAAGAAATGCTTTATACCAATAAAGTATAGTTTCATGCGTATTATTTTCTAAAGCTTTTGTGTACCAAAGCAATGCTTCTTGATTTTTGTTCGAATATTTATATAAACCTCCTCTTCTTACAAAAAATAAGGCTTTAAAGATCGAATCTTCTTTAGAACGCATGCTTTCAATGCTTTTATTCGAATAATATAAAGCTTTAACCAAATCTCCTTTTCGATAAGATAAAAAAGAGAGAACATCAAAAGCATATTGATTATGATAGTATTTGATTTCTTTTTGAAGCTGTAATATTTTATTTGTCAGTTTCTGCGAATCATCAAAACGTCGGGCAATAAAATATTCGATATTTATTTGAGATAAGGTTTCGATTTCCTTTTCTTTTTGTTTTAAAGTTTGAAATATAGAAAGGGCTTTTTGAAAATAAACCAATCTTTTTGGGTCACCATATTGTAAAACTTTCCCCGATTCTAAAAGTGCTCTGGCTAGATCGAGATTATTTCCAGATTGTTTACAAAGTTTTTCAATTTCAGTATATAATTTTTGACTTTCAGCGGCATTCCCTTTCTGGTATAGGAGATTGGCTTTTAACATCATGGCTCCAATTTTCCATTTTGTTGTATTTTTTTGTAGTAAAACTTTGTTCAAATATTTTTCTGCTTCATTGAGATCTGATTTTTCTGCTCCAGTTTTAAAAATGAAATAATTGCTCAGTTCAAGAAGAAGCAAAAATCGATTTTCTCCTTTCAAGTTTGGAAGTATTTTTTTTGCTTGATTGACTTTATCTTCTTCCAGAAGTTTAATTGCGGGAGTTTTTGTTCCGTTATTATAACTCTCATTATTAGGAATTAAAATACTCAAATTATAAAGTCGGCATGAGGCTCTCACAGCACTGTCCTTATCAATTTGTCCTTGACTGATGGTATGAAGATAATCGGAAGTTAAATGAATTAATAATCTTTGCTTGGCTAAATCGGTGTATCCAGATTTATTATACTGAGAGTATATATTTAATCCGCAAAATAGTAGAAATAAAACGGCTTTTCTGCCTATTGTAAATTTTAAATAAACTGTATTAGAAAGTTTATATCCCACAATATTATACTTTGGTGTTTTATGTCTTTAAAAATTTAAAAAATATAAGGCATTGGTATTTAGTGTATTATCAAAAGTACAATAATCTTATGATAGAAAAATATTGAAGATGATATTTTTTGATTTTAATTTATAAGAAAAAAAGAATAAAATTATAATGTATATTGCTGTATATGAGTGTGTTATTTTTTTTATTTGAGTGTTGGTACATTCCAGTACGGGAAACCGTATTTTAATCATAATTAAAAATACTATTTTTGTTTTTTTTTAACATGGAAATACATCTTATGTCCCCAAATAAGTTTATTTTTTTCTTTTTATTATTTATATCGGTATCCTATTCTCAGACCAAAAAACGTCCCACGGTTATGGTCAATGCGAGAGCGCAAAAGGATAAAATTTTAGTTCGCTGGGCGATTAATTCTCCAGTCGAATGGCAGAAAGCAAATAAAAAAGGATTTATAATTACTAGATCTACTGTTTTACGAGACGGTGTAGTTTTGCCTAAACCAGAAAAAACGCTTCTTACTGCTAAACCATTAACTCCCGAACCATTAGATTCTTGGATTGATTTTGTTCAGAAAGACAATAATGCCGCTATTATTGCTCAATCTATCTATGGTGAAAGTTTTGAAGTAACGGGTGCAAAAGAAGGTGATTTGGCCAAAATTGTAAATATGGCTGACGAACTGGATCAGCGTTATACTTTTGCTTTGTATGCTGCAGATATGAGCTTCGAAGGTGCTGTAAAAGCAGGTTGGGGTTACGTTGATACGAATGTAAAAGCAAATGAAGTATATGCTTACCAAATTAGTGTTTTTGAAAGTCCGCAAGTAAAAGAATCGTCTTATATGATTGGGCTGAGAGACTATACAGTTCTTCCTGCTCCAACAGATTTTATTGCAGTTCCAGATGATCGAAAAGTACTACTTTCTTGGGATTATCAAACGTTCAAAAAGATTTATACATCTTATATGGTGGAGAAATCTTCGGATGGAATCAATTATACACCAATATCAGGTACAGCGCTCGTTAACTTAAATGATAAAGACGAAAATCCGGCCAAGAACATGTATTATGTTGATACGCTGAGTGTAAATGACAAAGTTTATCATTATAGATTACACGGAATAACTTCGTTTGGAGAAAAAGGAGAATTTACAAAACCTATTACAGCGACAGGTGTTGCTGCTATAGTGACTCCAGCAAGATTGGTTGATTATGCTATTATAAACTCAAATGAAGTTAATCTTGAATGGGATTATCCAAAAGAATCTGAAGGTTTTATTCAAGGTTATGAAATTAATTTAGCGAATACTGATAAAGGACCATACAAGGTTGTTTCTAAACTTATTCCGCCATCTGAGAGAAAACTCAAATTCAAAGATAACCTTTATCCATCTAACTATTTTACAATTTCAGTTGTTGGAAAAAACAATCAAAGATTGACTTCTCAAAGTATGCTGGTTCAGCCAGTCGATTCTATACCTCCAGCTAAACCAATTGGTCTTGAGGGTGTTATTGATAGTCTTGGAACGGTTAGGCTAAAATGGAAGCCTAATACGGAAAAAGATTTACGCGGATACAGAATATTAAAAGCCAATACGGCAGGTGAGGAATTTGTAGATATTTATCATCAATCTTATATCGGTACCGAGTATAAGGACAGCGTGAGTTTAAAAATGACGAACAGCAAAGTTTATTATAGAATTGCTGCTGAAGATATGCGTTATAATATCTCCGATCCTTCTGACATTCTAGTGTTAGACAAACCAGATAAAATTCCACCAGCAGCGCCTATTTTCAAAGATTACGATAATAAAGATGGCAAAGTGCACTTAAAATGGATACGAAGCTATAGTGAAGATGTTGTCGCTCACAGTTTGAGAAGAAGAGAAAAAGGACAGGAAAAATGGCTGGAAATAAAACAGATAAACGACACTATTCAAGAATTTACAGACGATAGAGTCGAGAATAAGAAGACTTATCAATATGCTATTCTGGCGAAGGACAAGAGTAATCTTTGGTCTTCATTAGACCATTCTACTGTAACAGTTAGCGTATTAGACTTTACACCAGTAAAAGTGATTACATTTTTGCAAGGAACAGCAGACAGAGAAAACAAAAAAATTCTGCTTTCTTGGGATTATGCAAAAAATAAAGGCAAAGTTTTAGGTGTTAGCATTTATAAAAATGAAAAGGGGTTGCCGCCAACTTTATGGAAAGAATTAAACGGAACTGTTTTCACTTTAGAAGATAAAAATTTAAAAATTAATAAGGAATACGAATACCATCTGGTTCCAAATCTAGAAAACGATAGTCCTGCTAAAGCAGAGACCTTAACGGTTATTTATTAAGCCTATGAAGAAATTTTACTTATTTGTTATTTTATTGGTTTGCGGATTAGGGTATGCTCAGGTAAATTTGACTGCTCAATCTTATTATAAATTATCTATTATTGGTGAAGTAGGAGCTGGTGGAGCGGGTAGTTGTGGTAATTTTAGAGGATTGCAATGGATTTCTTCGGAGTTTCAGATAAATGCAAGAATATTAAATCATTTTGGGACTTATAATGTTAATAATCAGAATTATGTAAACCAAGCAATAAATTATGATGATATACTTTATTATGAAAATGATCCAATTGTAAAACTGCATTTCGGAACAGTAAATAGAAGAGGTAATTCAAATTGCTCTACATATTATAATTCTGGTAATCCGGTGGTTACAAGAGATTTTTCAAGGGTTTATAACTTTACAGAATTTGAAAATATTGATGCTGGCGATCGGCAAATTGAAGGTGAAGTTACCATAACATCTAGACCAATTATCAATTTAATAAATCCAGATACTAATAATAATATAATAGGTACTGAAAGTTCAATTAAAGTGCCTGCTACCAATAACGTAAGGGAAGAATTTTTTAATTGGATGTATCATATCGAAGGAGAGCAAACACGAATTCGAGTTGGTACTAGATATATATACATTGATACATGGAGAAGTTTGCCAACAAGCTATCTAGGGAAAAATTTCTTAGACATTAAGTGTAAAGATTTTTTACCTATTGAAGCAGTTGGTAAAAAAATCACTCTAAAAGCAAATGGTTATAGTACAGGTGTTGAATTGCTTTATGCTAAATCAGCACCACACATTGATTTGGCTACACCCGTCCAAACAAGATGCTTTAATACTGCTGACGGTAGAGTAGTATTAAAATTTAGCGATAAGTTAGTTCCAGGTGAAACTTTAACATGTTCAGTTGACAGCTATGATGCAACAACAGGAGAATTCCAAGAAGTATATTATTCTACTCCCGATGGACAGTCCATTACTTATGGTGATGATTTAACATATGAAATTCCGTATGATTTCCCAAAAGGGAAATACAGTGTAAGTTTATTAGGCTGGTATAAAGAGCCAAATAAGCCTGGAGCAAATACTTATGTGATGGATCCAGAGCATAATAGAGGTTTTACGATAACTTCACCAACTCCAGTTGATTTTTCGGCTACTAAGGGAAATGATGTTAATTGTTTTGGAGGAAACGATGGAACCATTAATGTTAGTGCTTCAGGAGGTGTTGATAATGGTATTTATCAATATTCGACAAATGGAGGAACGACTTGGACTACTTTCGCTAATGGAAAAGAGACAATTATCGGAGGTCTTGTAAAAGCGACATATAGTATAAGAGTAAGAAAATTGAAGAATCAAAATGACGCTCTTGGATGTACGGCTTTAACCTCTGATGAGAAAGTAAAGGTATTGCCTATAGTAATTGACCAGCCTAGTAGTCCGCTAGCATTGTCAGGTAATGTTACTATTAAGGACCCTACTTTTTTTGGAGCTCACGATGGAAGTATTATAGCTTCAGTAAAAGGCGGCAGTCCAATTAACGCGAATAAGTATACTTATGAATGGAGGAATGAAAAAGGTGATTTAATAGATGCAAGTAAGTCAAAGGGGAGTTTTTTTGATGGTATTTATACCATTACATTAAGCAATATTCCTGAAGGTACATATTCTTTGAAAGTTACAGATACATTTAATTGTGAATTAACATTAAAAGATGTTGCTGTTTTAGATGATCCAGAACCAATTGAAATAAAGGTAAAAGTTAGACGTGATATTTCTTGTAATTCAGCAAATCTTGGTGAAGAAGGAGTTAAAAGGGATGAACTAGCTTCAGATGGTAGTTTAGTTGCTTTAGTAAAAGGAGGAAAAATAATAGATAAAGGGGGATTACCATACATTTTTCATTGGAAAAAATTGGTTTCTAAAGATGTTTGGGAAGATTTGAAGGTAAATGATTCAATAATAAATAACCTTCCTAAAGGAACTTATTCTATAAATGTACAAGATGCCAATGGTATAATGCATGGGACTTATACCTTAACAGAGCAGACTCCAATAGCGGTTGATATTACAATTGTAGAGCCTGATGCCATGGAAGTTGTAATCGACTCAACAGATGTTTCTTGTTTTGAAGGTACAAATGGACGAGCTAAAGCCTCTATCAAAAATGGAAAATCTACTTATACTTACACCTGGTATGGGCCAGATCATAATGGCGTAGTGGGAGATGAGATAAAAAATTTGACTGTCGGAACTTACTATGTTGATGTTGTTGATAATGTAAAAGGCTGTTTTGTAAGAGACAGCGTTAAAATATGGGAACCTCTTAAGCAGGTAATGATTGATTATTCAACAATAAAAAAACCTACTTTTTCAGGCGCAACTGATGGAAAACTAGTAGCAAAGATTACAGGTGGAACAGCATTTGATCCAGCAAAAAATCAAGGCAGATTATATAATTACGAATGGAAAAATTTGGCTGGAGCAGTGCAAAATGTAAATGCTGTAATAGAAAATGGAGTATATATTATCACCTTAGATAATGTGCCAGCAGACACTTATTTCTTAACGATTAAAGATGCAAATTATAACGAAGCGGCTGGTCAGATAGTTAATTGTTCTGTGGTAGAATCTGAAATGAAGTTGACTGAACCAGATCCTTTAAAAGTCGTTTTTGAAGTTGTTCAGACTATTTCATGTAACGCCAAAAATGAATATGGAGATAAGACAGATGTGAATCCAAAAGATAATCAGCGTGATGAATCACAGGACGGAATTTTAAAGGCATACGTTACTGGAGGAACAATACTTGAGTTAGATAAAAATAATGGACTTCCATATTATTTTTCTTGGAAAAAACAGAAAGACGATGGAACTTGGGAAGATTTAGCTGTACAAGGTTTTACTATCTCAAATCTTTCTTATGGAAATTATGCTCTTAATGTCAAAGATAGAAATGATGTTATTTTAGGCACTTATACAAATGGAAGTTGGATTGCAAAAGATTCTATTCAGTTAATGGATCAGCCTCCAGTATTATCTGTGAGAATTGATAAAGGAGATGTTTTTTGTTATGATGGTAACGATGGATGGGCAACTGCAATTGTAGAAGGAGGAAGCGGAGATTACGATTATAAATGGTCTAATGGAGTGGACATAGATCAGAATACTATTTTAAAGAAAGGAAATTATTGGGTGATAGCAACAGATAAAAAAGGTTGTTCTGCTTATGCCGAGGTTTTTATTGATGGACCTGATGCACCGCTTTCGATTAAATATACTGAGGTTTTAAATCCGAGTTTCTATAAAGCAACAAATGGAAAAATCGTTGTTGAAGTAACGGGCGGAACAATTGCTGCAGACAATACCTATTGGTTTGAATGGAAAAATAGCAAAGGAGTATTGCAAACTACAACCACAACAAGTTTTAACAATGGTGTTTATACAATAACCTTAAACGGACTTCCAGAAGAAACTTATAGTTTAACAGTTCGTGATGTTAATTACAACGCAGCAACATATAAAACAAGCTGTACGGTTGCAAATTCAGTTACAGAATTAGATGATCCAGATCCGCTTGAAGTTACTTTCGAAATAATTCGCGGTATTTCTTGTAATGTAAGCAATGAATTTGGAAATGAGACAGATGCTAATCCTTTAGATAATCAAAGAGATGAATCGCAAGACGGAATTTTAAAAGCGCATGTAACAGGAGGAATTCAGCTTCCAGCAGAAAAAAATAACCGATTACCTTATTTCTATACTTGGAAGAAAAAACAAGCCAACGGTACTTGGACTCTTTGGAACAATACGGGTGATACGGCTGAATATCTTTCAGAGGGAACTTACGCTTTAAACATTGAAGATGCCAATGGAATAAAACTAGGAACTTATGTAAATAATGTTTTAGTTAAAGAGGTTGATGTTGAGAAGTATATTCCGCAGCCGGATCAGTTGAAATTGACTTTTACTAAGTTCGATGTGGGCTGTACAACTGGTGATGATGGTTGGGCAGAAGCACATGTAACAGGAGGAACAGCACCTTATGCTTATGAGTGGACAAACGGAGAAACAACTCCTAAAATAGAAAATATTACAACAAATAATTATTTTGTAAAAGTAACAGATGCAAAAGGCTGTACGGTGCAGGGAAGTATTTTTGTGGGAGATCCTAACGGAATATTAACTACTGAAACTGTCAAAAATCCTATTTGTTATCAAGGAAACGACGGATCGATTGAACTTAATGTTACAGGCGGTAATTTGCCATACTCTTTTTTATGGAATACAGGAGCAGTTACCAAAGATTTGGATAATCTTTCTGCTGGAAATTATGAAGTTACAATCACTTGTCCAGATTGTTGTGTTTACAAAAAGAGATTTGTTTTAAAAGATCCGGAGCCTGTTATTGTTAACGTTGGTCCAGACAGAACTTTATGTATTGACCAAAGCCTAGATATAGATGCTACAAATAAAGACCCTCAAGCAAAATACAGTTGGACATCTACAAACGGATTCACTTCAAATGAAGCAAAAATCAATGTGTCAAAAGCAGGAACTTATCATGTAAAAGTGACTACAGCTTTAGGATGTATTGGCGAAGACGAAATTGTAATAAAAACAAGCCAGATGGCTATTAGCGCAGAGTTTTTATTGAGTTCTCAAGCTTACTCAGACGAGGAAGTAATTTTGGTTAATACAAGTAATCCTTTTGGAGAAAGTACAGACTGGGTTATTCCAAACGGAGTAAAAGTTGTAGAGCAAAAAGAAAAATATATCACCTTAAAGTTTGATGAAACTGGAGTTTATTCAATTGGTTTGAAGCAGACACAAGGAGAATGTTATGCTGTTTTTACCAAAAATATTATGGTAGAAAAACGCGGTACATTGCCAAATACAGAAATGACATCGCAATTTATTACAGATTTTATTGTAACCCCAAATCCGAGCAATGGTAATTTTAAAGCAATTGTAAATTTAGAAAACATCAGTGCGATAAATTTAAGATTGTTCTCCTCTTCTGGACAAAATACGATGATTCAAAAACAAGAATCAGGAAAGAAAAAGTACGAAGTAGATTTTAATACTTCATTACAATCTGGAATATACATAGTCGTATTAGAGACGGGACAACAAACATTGGTTAAAAAAATTATCATCAATTAAAAAATGAAGAACCTTTTCAATAACATATATTTCTTTGTTCTATTTCTGTTTTTTAATGCAGTTGGATATGCACAATTATATCCAGTTCAATTAACGCCAGTTTTTAATAGTCCATACAGCGTCAAAATATCCGATTATGCGACAAGCATGGATACGAAGATGCAATTGCTGATTAATCCAACGGATATTTCGATATCGCAAAGAAGAGTACGCTTAAAAATGTATATTCAAGGTAACGGACTAAATATCCAAACTTCTGATTATGCACAGGAACAAAGACCGATATATATAAATGGAGGTGAACTTCAAACCTTAACCAATGTCGATATTGCATCGCTTTTTAGGTTAGAAAACCTGCAAGGAATCACTCCGGCACAATATGCAAATCCGCTGCCAGAGGGAATGTACAATTTTTGCTTTGAGATGTATGATTTTGTAACGAATCAAAAAATATCTCAAAAGAGCTGTGCCAATTTATATCTGATATTAAATGATCCGCCGTTATTAAATACGCCACAGAAAAATGAACAAATTGCTTCGACAGAGTTTCCTAATATTTTATTTACTTGGACTCCGCGTCAGATCAACGCAACAAACATATCATATAAATTTGAGCTAAAACAACTTCTAGATCCAACATTAGATCCTCAAATCGGGTTTCAAATGTCGCCGACTTTATACGAAGAAACTTTGTTTGGTACAGCAGTTTTGTACAATTTGAGTATGCCTATACTTACTCCAGGTTTGCGTTATGCGTGGCGAGTACGAGCGATTTCGACAACAGGACTTTCGGAAAATTCTGTTTTCAAAAATGACGGCTATAGCGAAATATATTCATTTAAATACACTGCTTCTTGTGCTGCACCAACGTTTTTATTAAGTGAATCTCAAAATTCAAAAAGCGTAAAAATTACTTGGGAAGGTGTGCCAGAACATACACGTTACCAAGTACAGTATAAAAAACAGGGTGTTCGTAATGCACAATGGTTTTCGTCAAATAGTTTAAACAGACAAAGTTTACTAACCAATTTAGAGCCAGGAGTAACCTACGAATTTAGAGTTGGATCAAGCTGTGATCCAGCCGAAGATGGCATTCAGTCATTTACCTATTCCAATGTAAGTACTTTTACTACGCCAACAGAAACTAGCAGTGTTCCTGCTTACAATTGTGGTATTGTACCACAAATCAATATCCAGAACCAAAAGCCACTTACCAATCTAATTCAAAGTGAGACATTTAAGGCTGGTGATTTCCCTGTAACTATTTTAGAATTGCAAGGCGAAAACAGCCCGTATTCAGGTCGAGGCTACATTGTTGTGCCTTATTTGGGAGATACTAAAATTGCCGTTGAATTTAATAGCATCGTAATTAATACCGACTATCAATTGATAAGTGGTATTGTAGAAACGAGCTATAATCCTGATTGGAAAAATATTACTGACACAGAAGATTTCACGGGTGAAGGTGAGGGAGGACAGATTGAAGAAACTGTTCCGTTTGTAATTAAAGATATTGTAATTAACCCTAATGGTGATATACTTGTAAATGGTGTGGACGGTGAGCAGGTAACTATTCCGGGAGGGAAAGATACCGTTATTACAGACAGTGGAGTTAAAGATGCTGAGGGAAATGTTATTGTTGAGCCCAAAGTGTATAATGTAGACCGCGAAGGAAACGGCAGTAATGAAGGTACTTCATTTGCCGAAGGAGGAAAACCTACTCCTGAAAATACCGATGGCGTAGATAAAAATGGCCAAGCCACAGAACTTACAGCAAAAGGAGTTACTATAGCTTTTTCAAATAATGAAGACCCAAGTAAAGGAGCTAAAAGTAAGTACGCTTTTGATGTTATGCCAGAAGGAGCTTCTACTGCTTTAAAAAAGTTATACAAACAAGTTAGTAATGTTGCTTTGCCGTATAAAGCAGTTTTAAACGGTGATTCCGATACTATGTTGGCTACAGTAGCCCTTACAGATGGTAAAATAAATTTGGATAGCATTGTTTTTAAAACCCAAAATGGTGCAAAAATTGACTTTAAAAGAAATGATAACATTTTTGTGCTAACCGTAAAAGGAAATCAAAGCTATGCAGAAGAACAGGTATTAGCTACAATAAAACAAGACAAGAAGTGGAAGGTAATTGGTGCTTTTATGCTGGTGCATATTTCACCAAAAAATGTTAATGTTGCCTTAGTGCCTACGTACGATATTTCAAAAATTAAAGCTGATGCAATTATCTCACGCACCCAGGCAATTTACGATAAAATTGGAGTAAAAATTAATTTTACTAAAGAAAGTGTATTAAAAATTAGCAGCGTAGTTCCAGATAATGTAAATGAAATTAAAACTGATGAAAGCACATTAACATCAACATACAGTTCAGAACAACAAAGGATAAATGCATTGTATAATGGTTCAGCTTTTAGTTATGTGCTGTTTGTTACTGATAAAAAATCCAATACAGGACAGAAGGGCTATATGCGCCTTAATGGCCAGTTTGGCTATGTATTTAGTTCAGCTGATGATAAAACACCCGCGCATGAATTAGGTCACGGAATCTTTAGATTGGAGCATCCGTTTGAGCAGTACAAGACAACAAAGTCGAGTACTGATTTCTTAATGGATTATAGTTCGGGTGATGTTTTAAACCACATGGATTGGAAACAGATCAATGACCCTGCGCTTAAATTGTATACGTTTCAGAGTCAGAGTGATGGCGAATATGAAACAGATGGGCATTATTCTACAGTTTATTTAGTTTCTTTAATGTTAGGAATGGATCCTGCTAAAGCAAAACAATTGGCAGAAGCTACTGAAGCTCCTGACACAACAATTCACAGTGAAACAAAATTTGAATTGAACGATACTTGGGCCGATGGAGACTATCAGGAAACTATTCATAGTTTAACAGGTGGTTTTCATGGCACGGAAGAATTTTTGACGGCAATACAATTTATTTATACTCCTAAGGAAAACATCTCTAAATTAGGAGAACTTTTACATCGTTTTGGAGATACTTATGCCCACACTAAATTAAATAATTTAACTCCTAAGAATTTAAGTGACTACAACCTGTATGAAAATACTAAAAATGAAGAATTAGCAATTAAATCATGGAAAGGACAAGGAGGAGCTGCATTGAAAGATAAAATTGAGCCGTGGATTTTATTTTTTAATTACTATCTCAAAAAGAATGGAATGGGATTTTTTACAAGTTATACAAAACAGAGAGAGATATTTAAAGGAAAAACTTTAAAAGAAGCTTTAAATGATATTTATTTAATTAATGATACTGATAAATATATTATGTATGGTGGAGATAAAGTATTGGGTACAACTACTGATCATGCATTTTCAGATGCGTCATTTCCAGATAAAATATATATGAGACCAAATTGGTATTTGGATTATGTGAAAAATTTAGTTTGGTTATTGTCTTTAAAATATGGATTGAGCCATTCAAAATTTGATATCGGAATATTTGAAAAAATGACAGCTTTTGCGGTTAAAAATCGATGTACATTAAAAGGAATTATTGATTATGAGATAGCAAAAAAAATGGGAAAAAAGAAGTTTTATATTCCTGTGTTTTATGCCAATGGCAGAATTGCTGCCTCAATTGATGAGGTTTTGGTTTCGGATTATCAAAAAATTGCTGTGTATGCTTCCGAGTATACTATAAAATATTTGATTGAACAAGGAATTCCAGCAAATAGAATAAAAGTAACAAAAACCGATAAATTGGTCGTTAATCAATTAGGTTCGCCTGCTGAAGGGATTTCTACACCTAATTTATCTACAACAACAGAAGCTTTTGTAATAACAATAAACAATTAAAAATATGCTAAATAACTTTTTTCAAATTAGTCTGTCTTTTTTTTTAATTTATTTATCATATAGATCAAATTTTCTGATGATATACAATTATATAACAGGAGTTTTTTTGTTATTATTTTTGACTAATTTTTACTTTCAAGCAGGAGGTAGAAATCAAGCTGAAATACTAATATTTTTCTTGAATTTGTTTTTTTATACAGTTTTATTTATATCATCATTATTTATCTATTTCGATAAAGAAAATAAAAATAAACATTCTTATCTAATTCCAGTTATTGTTTATTGTATAATTATATTTATTGAACCAGAGATATTAAGATTTAATGTAGGCTTTTTTTCTATGTTTTTGCCTATCACTTTGGCCTTTTTTCCATTATATATTTTGAAATATTATAGAAAATATATAAAAGAAGAAAATGGTAATTTTTAAGAATTTATAGTAATTATTCTGCTATTGCAAGCATGTTGCTCGTGAACGCAAAGTGATATTTAAAATTTAAAAACGTTCATTGAAATAAAATAAATACAGTTTTATGGTCAATGCGTAGAGTCTTTGAATGGCACTCTTAGAAAAGGTTTTATTTATGAAATAAATTGGCATCATGCTGATAAAGAATTTAATTGGTAAAAGAATATCAAGACAATAGTCTAATGTCGATTTAAAAAGAATAAACTAAGAAGTAGCGAATTAGTATTAGTGAAAATGTACATATCAATATTGAACAGAATAAATATATAGAAGAAAAAAATAGATATCTATAAAGTGGACTATTAACCATATGAACCAATCAAGAAAGTATAATGTAATTTCTCAGAGATTCATTACGGAATATAATGATATTCCTTTTGTTAAATCGCACTTTGAAAGTCGTTTAAAATATGATGTGCATATAGAAGTATTTGATACAGATTACATTTCTTTTTTTTTTTTCAAAAACTTCGATTTGCGCGATTTGTATGCGATTTATATTGTAGATAAGAAAGAGGTTTCTAATTATAGTAATCTCAATCTAATTTCAAAGCATAGTTATTTGAATAAGGACATTTTTGTCATGAGAGTAGATTTTAATTTTTTTATGAAAATAGATTATAATAATAGAAATGAATTATCAGGGCCTATTTTTTTTAAGAGTAGTAGTCTAGAAGAGCTTAATTTGGAAGAAATTTTGAATAAGTGCTTGTATGAGAAAGAGATTATTATAGGAAATTTTAAAAAGAACATCGTTAAACTTGATGTTTTGAAGTTACTGAATAATACAAAAGTTAGTAATGTTATAAAATTTTATATTGATTTATCTGAAGCTTATTTAGAAGAGGTTTTAAATTTAAAAGATAACATTTTAAATATAAACGAAGATTATATTTCTAAAGTAGAGATTAGTTTAGAAAAATAAATAAAGTATGATATTCTCTATTGTGAACTATCAGATTGAAAGTGCATATCGATTAAAAAACAAAAAAAAAATAAAAATTTAAACATGAAAAAAAACATTTTAACCCTAATAATAACGCTAATAAGCATTTGCAGTTTTGCACAAAAAATAAAAATTGACAAGGGAGAAATAAAACTAGACGAAAAAACAATTGGTTTTGTAGAGGGTAAAAAACCAGTTTTTACAATTTTGAGTTTAGATAAAACGTATGCGATTACAGCAGAGTTAAAAAAAGCACAAAATGAGGAGTCTTTAGTTTTGCCATGGATTGAAATCAAAGATCTCGCTACAGGAAAGACCAACGAGTTAGAATTTAAGAACAAAAGCAGAAAATTCAGTGCTTTCAATTATGACCGTAGTATTGTCTATGAACTAATGGACAGAAATATGATCGGAACGGAAGGTCTAAATAAAGAAGCGATAGATAGTTTTGTTTCTGGCGCTTTAGCAGGTATAGCTGCAAAGCGTTTAGGGATTCAAGGCGAAGTGGATAATGCGAATAAAATTGCAGACACCTATCAATTAGCGATTGATGATTATGGGACTATTTTTAGCGTTAAGGCACAAAATATAGATATAAATGACAAGAGAATTGGCTACATCAAAATGACTTCGCCTTCTTCAAATGGAGATTTAAAATATGAGGTTTTAGATCTTGATAATAATTTAGTAGGAACTTGGTTTGCCAGAGGTGGTATGGTTTCAGGATATGAAAAATTATTAAATCAAGAAGTAATTACATTCAATGGAAATGTATTCAAAGCAACTTTCGAAAATAGAGGGAATCCAATTGGTTACAAAATGAGCCAAGATATTACAGCAATGAATATTCTAAGGGTATTGGTTGGTAACGGTTATACTTTAGGAAGTAAATATAATTCAGGAAAATAATTATAGAAATAGATAAAAGAAATGAAAAACAAAATTTTAGCAATTGCATTATTGCAATTTTTATTTGCATTAAACGCTTGTAGTTCAGATTCTGGAGATAGTCCAACTCCAACACCAGAACCACCAGTTATAGTGGTAAAAACGGCAAAAATAAGTTCGTATTCTAAAAATGCTGGAGAAACCGGAGAAACAATTAGTATAACTGGAGAGAATTTTTCAGAGAAAGTAAGTGACATCAAAATTACATTTGATGGGGTGAATGCTACGATTGTTTATGCTACTGCTACTGAAATTAAAGTGGTTTTGCCTCAAACAGAAAAAGTATTGCCTAAAATGGCAATAACAATGGCTGATAAACAGATATCAAATGAGGTTAAAAACAGTTACAATGGTAATATTGGAATTTTGCCAAAACCAGCCGCTGATGCTTGGTTTACAATAGAGAATACAAAGAAAAGCAGTTTAGAAATTGGTCGTACTCAAATGATAAGCGATAAGGTTATGTACTATTCTATAGGTCAAGATATTTCTGAAGGGGTTTATAGAACTTTAGATGGTGGAATATCTTGGTCATTATGGGCAACTAGTCAATATAATTTTGGCTTTTATGTTACAAAAAATGATGAGGGATTATGTTACACTCTTTATGGGGATCAATCGTCAGGAGGTGGGTTAAACAAAATTCCTGCTGGAGGAAAAGCTTATGGAACACCAAACGCTTATGTTTGGAAAGAAATTAATTCAGGATCTCCAGGAATTAGCAGTGTCTATGTTGATGATAATTTGCAAAAAGGAACTATAGTTTCTCAACGAGGAGATGTTTATGTAACTTCTAATGGAGCAGACTTTACTCAAGTTTATGATGCAAATTTAAATGATGCAAATTATGATGGAGGATTCATTAATAAATCTGCGGAGATTGATAATAATCATATTTGGGTAGCTGGACAAAAAACGATAAAATCAATAAATTACCCATTTATTTTGTTTAAAAATAATGAAACGGACGGTTGGAAAGAACACTATTTGCAAAACGAAGCCAATGCAAGAGTTTCAGAAGTATCTTTTGCAGATGTCTCAAATGGTTTTGTCTTATTGAATAATGCTACCATATATAAAACGGTAAATGGTGGTGATACTTGGACTAAAGTTTACACGGGGGAAAAGTTTACAAAATTTACTTTTAAAGATGCTAATGCAGGTTGGGCAATTTTAGAAAATAAAATTTATAAAACAATTGATGGTGGAGTAACATGGACTCTTGATTACACAAACAATCAAAATATAAAATCAATTGGTTATAAAAATAATATCCTGTGGGCTATTTCTACGGATAAAATCATCAAACGTTATTTGTAATTTTTTAAGATTAATATTAATAGAATGAAAAGGAGAATTTTAGCAATCGCACTATTGCAATTTTTTTTAGTATTAAATAGTTGTTCAGGACCAGATAGTAAACCAGCAATTTTACCCGAAGAAAAAGGAGAAATAAAAGCAGACTATATTACAAGTTTTTCTATAAATGATTTTGTTATTGGAAGCGATAATAAGCTCTATTCGATAGGACAAAATCAAGATGAAAAGGGAGCAATTTATATAAGTTTAAAAAAGACTGATCTTGATGGTAAAGAGGCTACACTTAAAAACCTTGATTTGGGAACTTATAACCTTGCAAAACTTGCTTTGGCAGATAACGGTGATATTCTGATGGTATCAAAAGGTAATGACAGCCCAGATCAGGATAAAATAATGCGTTTCGAAAATAACTTTTCTGAGTTAAATGCATTTTATGCAATGAAACCAATAAGTTCTCCATTTGCTAGTAAGATCAATCTTTTCACTATTTGTAATAATAATGATAATACTTATTTTGTTTTCGACATAAATGCAAGAAATATAAAACGAGTTTTACCAGAATTAAAAGGAGATGTTTTTGTTGCAGGTTCAGGTAAAAATGAAATAAAAGATGGTGCAGGGTTAGACGCGAGTTTTGCTACTGTAACCAAAATAATTAGTTTGAATAGTGTTTTGTATTTAATCGATGATCTTTATGATTCAAGTACAGGAACTTATAAAAACTCTGCAATTAGAAAATTAGAATATGTGAACAATGAGTGGAATGTAAAAACTCTAGTTTCGGTAACAAATGGTGATCATTTTTCTGATATTACTTTTGATACAAAAAACGACTTGTATGTAGTGAATGTGGGAAAAGGAATCTTTAAGTTAAATCTTCAGGATAATAGTCTTTCTCTTTTTAAAGATGGAGACTTAAAAGTAAGAGGATCAGGTAAAGGAGTTTTCTCTTCTTTCAAATATGTTCAAATGCTTAAGTTTAAAGGAAATGATATTTATCTGTTAGAGTCTGGTAACGTAATCAAAATTTCTGATTTCCAAACAAAATTTGCTGCTGCTGAAAAATAATACAATAAAAAAACACTGCAGTTTTTTAATAACTGCAGTGTTTTAAAATGCACTGAATGAAAAAAACTTTACTCTTATTTTTACTTTTTACTATTACTTCTTGTTATCAGGAAACTGCTATAGCCATAGAAGGTGAATTTACCACTTCGTATGTCGATCAGGATGAATCAATACCCGTTATTATTAAAATTGATAATAAAATAACGGGTGCAGATACGTATGAATGGACATTTGAAGGAGGAAATCCGTCTGTTTCTAATTCTAAAAATCCTGGCGAGATTTTATTCAGTAAGCAGGGAACTTATACCATTAAATTAATAGCAAAAAATGTAGATGGAGAGAGCAGAGAATTCACTAAGACGGTCGAAATAAAAGACGGAATCAATATTGAGTTTTCTCATGAAATCGTAAAAAGTAATTATTCTCCTGTTGAGGTAGTATTAAAGAATTCAACGATTGGAGAAGGTTTAACTTTTAAGTGGGAATTTCAAGATGGTTCACCAGCTTCTTTTACCGGAAAAACACCGCCAAATGTTGTCTTTACAACTCCAGGAGAACACAACATAACTTTGACTGTTTCAAATGGTTTTGAATCTGAAAAACAGACTAAGACTATTACAGTTAATCCATATTTGGTGAGTTTGTTTACTTACGAGCCAAAATTTGAAGATGATGATTATGAAGCTCCTGTAACAATCGATTTTGCAAACAAATCAGTAAGTGCAACAAGTTATAAATGGACATTTGAAGGAGGAAATCCAGCTGTTTCGACAGAAGAGAATCCTACAGTTGTTTTTACAAGCGCAGGAACTCATGAAGTTACTTTGGAGGCTTTTAATGATAAAACAAGTCAAGTTTTCAAGTCGACAATCACGGTTCTTCCTGATACAAATCTGAGAACATTCGCAAATGTCAAATTAGGAATAAACACAGCGCATAATGGGAATAATATTGGTGCAACGTTCTCCACGGTTACGCGCGAAGTTTATAAAGCAAACGAAATTAACGATCAGAATAGCAGTTTAATAGATATTGTATTTCAAGGGCTAAACAGCAATTTTACATACAACAGATTCATTTCTCCAGATCAGGTAAATAATTATGGATTTTTAGCATTAAAGAATGCGCAGAGTACCATTTTTGTAAACTCTCAAAATTTGTGCAATTGCGGTTTAAACTTTACTGAAACACAATTTGACAGTATGGTAAATGATACGCCAATAAAATCACTAAACATAAGTTATACCGCCGGAGGAGCACAGGAATTTGGTTTTACCTATCCGAGAATCATTTTATTTAAAACACAAGATGGCAGAAAAGGAGCCATCAAAATCAAAGAAATGGTGAAGAATGGTTCAAGTTCTTACATTTTATGTGATATCAAAGTTCAAAAACAATAACCAATAAATGAAGATAAAAAATAATAAAATCTTGTTTTGGTTATGTATTGTTTTTGCCTGTTGTTTTTGCAGGAAAGGATATGCACAGGATGTAGATTTGGAGACTTTTTATAAACCTAATTTTAAGGTAACGGGTAATATTAATGCCAATATGATGTATTATAATTCTAATATGGAAAATTCGCGTGAGCCATTCACGTATCTTTTTTCTGGGAGTTTGAACATCAGTGCTTTTAATTTTAGCGTTCCGTTATTTTATAGTTTTACTAATCAGGGAGAAAACTTAGGTTATACCGCTCCATTTGATTTTAATAGATTAAGCATTATGCCCAAATATAAATGGGTAAAAGCTTATATTGGGAATGTAAGCATGACATTTTCGCCGTACACATTAAGCGGTTATCCGTTTAAAGGTGTGGGATTAGAACTTACTCCAAACGGACCATTTAAAGTAGCCTTAATGGGCGGGCAATTGCTTAAAGCAGTTTCTGAAGAAAATGCTATGGGCGGAATTCCAGTATATCAGCGTTTTGGTTATGGAGCGAAAGTAGGTTTCGAGAAATCGCAGTATAAATTAGGTTGGATTGGCTTTTATGCAAAAGATGATGCGAACTCATTAAATATGGTTACTGATAAAGGAGTTACGCCAAAAGAAAACTTTGTAAACAGTTTGATTTTTAGCACTTCGGTTGTTAAGAACTTAAATTTAAATGTGGAGTATGCTTTGTCTGTGCTAACAGATGATACGAGAAGCGAAAGACTTTCTGGCGGAGGTTTTAGAGATAAAATATTTTCTAGTAAAGAAAGTACAAGTTATATGAATGCCTTCAATGTTAATTTCGATTATAATATTCAGAAAAGTACAGTCGGATTAACCTACGAACGTATTGACCCAAATTATAATACTCTTGGAGCTTTATATTTTAATAATGATTTAGAAAACATCGCATTGCGTTTTGCGAGACCTTTTTACCATGATAAAATTACGGTTTCAACCAGTTTAGGATTTCAAAAAGACGATTTGGATAAAGTTAAAAAGCAAGATACAAAACGTGTCGTTGGTTCTATTAACATGAATTATAGAGTAACAGATCAACTAAACATTACGGGTAGTTATTCTAATTTTTCTACTTATACAAATAAGAAATTAGATCAGTTTGAGCTTATAAATAATCCGAATGTGGTGCAGGCCGATACTTTAGATTATAGACAATTGTCTCAAAATGCCAATGTAAACATGTCTTATGCTTTCGGGAAAAAAAGAAATCAAAATTTAAATTTCAATTATAGTATTGCGGGGCAAGCTAATGAGCAAGGAGGCGTAATTAGGAAAGGTCAAGCGAGTATGGTTCAAAATTATAATTTGGCACATACGGTAAGTTTTCTTGCAACGAAAGTTTCTTTAAACAGTTCATTAAATTATACCAAAAACGAAGTAAGCAGAAACAATAATTCTTCTATGGGAGCTTCAGTTGGAGCTTCAAAAAAGCTATTCAAAGACAAGCTAAATACAAATCTTGGTTTTCTCTATAATAATTCGCAAGGAAATATGAATTCGAGTTCTGTATTTGGAGTTAAATTTAACAATAGCTATGTCATGTTTCAACGACATAATTTTGGTTTAAATGTTATTTCAATGTTTAGAAGCAGTACTAACACGAATAAATTTAACGATTTAACGGCTACTTTAAATTACACTTGTTCGCTTGATAAAATCAAATTGCCAGCGAAAAAAGAGCCTAAAAAAGAGAAAGAAACAGTTTCAAATCCTGTCCTGAAAATCAATCATAAAGACAAGACTTACGAAGGAACGACAGATGAGATTATAAAACAGCTTCAGGATATGCAGTCAGCGCTTCGTCCGATGCCTAAAGAAGATTCGGAAGAGTTGCAGCACCTGCTTACCCTTACAACTTTGACTCCTGACGATGACAGCTTCAAAGAAAAAGCTTTGAATTATTTAAAAGCGTATGATTTAAATAATGACATCTTAAACAAGTATGACAATTATATTCATGAAACGGTAAAAAGTTTAAGAGAAGAAATGACTCGTAAAGATGAAGGCTATGAGAATGATTATGTTATGGCTTTAGGAAGAGTTAATAAACATAAAATGCACGGTGTAGATGAAAAAGATGTGACAGATAGAGTGAGCTATAATTCTTATTTAAAACTCGTAGACCGAAAAAATAAAAAGTTGCAACCTCTATTAGTGCATCGATGGATGCTTAATGAGATTACGATACTTTCAAATACACCTGTAGATCAGATTCATGAAAATGAAAATCTTTCTGCTTTTAATAAAGAAGAACTGGGAGATTTCTTTAAAATGATGAAAGATAAAAAAACAGATGCAGCTGTAATTGAAGAAATAAAAATCAAATTAATTCCATTCTATCATGATTTAGCACTTAAAAATGTTAATGGTGAAGAGGTTGATTTTAAGTTTTTAAAGAATAATTAATAGTCAAAAAAAACTCTTTTACAGTTTAAAAGAGGGTAAAATATAAAAGAAGTCGGTATGCTTTATTTTTCAAAAAAACAGAATGATTTGCTTATGAAAAAAAATTACAAAATACATTTTGCGGCACTGCTTATTATGCTTTCAGTTGTCTTTTCTTATGGACAGGATATTGCGCCTCCAAAAGAATTAAGTGCAGCTTCGAGTTCGATCCAAAAGATTGAAGCCGCTGACCGTTGGGTAGATAAATTTTCGAATGAAGATTTGGTGGAGTTGCCAATTGGTATTAGAAAAACCATAAGTAATGTTCAGTATTCTATTGGAGTTACAAAAGCTACTTTTACGCCAGAGTACACCACTTTGACTGTTTTCTGTCGAGTAGATATTCCGCAGAAAGATAAAAACGGACAGCCGATGCAGCTTTTCTTTGGTGCAAATAATGTTAAATTATCGCATCAAGGAGGTATTATAGGCGAAGCGAAATTAGTATTGTTAGGCAATGTTGATATTCCTTTTAGCGACAATAAGTGGCAGGTATCTTTGTATGGAGGTTTTGATATGGCAACCGGTAATGTAAAAGATGACTTAACTTATGTTACAATTGACTGCGATGGTTTTAAAGAAATGAAAATTTCAGGAGCAGTTGAGTTTTCGAGAGATTTGATACTTCCAATTGATCCGACAACCAAAACGGTCGATGAGAAAAAAACAACAGTTCCTAAAACTTATTATAACGGAAAAACAGCTCAGATTCCTAATCGTGTTAGAGGTGAGTTTAATTTCTTGGCAGGTAGTTGGAATGATATTTTGGTTAATGTTACGCTGCAGCCTTTCGTTATGAAAGATAAGCGTAATGGAAAAGATTTTGAAGGTAATTTTCAGTTTCTAGTCAGTAATGCGGTTTTAGATTTAAGTGATTTAAGAAATAATCCTACTGTAGTTTTTCCAGAGTATTATACAAAAAATGCACTGTTAGTGCCTAGTCAAGAAGCATGGAAAGGTGTATTTATACAGACTTTTGATGTAGGTTTGCCAAAAGAATTTCAAACTACAGATACAGCTTCAAGTAAAGAAAGAATTCATGTAGGTGCCCAAAATCTTATTATTGATAAGTTTGGAGTTTCGGGAACTTTTTATGCAAATAATGTTTTTCCATTAGATCGTGGTATTACCAGTCAGGAAAAATCATGGGCATACTCTTTAGACCATATTGATGTAACGATTGCAGCCAATACTTTTATAAAAGCCAATTTAAGAGGTCAAATTCTTTTGCCAATTAGTAAAGTTGCGCAAGAGAAAAAAGAAAAACCAGTAACCACTGCGCCTGCGGCTTCTGCAAGTGCTACAAAACCTGAAAAAGCCCCAGAAACTAATAGAGCGGGATTGGAGTATAATGGTTTTATATCGATGCAAGAACAGCAGCTGGTCGTAGTTACAAAAGATTCAATCGCTTTTGATATATGGAAAGCAAGAGCATTGTTGCTGCCTAACAGTTCTATTGAATTGAAATTATTAAATGGGAAATTTTTGCCTAAAGCAAATTTGAACGGAACAGTTTCTTTTGGAACCAATAAAGGAGCGACAGATGACAGCGATGTAGAAGGGAAAAAGACAGTCGATTTTAAAGGAATTTCTTTTGAAAATCTGCAATTACAGACTGTTTCACCAATTATTTCAGTTCGAAATATGGGGTATAAAGGTATGGTCTCCTTTGGTAATTTCCCTGTTTCGATTGGTAATATAAATGTAGCTATTAATGGAGATGATTCTAGAATCGATTTTGATCTAGGAATCAATTTGATGGATGAAAATAGCGGAGCAGGAGCTACAGCACGAATTGGGATCTTAGGCAAAATGGTTGATGATGGGTATAGGCAGCGTAGCAGGTATAACGGATTGGATGTTTCGGCTATAAGCGTTAATTGTAAGTTCAGTGGACTTACAATTAACGGAAGTCTAATCCTCATGGAGAAAGATCCTGTATATGGTAACGGATTCAATGCAGATCTAGAAGTTGATGTTGCAGAGGTAGTTAATGTAAAGGCAAAAGCTATTTTTGGACGCACAACTTTTAGATACTGGTATTTTGATGCATCTGTAAAAATTCATGCCACACCTGCGCCTTTTATGATTAATGGTTTTGCGGGGGGCGCCTACTATAAAATGCGTCGAAATGAAGATGTAGCCATTAGTGAATTTTCTCCTTCAGGACTAAGTTATCGACCAGACGAAAAAATAAATTTAGGGGTTAAAGCTTTAATTTATTTTTATGTTGGCTCTGAGAAGGTTTGTAATGGTGAAGCTGGATTTGAAATAGCCTTTAACTCAAAAGGAGGAGTAAATAGGTTAGCAATTTTTGGCAAAGCAAAAGTCATGGCCGAAATTGAAGGATTGGGAGACATGGTTTCTTTAGTGCAAAAAGTTAAATCTAATCTGACTGCTAGGAAAAATCTTTTTAACATGAGCACAGGAGAAATGATAGGATCTTTTGTTAATACCTTTCTCCCGAAAGCTAAAGAAGCTATACCAGATCCTTTGACAGATGAAGTAGGAATAAAAATGGCATCTGCTATAGAATTTGATTTTCAAAATCATTCTATGCACGGTACAATGGATGTATATATCAATACGCCGGGTAATTTTCTTTCTGGAATTGGAGAAGGGGGAAGAGCAGGTTGGGGAGTCTTTCACAAAGATCCAAAAGATTGGTATATGTACATGGGAACACCCGATGATCGATGCGGAATTAAAATAGGCATAGCTGGTATGTTTTTAAAAACCACCAGTTATTTTATGGCGGGAACATTACTTCCGGGAAGTCCGCCGCCGCCAGCAAAAGTAGCAAATATTTTAGGTGTCGATTTAAAAGAACTTGACTATATGCGTGATGAGAACGCATTGGCAAACGGAGGAGGTTTGGCCTTTGGAGCAAGTTTAGATTTTGATACTGGAGATTTAAGTTTCTTGCTTTTTTACGCTCGTTTTCAAGCAGGAATGGGATTCGATATTATGCTTAAAGATTATCAAGAAGCAAGATGTTCTAATACAGGAAAAAAAGTAGGAATAAATGGCTGGTACGCTAATGGACAATCTTATGCTTACCTACAGGGAGAGCTTGGAATTAGAGTTAAATTGTCATTCTTAAAATTAAAAGTGCCAATTATTTCTGGTGGAGCTGCAGTTTTATTACAGGCCAAATTGCCAAATCCAGTTTGGATGAGAGGATATATGGCCGGAAATATGAATATATTGGGCGGATTAATAAAAGGAAAATTCAGGTTTAAATTTGAAATTGGCGAAGAATGTCAATTTGAAAATGGATCACCGCTTGGAGGAATTAAATTGATAACCGATGTAACTCCAAAACAAAGCTCGACCGATATAGATGTTTTTGCTGTGCCACAAGCCGCGTTTTCAATGAAAGTTAATGAAGCTTTTGTAGTTCCTGAAGACTCGGGCGATGTGACTTATAAAATAATATTAGAAAAGTTCAAAGTATTTGATGGAACAAAAGAAATTCCAGGAGTTTTTGAATGGGGTAGTTTGAAAGACAGAGTTAATTTTGTTTCGACAGATATTCTTCCTCCTCATAAAGAATTAAAAGTTCAAGTTGAGGTTAGTTTCCAAAAAATGGTCAATGGCGCATTTCAACCTGTAAAAGTAGACGGAAAAGTAGCTACAGAATACGAAGAAAGAATATTTACAACAGGAGGCGCACCAAACCATATTCCGCTTACTAATATTAAATATTCATATCCAATTGTAGATCAAAAGTATTTCCTTGAAGAAGAATATCCAAAAGGATATATTCAGCTTAAACGTGGTCAGGATTATCTGTTTGAAGATGCAAGTTGGGAGACTAGTATTAAGGTAGATCAAGATGGAAATTCGAACTCAAAGGCTATAGCATTTAATTATGATACGACTTCAAATGAAGTATATTATAACCTGCCAAATATCGATCAGGAGAAGAAATACAATTTATCAATCGTAAGTAATTTGAAACAGAATGGATCGAGAGACACAGCTTCAAGTACTAAAACAAATACGATTGATAATGAGGGTAACAATATACAAATAAAAGAAAATCAAGCAGATGCTTTATCAAAAGCAGAAGGAAGTATTGATCGTTTAAATTATTCATTCAATACAAGTAAATACAAGACTTTTGCTTCTAAGATGAATGCAATTAGTACTCAAAACTATAATTTTGGAGTTTTGTATTCAGATGTTATTTATTTGACCAATACAATTTCAAGTCAAGAAGCTTTTGATCTAGTTGAGCTTAGAGGGGTAACTTACAGTGATAATAAGCCTGTAATAATAGCAGAATCTAAATTAAACGACCAATATTATGGAACAGACATCTATCCTTATTTATACAAAGATTATCCTTTAAACGGTACTTTCTCTATAATAAATAGAGATACTAACGAATTAGGAGTTATTCCCGCAAAGGCAATCCCGTTAAATGCTTATTACATGACTAGTTTAGAAAACGATACTAATCAGCCTTGGATGAGAAGTAATTTTCCTTTCAAATACAATATGCCGTTACTTTACAAAGAGGATTGGGTAGATTTGAATAACCAAATAGTTAATTCACACGTTAATGGAGAACCAGGTGCTATGGCACTTGTTCAGAAATTTAATAGTAGTACTTTCCAATTCATGAGATACGGAAATTATGAAATAGTATTGAAGTATAATTTGCCGGGGAATAAGCAGGCAAATGAGTTTGTTTATAAGTATAGAAATAATAATAACTTTAGGTAATTTCTAGAAAGAACTATAAAAAATTTAAAAATCCGTTTGAGAATTCTCAAACGGGTTTTTAATTTTAATATAATCATCTTTCCTTAATACTCTGCTAGTTTTTTACTAATTTTCATAGCTCAGAATATAGTATTAAAATTTGTAGAAAAGATGTTTGAGGTTTACGTAAACAAACAAGACAACAATGTAATCAAAAGATTCATCATACCTAAAAATAAAGGGTATAATAGTTCTACATGGATTCTTATAACCATAAAAGGAAATAGAGAATTTCTTATGGAGAGATTTTTTGAAAAATTAGAATTCACGGAAGAATGGGAATTAAAAACAAATTATGCCTTTCCATCAGCACTTATGAATGAGTTTTTACGCTTAGATTTTGATGATGAAAATTTAAAGTAAACTTCTAATTCAAGTTGTTTTTTGAATTAATATAAGTAAAATAAAAAAGCAATGGTAAGAAATGATTTATTTGCGAAGCATATGGAGGTAGATTGTAGGTTTTGGAAAACAGATAAATTCTATGTTTTGCAAACAGACTATCATATAGAATTATTAGACAAAGGTTTCAAAAGATATGATGAGATAAATCTAAAAGATAAAGTATATAAAGAAGTTACTTTTGACGCTATTGAAAGTGCTGCAGATGTAAGCACTTTTTGTACATACAAAGGATTAAAGTTTTTTGTCGAAAATACTTCTAATAGAAAATATACTTTGCGTCCACTGGAAGAAGCAATGAGCTATTTTAAGGATTTTCCTAAACACGGTTATGACCCCATGTATGAGATTCAAGAGAATGAAATAGAAGAGATTTGGGAAGAACGAAAACCTATAGAAGAATTTATTTTTGATGCTGAACCAATTGTTTTCCTTAAGAAAAATAAGGTGTAAAAATTACTTCGCATACTCCAACAGAATATGTAAATCTAATTGAAAAGCAAGTAGAGATTTAGAAATTGAAATTCGATCACTTTAAAAATTTGCTCTTCAGTTGCCTTTTGCATAATTTTACATCCTATGTATGAAATATTCCAAAAGTATCTAGAAGATAAAACCGAACTGACTCAAGCAGAATCAGAACGTATTCAATCATTTGCTATTATTAAAAAGCTTAGAAAAAGACAATATCTGCTTCAAGAAGGAGATGTTTGGAAATACGATGCTTTTATCACGCAAGGCTGTGTTCGAACGTATACTGTTGATGACAAAGGAAGTGAACATGTAAACAGTTTCAGTATTGAAAACTGGTGGACAGGAGATCGCGAGAGTTTAATGATGCAACAACCTTCTCGTTTTAATATCGATGCTATCGAAGACACAGAATTGGTTCTTTTTACTCATGAGAACTTTGAATTACTGTGCAGAGAAATTCCAGCCTTTAATAATATGGTCAATGCTATTTTGCAAAGAAGTTTTATCGCCGCCCAAAACAGAATTCAGGCTTCGTTGACTTTAACAGCAGAAGAAAAGTATTTAAACTTCGTAAATAAATATCCAGGTTTTGCTTCCAGAATTCCGCAAACCATGATTGCCTCATACTTGGGCATGACACCAGAAACACTCAGCCGTATTCGAAAACAAACGGCAAAGAAATAAACAGATAAGGAGCTTTTAAAGCTCCTTTTTTTATGCCTTCTTCCAACTCTTGATCTATATCAAGTTTTTACTTATTTCTAATCAATGTGTACGTTTTGCATTCGTCGCAACTTTGTAATGTTCAAAAGAAACAAACATTATAAACATTTAAATATTAGAAATCATGTCAAAAACAATTTTTATTACAGGAACAAGTACAGGCTTTGGAAAATTAACAGCCGTAACATTAGCTAACGCAGGTCATTCAGTAATTGCAGGAATGCGCAACACAAATGATAAAAATGCCGCTGCTGCGAAAGAACTAGGAGCAATAGAAAACATTGAAGTAGTAGATATCGATGTTACAGATGACGCATCAGTTAGCAAAGCAATCGAAAAAGTAATCACTAAATACGGAAAAATTGATGTCCTAATCAATAACGCAGCAGTAAGCGGTTTTGGTCTTTTAGAAGGATATTCAATTGATCAGGTTCGTAAAATGTTCGATGTAAACGTTTATAGCGTACTTCGTATGTATCAAGCGGTTCTTCCTTCAATGAGAAAAGAAAGAAACGGACTCGTAATTAACATTACAACAGGAGCAAGCGGACATACACTTCCTTTTATGGTTCCGTATATCGCATCAAAATTGGTGGTAGAAAGTTTTACAGAAGGCTTACAAGACGAACTAGCAGATTACGGAATCGAAAACGTGAGCATTCAGCCAGGCGTTTATCCAACAGAAATGAACAACGGTTCTAAAGCCGGAATTCATGCCGATAAAACTGAAATTATCGAAGAATACGGGGAAGCAGCGACAGAAAAATTCAACGCTTTAGGAACTGCATTATTTGGTAAAATGGCGCAATTCGATATGAATCCGCAAACTATTGCTGATGGAATTCTAGAATTGGTAAGCATGAAAAAAGGGGAGAGACCACTTCGTTTTCCACTAGATGCTATTGCACAAGGGACTGACAAAGAATTTATTGAAGCTCGTGCTAATATTAAAGCAAAATGGGTAGCAGCTTATACTAATTAATTTATACTTAAAAACAATATCAATAAAAATAACAACATCATTAATAAATAAAATATCATGAAAACAACTCATAAAAAATCAAATAAAAAAGTACAAACTTCAGCAGCAGCAATGCTTAATTTACTAGTATTATTTTCTGCTTCAGAAAAAACAGTGGCGCAAACCAACGCAGGAATCGTCGGAATCGATCATGTTGGGATCAATGTTCCTGATCTTAATAAAGCCGTTACCTTTTTTGACGATGTTCTTGGATTCAAACCTGTTACTCAATTAGGGCCAATTCCGCTTGACGCTGATTGGAAAAAATTAAATAACATCAATCCAAATACTGGTGCTGTCACCATTAAAATGATCAATGCAGGAAATGGAGCAAGCATTGAAGTGTTTGAATATGCAGATAACAAAGGAAGCAAAACGCACCCAAATACAGATGATATCGGAGCTTCTCACATCGCTTTTTATGTAAACGATATTAATGCATCAGTGCAATATTTAAAAAGTAAAGGTGTAAAAATTTTAGGAGAACCTTTTACAATGCCTTCTGGTGATACAGCTGGAGAAACTTGGGTTTATTTTGAAACGCCTTGGGGTTCTAAAATGGAATTGGTTTCTTATCCAAATGGAAAAGGGTATGAAAAAACGAATCCCAAAACAATTTTATGGTCTCCGAAAAATGCTGCTGTGAAAAAAGTTTCTGAAGCTGATTTAGATGCTAAAAAAAATACAGCAATTGTCGAAAATCATCTTAAAATTTGGAATGAAAAAGATGAAGCAAAACGCAAAGTTTTATTGAATCAAGTTTACGCTTCTAATGTAGAAATGGTAGATCGTCATTTTATCGCTGAAGGAATTGATGATATCAGCAAGTTTATTGTAGAACTTCAAACTAAAAATCCTGAATTTAAATTCACTGCAAAATCTGTTGAAATCAATCATAATATTGCAAGATTGTATTGGCAATTTGGTTCAAAAGCAAAACCAGCTGTTGTAAGTGGTATGGATTTGTTTGTAATTGAAAATGGAAAAGTTCAGAAACTGTATGTTTTTGTAGATCAAAAAGAATAACTTTTGATTTGTTTTGAAAGTTTTAAAAAGCCAGACAATTAAGTTCTGGCTTTTTAAATTTCTACTAAACGATACTAAAATAGTTAAACTACCATGAAATCAGGTATTTTTTTTTGTGTTTGATGTCCGTAAATTTGTCGTCAATCAAAATAATTATGATGAAAGGTAACATTACAGATAGTTTTTTCTTAATAAGATTAGGATTTTTAAAAAGCGGAACGCCTAATTTGGTAAAGCAACTTTTTTATGTATTCATTTTGCTTCCATTTATGACATTCGGACAAAAAGCAATTGTCCCAGGAAGCAAGGATATCAATACAAAGTTTATTAAACCAGAAAAATCACTTTACACAGTCTATTATGTCAAAGGTTCGGAGTGGAAGAACATGGGATCATTGACGTATGATATAACTTTGGCTAATAATCAATTGACGTTAAATAATACTTTTACTCCAAAAGATAACGGAATACCTACCACACGTATTAGTACAGCAGACGCTCAAACCCTTAGAGCTATAAGTTATTCTGATGAAACTAAAAATGCAAAGTTAAATCTCAACTTTGCTGAAATCATTACGGGTAATTTCTATTCTAAGAAAACTAAAAAAGATAAAAAACTAAAGCTTCAGCCTAAGGTAGAATATTTTGACTTCAATTTGGCCGATCATATGATTGGAACATTGCCTTTGGATGTAGGTTACAAAGCTCGTTTTCCGCAATTCTACTATAATGATGAGTCAAATATACTAGTTGAATATTACACTATTAAAGAGGTAAAAAGTTATGTCTACAATTCTCCGAGAACAGGTAAGCACGAAACATGGCTTGTCACAGTTTTGGAAGAAAGTACCAACGCGACTTATAATTATGCTATTGACAAAAAAGATCATCGTTTATGGCAGCGCGAAATGTCTATGGCTAATGGAATGTGGGAAATTACAGTTAACGAAGAGCTAGATTATCAGCCTATTAAAAACAAATTTAATAAAGAAGAGGTTGCACAGCAAATTTCCAATGGTAATAGTGTAATAATTGGTACAGCCTATGCAAGATCAGACTCTGGTAAGAAATTGGGAGGTTTAGTGAATACTGCTAAGAAACAATTTGCACCAAGAGGCACAGAAATTACTCTTTTTCCAAGTTCAGCTTATTATGAAGAATGGGTAGAGGTCAACAAGAAAATTCGTAAACAGAAAAAAATGCCAGAAGTGCCTTTGAATACTGATTTTGGTTATGGTATAAAAAAAGCCAAGGTTTATGACGATCAAGGACATTTCGAATTTGTAGATCTTATGCCTGGCACTTATGTTGTTATGGTTAGTTTTGATTTTACCAACTCATATAATTATTCATATGTATCTGGATACACAAATTATTACAATTATTTTGGTTATCAAGGTTCTACAACAAATTATGGCACAGCGTCACAATCCTATAATGATAAAGCTAATATTGAGAAAAGGGTAACCATAGATAAAGATGGCGATAAAAAGGAAGTGAACTTAAAAGAAATGTAATTCAATTGCGAAAGTTCAAAAAAGGTTTAATTCATCAATTTTACAAAAAAGCAGCCACAAGGCTGCTTTTTTTATTCCAAATAGGCAATTGTTTCTATATGTTTTTGCTCTACGCTATTTATTATATTTCATAATTTTCTAGCATAAATTAGCGAAATATAAAAACTAAAAATTTGATTTTGTATTTTAAGTTGTTGATAATTAATGTTTTGTATATTTGGTATTGTAGTTGAAAAATCTATTTATTATATATCACTACGATTAATGTTGAATAACTTAATTACTAAACCAATGGAAAATAAAAAGCTTACTACCGCTACAGGAACTCCGGTTCCAGACAATCAAAACATTCAAACTGCTGGGCCTCGCGGACCTGTTTTACTGCAAGATTTTTGGTTTCTTGAAAAAATGGCGCATTTTGACCGCGAAGTAATTCCCGAGAGAAGGATGCATGCAAAAGGTTCTGGTGCATACGGAACTTTTACCGTAACTCATGATATTACCCAATATTCAAAAGCGGACTTGTTTTCTGAGATTGGTAAAAAAACAGAAATGTTTGTACGCTTTTCGACTGTTGCAGGAGAAAGAGGTGCTGCTGATGCTGAAAGAGATATTCGTGGTTTTGCCATGAAATTTTATACGAGTGAAGGTAATTGGGATCTGGTAGGAAATAATACGCCAGTATTCTTTTTCCGCGATCCGATGAAATTTCCTGACTTGAACCATGCGGTGAAACGCGATCCAAAAACTAATTTGAGAAGTGCCGATAACAATTGGGATTTTTGGACATTACTACCAGAAGCTTTACATCAGGTTACCATTGTAATGAGTGATAGAGGAATTCCAAGATCTTACAGAGAAATGCATGGTTTTGGAAGCCATACTTTTAGTTTTATAAATGCTCAAAACGAAAGACATTGGGTGAAATTCCATTTAGTTTCACAACAAGGAATTGAAAATCTTTCTGACGAAGAAGCAGCTAAATTAGTTGGAGGAGACAGAGAAAGCCATCAGAGAGATTTATTTAATGCTATTGAAGAAGGAAACTTCCCAAAATGGAAAATGTTTGTTCAAATCATGTCAGAAGAGCAGGCAAAAACCTATCGTTTCCATCCTTTTGATTTAACGAAAGTTTGGTTAAAAGGCGATTTTCCGTTAATTCCAGTTGGAGAATTTGAATTGAATAAAAACCCAGAGAACTATTTTGCAGAAGTAGAGCAAGCCGCTTTTAATCCAGCAAACGTAGTTCCAGGAATTGGTTTTTCTCCAGATAAAATGCTTCAAGGGCGTTTGTTTTCTTACGGAGACGCACAACGTTACCGTTTAGGGGTTAATAATTACCAGATTCCGGTAAATGCATCAAAATGCCCTTATAATAGCTTTCACAGAGATGGCGCAATGCGTGTAGACGGAAATTATGGCGGAAGAAAACATTACGAACCGAATAGTTTTGGCGAATGGCAAGAACAGCTAGAATTTAAAGAACCACCATTAACACTTAATGGAGATGCTTATGCATATAATTTCAGAGAAGATGATAGTGATTATTTTACGCAGCCTGGTTTACTTTTCCGTTTGCTTACAGAAGAGAAAAAACAGTTGCTCTTTAAAAATACTGCCCAACAAGTAGGAGGAGCTCAGAAATTTATTCAGATAAGACACATTCAAAATTGCTATAAAGCTGATCCAGCTTATGGAGAAGGCGTTGCGAAAGCTTTAGGAATAGAAATGAGCGAAGTGCTGTCATAAATAAATGATGTTTAAAAGCTGTAGAAAATAATTAAAACCAGAAAAATTTAATTATTGTAAAAACTGGACTATTAACTTGTTAATAGTCCTAAACTACTTTTGTACTGTAATTGCAATGTTTGTCAGGCAATAAAAAATGTATAATAATTAATTTTCATCGATGTCAAAATTTCATCTCAATACACAAGAATTAGTTCAAGGAGAATTTACTCCTAAAAAGCTAAATGTAGCGTTTGTATTTCAAGTTAATTGCCCTGGATGTTTTATATATGGTTTTCCTATTATGAACGATCTTTATCAAGCATTTAATGAAAAAGTTGGCTTTATTGGAGTAGCTACTGCTTTTGAAGATTTTGAATTTAATAATGAAGCAAACCTAAAAATTTTGTTGCATGATGGCACATTGGTTGGTGAAACCAAAAAGTACTATGCAGCAAAATATGGAACTTCTCAGTATTCAGAAATTCCCGATTTTCCAGTTGCTTTTGACTCTATGACAACTTCTGAGCAGTTTATCGGTTCAAATAAAATTGAATTAATTTGTGAAGCCATTCCAAATTTCACAAATTTTTCTGAGATTGAGAAAGAGATTTTAATAACAAAAGTAAAATCGTACTACTCTCAGATTCCTCTATTAGCAGAAACTTTTACCCTTAATCAATTGCAAGGCACTCCGTCATTTATTATTTTCGATAACAATCATAATATCTTGGCGGTTTATTTTGGACATCAAAGTGTAGATCTTTTAAAAACTAAGCTAGAAGATATACTAGCTATTTTTGCTTCAGATAATAACTAATGTAACCTAACTACATTCGAATACTTTTTACAACGGTACAAACATGGAATAAAACAAGCTCAGTTAATTTGACAAAATCATGTTAAAATTCTAATATTTATAAATTTGGAAAAGAAAAGTCAAGATTTGTGCTACTCAATTGTATTTCAACCCTGCTAAATTTGCAATTATAAAGGAACAATCCTCTAATAATTGAAGTCTTCCCGATGAAGTTAGCTTACATTCTTTTTTTACAAATTTGCCTTTTAACTATCCCAAATAGTTATAGCAATAGTATTGTAAATAAGGTAAATAGTAATGCCGTAACGGAATCGTTTTTTGAGATTTCAACTCCAAGTAAAGCGATATTTGAAAAAGCACTTTCAGAGTCTGACCCATTAAAATGTGTTTTATTAGAGAATACTTCTGAAACGGAAAAATGCAGCAGTTCTTTACCTGCATCTCCACTTCATTTAAATGGTAATAGTTTAAGAGACAACTGTTTTGTTTACACAGAAAGTGTAAAATTGAACAATCAAGGATTGTTGGAAAAAAACATTGCTCCTTTTCGAAACATGTCAAGAAATATCCTATTTCACAGTTTAAAAATCCACATTTAATTTTTCTTTAAAACTGCTTAATTGAAGTTTAGCACATTGTGTTCATGGTAAAATGTTGTTTTTTATCCTGATTGAAGCATCGTGTCTTATTTTAGTAGAAAGTTATAAACACTTTCCATCTATTAAATATTTATTCATTTTGCAGTAAGTGATTCTGGTGCAGGTTTTTATATAAGTATGCATCAGTAATTTATCCGAGTAGAATTCTATTTGGAAAGGGCAAATATTGCCATATCTCAACCCATTTTCATTACATCCGAAAAATCATGATTGATCTAAAAGAGATTAGTTGTGCGGCTTTCTACACGTTATTTTTTAACTAAAATATTTTATTATGCATTTAACACCAAGAGAAATTGAGAAGCTAATGCTGCATACAGCTGGCGAACTAGCTCAAAAGAGAAAAGCCCGTGGCTTAAAACTAAATTATCCTGAAACCATTGCTCTTATCAGTAGTGAGTTGATGGAACGCGCAAGAGATGGTAAATCAGTAGCCGAATTAATGCAATATGGAGCGACGCTGCTTCGTAGAGAAGATGTAATGGAAGGTGTTCCAGAAATGATTCATGATATCCAAATTGAAGCTACGTTTCCAGACGGAACCAAACTTGTAACTGTGCACAATCCTGTGCGATAAATCTAAAAAAATACAGCAATGATTCCAGGAGAGATTATATTAAAAGATAGTGTTATTATATGTAATGATAGCCGTGAAACGTTAACCATAAAAGTTACTAATACAGGAGACAGACCGATCCAAGTTGGTTCCCATTTTCATTTTTTTGAAGTGAACAGAATGATGACTTTTGACAGAGAAAAAGCATTCGGAATGCGATTAAACATTATTGCCAGCACTGCAGTAAGATTCGAGCCAGGAGAAGAGAAAGAAGTTGAATTGACTCAATTTGGAGGAAATCAGAAAATCTATGGCCACAACAATTTAGTAGATGGAGATTTATCTCCGCATAATAAAGCTCTCGCATTAGAACGCTTAGAAGAAGGGAAATTTAAAAATGTGAAATCATGAGTTTAGAAGTAACTAGAAAAAATTATACAAGTATTTTTGGTCCAACTGTAGGAGATCAAATACGTTTAGGAGATACAGATATTATTATTGAAATTGAAAAAGATTTCTGCTCTTACGGAGATGAAGCAAAATTTGGTGGAGGAAAAACAGTTAGAGACGGAATGTGCCAATCTTCAACAGCTTTGCGTGATGGTGGGGTTCTTGATTTTGTGATCACTGGTGCGACAATTATTGACCATTGGGGAATTGTAAAAGGAGACATTGGTATCAAAGACGGAAAAATTGTAGGTGTTGGTAGAGCAGGAAATCCAGATACTATGGACAATATCACGCCAAATATGATTATCGGAGCTTCAACAGAAGTTCATGGAGGTCACGGTTATATTGTTACAGCTGGAGGAATTGATACGCACATTCACTTTATCAGTCCTACGCAATTAGAAACAGCTTTGTATAGTGGCGTTACAACCATGATTGGTGGTGGAACTGGACCTGCCGATGGAACAAACGCTACAACCGTTACACCAGGAAAACACAACATCAAGAGAATGTTGCAAGCTGCCGAAGCATTTCCAGTAAATGTTGGTTTTTTCGGAAAAGGGAATGTTGCTACAGAAGCTCCAATTGAAGAACAAATTGAAGCAGGAGCATTGGGAGTAAAAATCCATGAAGATTGGGGAGCAACTGCTGCCGTAATTGACGCTTCTCTAAAAGTGGCAGATAAATACGATGTACAAGTGGCTATTCACACCGATACGCTTAACGAAGGAGGATTTTTGGAAGATACCATGAATGCTATTGCTGGACGTGTTATTCATACTTTCCACACCGAAGGAGCAGGTGGAGGTCACGCGCCAGATATTATCAAAGCGGCGATGTATCCAAATGTGTTGCCAGCGTCTACAAACCCAACAAGACCTTTTACAACAAATACGATTGATGAGCATTTAGATATGTTGATGGTTTGCCATCATTTAAGTCCGAAAATTCCAGAAGATGTGGCTTTCGCCGATTCACGTATTCGTCCAGAAACTATTGCGGCAGAAGATGTGCTTCAAGATATGGGAGTTTTCAGTATTATGAGTTCAGATTCTCAGGCTATGGGACGTGTAGGAGAAGTAATTACGCGTACTTGGCAGACGGCAGATAAGATGAAGAAACAGAAAGGTTATTTGGCTGAAGATGCAGAAAACAAAAATGATAACTACCGTGCAAAAAGATATGTTTCTAAATACACAATTAACCCTGCAATTGCACACGGAATTTCTAATTACGTTGGATCTATTGAAGCAGGAAAAATTGCTGATTTGGTGATCTGGAAACCAGCTTTATTTGGAGTAAAACCAGAAATTATCGTAAAAGGTGGTTTTATTGCGGCAAGTAAAATGGGTGATGCAAATGCTTCTATTCCAACACCACAGCCTATTATCCTGCGCAATATGTTTGGAACTTATGGAAAAGCATTGACAAAAACAGTGTTCACTTTTGTTTCTCAGGCAGGTATCGATAATAATATTGCTGAAGAATATGGTTTAGAAAAAACATTATTAGCGGTTTCAAATTGCCGAAACATTGGAAAAGCAGATATGATTCACAATAATGCAACTCCAGAAATTATGGTAAATGCTGAAAATTATACCGTGACCATTGATGGAGAAAAAATCACTTGCGAACCTGTGGATAAACTTCCATTAGCACAATTATACTATCTATTTTAATTAATAAATATTCTTCTTCTCACTGTAGTAATTTATTCTATTACAGTGAGATGAGAATAAAAATATCTAAAAGAATTTTATGAATACTTGGAAAATTAATTTGGGTTTAATTCTTCTCTTAATATGTGCCTCTTTAACAACGGTTCATGCGCAGAAAGGATCTTTAATGCTTTACGGTTCTTTGACTTATAAAGACAATAATAATACTGGGAGCACTTTTGCAGCAAACCCAATCGGAGTGGGATATTTCTTTAATGATCATGTTGTTGCCGGGATGAATTTTGCCTTTGACCAAGAGAAAAATGCATTAGGAAATCTGACAGATTCTAAACGCGAAATTGGCCCGTTTTACAGTGATTCTTGGAATATTGGAGACCATTTTGGCATCATTGCACAGGTTGATGCGCATTACGTATGGGGAACTACGCTAATGAATACTTCAGGATCTTATAACTACGACGGTTATCTTGGAAGAATTTATCCAATTGTTGCCGTATTTCTTGGCCACGGATGGGCGTTAAAAGCTAAATTCTTTGAATTATCCTATGAAAAAACTACGGGAGACGACCTCAATAAAACGAGTAACAAAACATTTATTGCAGGAATAAATGGATCAACATTCGGATTAGGAGTTTCAAAAAACATCTCTCTTAAAAGAACGAAATAATGATTATACAACAGACAATAGGCAATACGAAAACGCAGTCAATTGAAGGATTGGAAATTGATCTGCTAGAAATTGAATGGTTTGAAACTACTAAGAGAATTCAGCGAAAGCGAACAAATTCAGGTGTAGAAGTTGCGATTAAGTTTATTCAAGAAGGACAGCGATTGAATCAGGATGATATTTTGTATCAAGATGATAAAAAAGTGATCGTAGTGAATATTAAACCATGTGAAGCGATTGTGATGACACCATTATCTCTATTAGAAATGGGAACAATTTGCTATGAAATTGGAAACAAACATCTTCCATTGTTTATTCAGAATGATCAGATCATGATGCCTTTTGAAATGCCAATGTTTAGATGGTTGGAAGCGAGTGGTTACAAACCAGAAAAACAGGAGATAAAGCTTTTGCATTTGCTAAAATCAAATGTAGCGCCTCACGGTCATGGAAGTTCATCCCTTTTTACAAAAATCCTAAATATGGCTTCTTCAAATGACTAATATCGAAAATACTTATTTAGGAAGTCTTCTGCATTTGGCAGATCCCACTTTGCCGATTGGAGGCTATACGCACTCTAACGGATTGGAGACTTATGTTCAGGATGAAGCAGTAAATTCAGTAGCTTCAGCAAAAGAGTTTGTGTCAAATATGTTGATGTATAACATTAAGTACAATGATGCTTCTTTTTTAAAATTAGCTTATGTAGCGGCTGCAAATAATGATTTAGAAACCATAATTAAATTAGATCAGGAATGCAGCGCTTTAAAAAGTCCGCGGGAGATTCGAGAAGCAAGTCAGAAGTTAGGAATTCGATTAATCAAGATTTTTAGAAGGCAAAAAGCTTTTGATCTTATAAATGGTTATGAACAAGCAATTTCCAATAAAGAAGCAACTGCACACTATTGCATCGCTTTCGGATTGTATGCGCAATTATTGGAAATTCCGCTAGACGAAGCTTTGTTTGCATTCTATTACAATGCCACAATCGGAATGATTACCAATTCGGTTAAGCTTGTGCCTCTCGGACAATTAGATGGGCAAGATGTTTTATTCGAATTACAACCGCTGATTAAAAAATTAGCAAAAGAAACTTTAACAATAGACAGAGAATTGGTTGGTCTTTGCAGCATCGCTTTTGATATTCGATGCATGCAGCATGAGAGACTTTATTCAAGATTATATATGTCGTAAAAAGAACAAAGAAGAAAGAAAAAAGATAAAGAAATGGAAACTAGAAAATATGTAAAAGTAGGAGTTGCAGGTCCTGTAGGATCAGGAAAAACTGCATTGTTAGAACGTTTGAGCAGAAAAATGCTAAACGATTATAATTTAGGCGTAATCACCAATGATATTTATACAAAAGAAGATGCCGAATTTATGGTAAAAAACAGTCTTTTACCAAAAGAAAAAATCATTGGAGTAGAAACTGGAGGATGTCCTCACACTGCAATTCGTGAAGATGCAAGTATGAATTTGGAAGCCGTTGACGAATTGGTTTCACGTTTTCCAGATATCGAATTAATTCTAATTGAAAGCGGTGGAGATAATCTTTCTGCAACTTTTTCGCCAGACTTAGCCGATGTAACTATTTTCGTAATTGACGTTGCCGAAGGAGAGAAAATCCCTCGTAAAGGTGGACCTGGAATCACAAGATCAGATTTGCTTTTGATTAATAAAATTGACTTAGCGCCTTATGTTGGAGCAAGTTTAGAAGTGATGGAAAATGACGCAAGAAGAATGAGAAAAGGTGCTCCATTTGTGTTTTCAAACCTTAGATCTACAGAAGGAATTGACGAAGTTATAGGTTGGATCAAGAAATATGCATTGCTAGAAGATATCGAAGAACCAAATTTAGTTCGTTAATCAAATGGTAAGTACCCTAAAAATAGAAATAGAAGAAAGGGAAGGGGAATCATTTTTAAGAGATGCATACGTAACACAGCCCTTTAGGATTATGCCTGTCGGGCAATACAAATCCGATGGAGCTTCCTATTTAATGATCATGAGTTCATCACCTGGAATTTTAAGTGGCGACATTTACGATATTCAGGTGAATGTAAAAGAAAATGCTCGTTTGCAATTGCAGTCACAATCTTACCAGCGATTGTTTAATATGGATGGGAGCGCTTCGCAGATCATGAATGTAAAAATGGAAAAAGGGACTTCGTTCTCGTATGTGCCTCATCCCGTGGTGCCTCATGAAGATTCTACTTTTAAAAGTCATAATAAGATTAACCTCGAGGATGATTGTGATTTAACGATAAGCGAAATTATTACTTGTGGTCGTAAACACCACGGAGAAACTTTCAAATATGCTCATTTTCAGAATCTTTTGGAAGTTTATCATCATGATAGGCTTATTTTGAAGGACAATGTTCTGTTGAGACCCGATATTATGCCATTATCGGCTATGGGTTTATTGGAAGGCTTTACACATCAAGGAACTTTTGTGTATCTCAACACAAGAAATGAGGACGTGAAAGAGCAAATCGAATTCTTTTTTAAAGAATTGGAAGAATTAGAAAATGTAGCATTTGGAATTAGTGAACTAGAATCTGATGGTTTTGTCATTAGAATTCTAGGAAATGGAGGAGAGCAAATGTTTGATTTCTTTAGAAAAGTACAGGACGCGCTTTGGGAACAAAAAGTAGCATTACAAATTTAAACAGTTTATGGATTCAAATTTAATAGCATTATCAATAACAGCAATTAGCATTAGCTTTTTTCATACGGCTTCTGGACCAGATCATTATCTGCCGTTTATAGTTTTGTCCAGATCTCGCAAATGGAGTCTGTCTAAAACTATTATGCTAACGATAGTTTGCGGTTTAGGACATATTTTAAGTTCTGTGATTTTAGGAATTATTGGTGTTTTCTTAGGATGGCAGATTAATAAAATAACTTTTTTCCAAGATTTTCGAGGTAATATTGCAAGTTGGGCTTTGCTGTTGTTTGGTGCAATTTACCTTATTTACGGACTTTGGGCTGCGTACAAGAACAAAGCGCACAAACACTTTGATGTAATGGGAGAAGATGTATTTGTGTATTCTCACAGGCATGGTGAAGTGGTTATGCCAACCAATCGAGTAAAAGTAACGCCTTTGGTTTTATTTGCCATTTTTGTGATGGGACCAAGCGAACCGTTAATTCCGTTACTGTTCTATTCAGGTTTGAATCGTTCTGTTGTTGAAATTTCCACAATCATTGGCGTTTTCACATTAAGTACAGTTTTAACAATGCTTGGAATGGTGCTTTTGGGAGTTTTTGGATATTCATTTTTCAAAACAGAAAAACTGGAGCGTTATACTCCCGCAATTAGTGGAGCAGTAGTTCTAGCTTGTGGATTCGGAATGGTCTTTTTAGGCTGGTAAATCAAATAAATTTTCACTTTTAGAAAAATATAAATGAAAGAAATAAAAACAACAGTAGAAACGGTGCTTAAAGGAATCGGGCAGATCATGCTTCAAGAAAGCGCTTGGACAGGTTTGTTATTTTTAATAGCGATATGCTACGATTCGCTGCTCATGGGAGCAGGCGCTTTGATCAGTTGCATAGTGGCAACAGCAACAGCGAAAATTTGCAAGTTCAGTGACGAAAACATAAAAGCAGGTTTGTACGGATTTAATGCAACATTAATTGGGGTAGGATTGGTTTTCTTCTTCGAAACAAGTCCATTAATTTGGTTTTTAATTGTTTTAGGATCAATTTTGAGCACGCTGCTAATGGAATTTTCCATTCGAAAAAAAATACCCTTTTTCACCTTTCCCTTTATTGTAATTACTGTAGCTGCTGTTTTAAGTATTCAACATTTTGGATTAGCAGTTGCAAGAATACCTGCAATAAATGTAGAAATGGATGAACTTCAGGTTTTTGAGGTGGCAGCCCATGCTTATAGCGAAGTGATTTTTCAAGGAACTATTGCCGCAGGTTTGCTGTTTTTTATTGGTGTTTTCCTTAACAATCCAACAGCAGCATTATATGGATTCGTTGCAGCAGTAATTGCAGGGGCTATTGCACATTTCAATCAGGATTCTGTAAAATTAATCGAAGATGGAATGTTTAGTTTCAATGCTGTTTTGTGTGGAATTGCCTGTAGCGGAACGAAACCAAGAGATGGATTGTATGTATTGCTGTCGGCAGTCATAGCAACATATTTTGATATTTTTATGATGCATAATGGTTGGATTACGCTTACTTTTCCATTCGTTTTATCGATGTGGATAATCGTGTCTATAAAAAAACTAGTGAGCCGTTTTGATAATAAAATAGCAATTGTAGAATAAAATAAAGAAAAAATGAGAAACAAACTTTTTACAGCGATTGTAATAGTATTGTTAGTAGTGCAAAATGGATTTGCCCAAGAAGCAAAGAAGCCAGAAACAAACAAATCAGAAGCAGATACCATGCATCTGAGCAAAATAGTTATAAATCACGTCGACTTCAGAAAAAAGATAATGAAGGTCGATTTAAAAATGTCACCCGTAAATTCTGCGCAAGATTTATTGCGTAAAGTCCCTGGACTTTTTATTGCTCAACATGCTGGTGGTGGTAAAGCAGAGCAAATATTTTTACGAGGTTTTGATAATGATCATGGAACCGATATCAGCGTTATGGCTGATGGAATGCCAGTTAATATAGTTTCACATGCGCACGGACAAGGCTATGCCGATCTGCATTTTCTGATTCCGGAAACGATCAAAGATATTGATTTTGGAAAAGGAGCTTATTACGCCGATAAAGGAGATTTTAATACTTCAGGCTATGTGAATTTTAGCACTTTTGATAGATTGGATAATAATCTTTTCAAAATCGAAGGAGGTTCTTTTAATACGATGCGAGCAGTGACGATGCTTAATCTTTTAGATAAAAACAACAATGACAAGAGTTTCTATGTAGCGGGTGAATTCAATTATACAGATGGACCGTTTGATGTCAAACAGGATTTTACACGCGTTAATTTTTTAGCGAAGTACAGCCAATGGATTGATGAAAAACAATATATCTCTATTTTAGGATCTACTTTTTCTTCAAACTGGAATGCTTCAGGGCAGATTCCAGAAAGAGCAGTAGAACAAGGAATTATAAGCAGATGGGGATCAATAGATCCAACGGAAGGCGGAAGTACTTCGAGAACAAATTTTGCCGTAAATTATAGATATTTGGCCAATGAGAATGAAGAGTTTTCGAGCAATTTATTCTATTCTAAATATAATTTTAATCTGTTTTCAAATTTTACTTTTTTCCTGAATGATCCAGTGTATGGAGATGAAATTGAACAAACTGATAATCGTTCTATTTATGGTTTAGAAAACAAATATATCCGAAGATTTGCATTTGAAAATAGCAACTTAACATGGACTTCAGGAGCTGGTTTCCGTTTTGATGACATCAAGGATTTACAATTGAGCCATGTTTATCAGCGCGATTTATTATTAGATAGAATGTCTGATGGATCTGCGACAGAAGTCAATGTTCACGGTTATACTTCACTTGATTATAGAGTTGGGAAATGGCTTATTAATCCATCTGCGAGGTTAGATTATTTTACTTTTAGTCTTCACGATCGTCTTGTTAGTTTGCCTGCGGCGAAAGAGGCTTCGGCAGCTAGAATAAGTCCAAAATTGAATATTTCGTATACGCAGAACAGCAATGTGCAATGGTATATTAAATCTGGTTTTGGTTTTCATTCCAATGACGTCAGAGTTGTAGTGGCACAAGATGGAAAAGACATTCTTCCGTATTCTTTTGGAAGTGATTTCGGAGTTATTCTTCGTCCAACAGCCAATATGATTATTCAGCCGGCGATTTGGCACATGTATTTGCAACAAGAATTTGTATATGTTGGAGATGAAGCCGTTGTAGAGCCATCAGGAAAATCACGCCGTTTAGGATTTGATTTGAGTTTGAGATACCAGCCTATTTCATGGTTGTATCTAGACGGAGATCTTAATTACGCTCATGCCCGTTTTATTGATGAACCAAAAGGACAAGATTATATTCCGTTAGTTCCAACATTTACGAGTACTGGAGGTGTAGCAGTAAAACTTCCTTCTGGTTTCTCAGCAAATCTGAGATATCGCTACATGGATTCACGTCCTGCCATCGAAGACAATTCGGTAAGAACACGAGGTTATTTTGTTAATGATCTTGTGCTGGCTTATGGCAAAAGAAAATGGGAAGTAAATCTGCAATTTCAAAACATCTTTAACACCAAATGGAACGAAGCACAATTTGAAACCGAGAGCAGACTTAGAAATGAGACAGCATCAGTATCAGAATTGAATTTTACACCAGGAACTCCTTTCGCTGTAAAAACAGGAGTTAGTTATAAATTTTAAACTTTAGAAAATATGAAAAAAGTGTCTGCAAGAAGCAAATTGCTCTTGTCAGCGCTTATTTTCGTGGTCACAATCAGTAATTCGTACGCACAGTTAAGTCCTCCAGGCTTGGGAGAAGCAAAAAATGCTTCTTGGTTTGCCTTTGGAGTCAGGCAATCTTTGGATTCACTTAAACAAAAAGAATCGACCACTTATGTAGGCGTTGGGCTAAAGAGCAGTCCAGATGAGAATAATCCATTTTCAAAAATGGCTATTCTGGTAATCAATGAAGAAATTTCAAATCGTTACAAAAAGAACTGGGAATACTCCTATGCGCTAAGCTACAGACGATCTAACAATTATGATTCGGCATCTCCATACGAGTCGTTAGATCCTGCAATTGAACAGGAATTTAGAGTATACGGCCGTTATTCGTACATCACGCAAGGCAATGGATTCAAATGGAAAAATACGGTAAGACAAGAATTTAGGAAATTTTTCAATCCTGATTTTAGCAATGCCGAAGAGAATTTTCAGTTGAGAACAAGATTAAAAACACAGTTAAGTGTCGATTTAGGAACGACCAAAACGCATCATATCATAGGTGGTGCCGAGATGCTTTTTGCCATCAGTAAAGAAAACGAGCCAGAAAAACAATGGTCAAAATTTGATTACAAAGAAAGCAGGCTAACGCTTTACTATTCGCTTAGTCCGCATGAAATTCCATTTATTTTCGATGTCGGCTATATGTATAATTTAATTGGAAAAGGGACTGATATTTCAGACGTGAATTATTTAGCCGTGGACATAATTTGGAAAAATCCTTTTGGGAAATAATACACTCATAGAATATAAAAAAGTAATAATTAAAACAGAAAAACAAACAAATTATGAGCGAAATTAAAAAGAATTCGAGGAACACAGGAAACGCGCCAAAGAGCCCAGTTTCAACGCAAACAGTAGCATTTTCTCACTACAACAATTTTTCGGCACAATTGCCTGTAGATCCAAAAACGGGAGAAATTGTAAGCAACGAAATTAAAGAACAAGCCAAACAATGTTTGACAAATATTCAAGCAATTGTAGAAAGCATTGGTCACGTTATGGATGATGCTGTAAAATTGACTGTTTTCCTAAAAAATATTTCAGACATCGAGGCAGTTGACGAAGTTTACAAAACATTCTTCAAAAAAGAACTTCCAACACGCACAACAGTTCAAGTAGCAGCTTTACCATTAGAAGGCGCTTTAATTCAGATTGATGCTCTTATTTCAAACGGAGAAGGAACAACGCCTCAAAAAGCTTTAGATCTTGTAAAAGTAACAAGAAACACAGAAAATGCTCCAAAAAGCATTCACGCACATTCTGTGGCATTTTCTCATTATAACAATCTTTCTGCTCAATTGCCAATTGATCCAAAGTCTGGCGAAATTGTATCTGGTGGAGTAAAAGAGCAAGCAGAGCAATGTTTAAAAAACATTCAAGCCATTTTAGAAAGCATTGATCACGTGATGAATGATGTGGTTAAAACTACTATTTTTCTTAAAGATATTGCTGATGCTGATGTTGTAAGAGAAGTTTTAGCAAAATTCTTCCCAAACTATGTTCCGGCGAGAACAATTGTTAGCGCTTCAGCTTTACCATTAGATGCTTTAGTACAGATTGATGTTGCAGTTTCTCATGGTGACGGAACACCTCCGCAACTTCCTGAAGACACACGCTTTTTGGTAATTGAAGCTAATAATACAGAAAACGCACCAAAAGTTCCGTATTCGCATACTGTTGCTTATTCTCATTACAATCATATTTCGGGTCAATTGCCTTTAGTTGCAGAAAACAATCAAATAGTGAGCGGTGGAGTTAAAGAGCAAGCGACACAGTGTTTAAACAATATTAAAGCAATTGTAGAAAGCATCGATCACAAAATGGATGATATTGTTAAAATAAACATTCAGCTTAAAAATGTGGCAGATATTACGGCTGTAAACGAAATCTATACGTCATTTTTCAGTGGTGACTTGCCAGCAAGAACTGTAATTGGAGTTTCAGCGATTCCTTCGAATGCTTTAGTGCAAATTGATGCTGTTGTTTCAAATAGTGAAGGTACACCAGCTTAACTTATAACTGAAAACAATATTTTTTAAGTAGAGTCTTTTTAGACAAAAAGCGCTTATCACAGGATTTTAAAGATTCTGTATAAGCGTTTTTGTTTTTTAGAAATAAAAAGTAATTTTCAACAGGAAGAAATCTGCATTAATCCGCGTTTTCGCAAAGCGAATCCGTTTCATCCGCGTTCTGGGCGAAATATAATTTAAACACATAGAAACATAGCTTTTTTTAACTTTAAAAAAGGCGTTTCACTTAGAATAAAACACATAGCGCTATGTGTTAAAGCTAGCTTTTTCTTTAATCTTAAACACAAGCACAAAAAACTATGTTTCTATGTGTTTAAATTAAAAAATCACAGTTTTAAAAACTTTGCTCGATAATCAGAAGGAGATTGTCCCGTCACTTTTTTAAACATGCGCGAAAAATAAGAAGGCGATTGAAAATGCAATTCAAAAGCTATTTCTGCTATTTCTTTCGAATTATCCTGCAAAAGAATCTGGCTGTGCTGAATCGTAATTTCATTTATCCATTGTTTTGGCGCTTTTCCAGTGGTTTCTTTGACGCATTTGTTCAAATAATTATCTGATATTTTTAATAAGTTGGAGTAAAAATCTATGTTTTTATGCTGAATATGATTCTTCTGCACCAATTCCCTAAAATGAAAAGAAATAAAACTCGTTCGATTGAGCGATTTGTTATCGGTATTTTCAGTTCGTATGATTTTTAATAAGGCAGATTGAAGAAGTGCAATACTGATGGCATTAATATGTTCGGCTTCGTTTAATTCTTCTTCCAACAATTCAAATAAACGAATCAGCCAATTGATTTTATTATGATCTAAAATGGAGAAAGGAGAGGTGTAAAAGAAATTTAAATCGCTTGTACTTAATGCAATTTCAGTGATAACTTCGTTTTCGTAGATAACAAAAAAACCTTCAACATCTTCTGATAATTCTAATGTGGCTGTAAAATTTCCTTGTTTAATGCTTAACGCTTGATTGGCGTTAATTTTAAAAACATCTGTTTCCAGTTGCTGTTTTAAATACCCTTTTGTTACAAAAATTAGAAAGTTAAAAGTCGTTTGATACGGATTAACGGGGATTACAATTTTCTTTAAATAATTTTCAATTCGATACAGTTGAATATTAGAATTATTAAAGAGATTGTGAGTGGTTATATCTGGAAGAAAGAACTTCTTGTACTCATAATTGCTAATTAATTTAGGGTTATTCTTCATGCGGATATGATTTTCTAACAGATCTGCAAATTGATGATGCATAGTTTGCAATGTCGTGATAAGCAGATAAAAAGGAACGACTAAGTTACGCTAATTTACTGGCATATTTCGTTTTTTATTTTGCTTCTATTATTTAAATTGATCATTGATCATGCCCAAGAGATTAATTGCGTATATTTGAGACATGAACAAACAAACGTCTTTTTCGGTATGTGGAGAATCATTGTCTTCTCCAATGCATATTTGCGGGTTTTTCGATTCCAAAGAGCAGCAGTATGAGGTAATTATTCCTTACATATTAGAAGGTTTAGAAGCAAATGAAAAAGTCATAAATATTCTCGAAGGAAGCCGTCACGGCGAACATTGCAGATGTCTGGCTGAGAATGGAGTTTCCATTACTGAAAAACTCTCAAGCGGCCAATTGGAAGTGCTTGCTTCTGAAAACACCTATATTAACGGTGGTGAATTTGTTGCAGAAAAAATGTATAAGACGCTTGAGCAGACTTTAATATCAGCTTCAAGGGCTGGATATGAAAGTGTTAGAGCTTGCGGAGATATGGTATGGGCTCTTAAGAATCTGCCAGGAACTGATGAACTTTTGGAGTATGAGAACAGCCTTAATCTGCTCACGCCAAAGCATTCCGTTTCACTTATCTGTATGTACGACATCAATAGCTTCAGTCAAAACACGCTTACTGACATACTGTTTACACATCCTTATGTCATTAAGGATGGAAAAATCAGCAAAAATCCACATTATATAGAGCCCTCATCATTGATTACAAAATTTTCAGATTTTTCATCCAGTCCTCTTAAATCCTAAGACTATTGTCCATTTTAGGATATTAGAATACGTAAGGCTGCTGTCAATTAAAATTTCTTCTTAATAATAAGTTGATTCCGAATAAGGGTCGTAGATATCTGCTTCCCACAGATTGTCTCTATAATCATCTGTGTTTTCTTCTTCAAATTCTAGATCAATAGTATTTTCGCTATAATCATAACTTATTCCCTGTAAAAATTCACAGTCAAAATCTGGTTCATCTTCTTGTTTTTGGTATAAGTTGACTAATTGAGATGAATATTTTTTTTCAGAATGAAATTCTGCATCAATAAAATTGGTATTGGTCGTGTAAGTAGCTGTCTGTGGTTTCATAATTTAATTTGTTTGCTGAGTTTGCATTTATAATCTTTATTCAAAAATATAATGATCAACAATCTTTTTAATTATAGAATTCAGCAATGGTTTTATATAATTTAACAGTATTTTTTAAACTTTTTAGCAATCTGAATATTTAAACATCGGATTTTGAGGCAAACTATTTAAAAAATGGCTATTTTTCCTGTTTGAACTTCGCCTGAACCCGTAACTATTTTATAGATGTAAATTCCTGAGGCAGTATTTTTTAGACTGACGCTATTAGTTGAGGAAACTAAAGGATATGTAATGATCTTTTGTCCACCAATAGCGTAAAGATAGAAAACAGCTTTTTCCTCTTTTTGTCCTTCAATAAACAATTCATCATTTTTGCCTAACAGCGTAGGATAGATAAAGAACAAGTCGCTGCCTAAATAATTAGTATCTAAAATAGAAGAACTGACTACCTTATCGTTTTCTAAAATTAAATTTATTTTGTATTTATTGCTGCCGTCAGTTGGCTTAATATCTAAAAAAGAGAATGTTTTTGAATGGATATTGTTTATTGAGCCAATCACATTTTGTGTGTTGTGGACTATTTTTACCAGCTCAATGCTCTTGATATTGTATAAGCTGAAAAGGCTGGCGTCAATTTTTACTTTATTTCTTTCGTAGACTTCTGCAAAAGCTAACTCAAAGTAACAATTCGAGTTTTGGGGATACTGCAATGCAGACTCGCTTTTTATTCCTTCATTTTCTTCAAATATAGGAGTAACCGTGTAAATCTTTCCATCTGTATAAGCATAATCAGAGGTTGTTATCTGTGTTTTAAATTCAAAGTAATCTCCTGTGAGCTGAAAAATATTAAAAGCAGCTACGCCTTCGGGTTTATCCCAATTAATTTCTGTTGTACCGTCACAAACTAAGCTGGTGCGGATATTTAAATCATAAGAAATAATAAAACTATCAGAAATATAATCGGTGCCATCGATGGTCATTTTTAATTTTGCTTTTGAAAATCTTTTTTCAGTAGGAGAATAGGTAAATTGCCCAGAATCCAGATTGATGCCATCTGTGATAATTTCCCAGGTTTGCCCATTATTATAGCTTATCGATAATTTTCCAGATGAGCCGGAAAAAGAAGAATCCCATTTAAAAGGCGAAACCGTTTTGCCATCAAAAGGAAAATTATCATTTGCAACGGGATAGTTCCATTGAAATTGATTTTTCAATTCATATTCATAAGCGATGCTGTACGACTGGGAAGTATTTGAAATGTACGCACCGTTGATATTGATGGTACAAGCTCCAGATACAGGATTCTCAACGGTAACCTGCTCTATATTGTTAAGTTTGTCTTTTCCTCTCTGTGCTTGTTCTTCAGGAGCATTGGAATCAAGAATCCAAGGAAAAAAAGCGACGCTGTCAGCGGTAATGACTTCTAGATCTAAATCGTTTACTAGACTTATATTGCTATTAATAGCTGCAGGCGGATCGTTCCAGACTAATGTAATTTTTAAGTTTTTCGCATTTTCAGGAATACTGATGGTATGCATTTGGGTTTGGCCAGAGATTAGGCTGCTGGATATGATTCTGTTTTCGCTTATGGTTTTCAGACATTTATCTGCATTTATACTTCCGTAACCATAAGTGAAGTCTGGTCCTTTAAGCCCTAAATCTTTAGCACTGTTAATCAAAATTGCTTTTGTTGCGGCATTACTCAGGGAGTTGTTGTTTATGTTTTTATAATGCTGTTTCATTAGGGTAATAATTCCTGTAGCCATTGCTGTAGAATTTGAAGTTCCTTGCGTGCTAAAAGCTACCAGCTCAGGCTTTATTCGACCATCATAAGCTGGACCTTTTGAAGAAAAAGGCATAATGATTTCGTTTTGGTCAATACAGCCCAAAGCGATAGTATTTTTAGATTGTTTGAAATTGCCAGTAATAGATTTAAAGCCCTGAAGCCCTACGTTTCCAGAAGAAAAGCAATGAGTTAAATCTGTATTTAGAAATAATTGATTGTCATATGCATTGGCAAGTGAACCGTAAAAATTTTCTATTTCTGTTCCGTAAGAATGATTTACAGTGGTGGCTCCTTGTAAAGCTGCTATATCATCAGGAAAAATGTTCAAAAAATCAGAGGATAGAAGTTTCGCTTTTGCAGCGACACCTTTTCCTAAAGTAGAACTGTTTCCTAAGCCACCAACTATAGTCGCCATTGCCGTTGCATGGTTCGATACCGTAGCAGACTGCAATACAGAGGGAATGTGTTTATTTAAAAGATCAATATCATTTACATCAAAAAAATCATCTTTGATTACCACAGTCTGATCCTCACCGTTTAAAAAAGGAAAATCTACATGGGCTTTATTGATAAGATTAATGCTGAAATTTTGGTCTACTATTTTAGATTCCGATTTTGGCAACAGCGATTCCTGAGAAATCGAGGCTACACTGTTAAGAACTATAACCTGTTCCATAATTTTTTTGGAATCACTCTTTATCATTACAAGATTTTTATCAAGTATTTTGATATCAGAAATGTATAGTGATTTCAAGTCCGCAATTAATACTTCAAGAGAATCAGTGGCAATTATATACGTTCTGTTTTCTTTATGCTCTGAAAAATGGGAGGGTAGCTTCCATAAGTTATTTGTAGGAAGCATATTTTGTACTTGTCTGCTTGTTTCCGTGCTTTGGTTTTCAATAATGCAAAAAACACTGTCGAGTTTCTTTACTATTTTGTAACCGCTTCGCTGCGCATTTTCTAAGGTGGTTAAATAATGTTTTTCAGATTTTATTTCATTTTCTTTTTTTATGTAATGTTTCCATCTATCAGAGCTCTGTGATAGGCAGATAGTGGTCGTCATAATAATCAAAAAAGTGATTTTTACCTTCATGTACAGCAGGTTTTAAGGCAGTTGGAGACATTTAGCGCCTCTTCGTTTTAGTCAAACAAAATGAAGCTTTACAGATAACATCCGTTGCGAATAACTCAAAGTTATTAAAATATTTGTAAAAATTTTATTATTTTTTATTTCCTACAGAATCTTACAAATCTGTTTTTAGTAAAAGTCTATTTGGTAATTGTAATTACTTTTTAAGTCTTACTGAAAATTACAAGACAGTTTTTTAAATCTGTTGAACTAAATATGATTTTAAAAACTTAGCGAATTCTTAATACTTTGATTTACTTATTTCTACTGAATCTGCGGGCTGGCCTGTAATATAAGATAATTATGATTAAAAATATAAATTACAATAATTTAACAAAAAGTGTTAATTTTGTTAAATATTGTTTTTATAAGTATTTTAAGATTAAAATTTATATAAATTTGGAAATAAGTATTACAAATTTTTGTAAAAGATCCCCTATCTATCAATTTATTTAACAAATTAATCGAATTATTATGAAAAAAATTAAATCAATTCTGATTTTGCCATTTGCAGCTTTAGTGCTGTTTTCTTGTAGTAAAGATGAGCAGGCTGCATCGTCTGGTCAAGAGTCTCTTAAAGTAACACCAGAAGTGTTAAACAAACTGAGATCACTTTCTTTAAACGCTTCAGATGTTCAGGTGATTCAGAATACCAATTTAGAGGGTGTAACTGAGGATGCATTTTTGGTTGAAGGCGATATTATCATTACGCAAGATCAATTAGACAAAATGGATCTTCACGGAGGTATTACTACAGAACAATACCGTACTACCAATTTAGTGTCAGCTCCAAGAACTATTAGAGTAGTTGGCTTGACAGGCACTGGTACTACAGCCTTGACTACAAATATGAGAAATGGATTGCAGGCTGCTATAAACAGATACAATAATTTAGGACTATCTATCAACTTTACGCTGACTTTCAGTTCAAGTACTTCAGGTGCAAACATTGTGGTGCGGAGACAAACAGGATCTGCTGGAGGAGTAGCAGGTTTCCCTTCTGGAGGAAATCCTTATAATTCAGTTACATTATATTCTGGATTGGATTCTTATTCAACAAATGTGAATGCACACGTGGCGGCACATGAAATAGGACACTGTATCGGTTTACGTCATACAGACTGGTTCAGCCGTCAAAGCTGTGGACAAAATTCTAACGAAGGAACAGCTGGTGTAGGAGCCATTCTTATTCCGGGAACGCCTTCAGGATATGATGCCACCTCATATATGAGGGCATGTTTCGGGTCTAATGAGACTGGAGCTTTCAACGCTAATGATGTTACAGCTCTTAATTATCTATACTAAAAACTAAATTAGGGACTTTTGCAAAATAGGAAAGGCTGTTTCATAAATGATGAAACAGCCTTTTTTATTAGGTTTTTGAATATATTATTTTTTGTCAAATAGGAGTTTTCGTTTGGCAGAAATTGTCATTTTATAAAGTGAAAAAATAGATTTGGTTTCCACTTTTTTTAATGAAAAAGACGAAATTTTTTAAAATTCTTTGTTTAGATGCTTTCAGTTTGTTTTTTTAGTTAACGTACAGTTTATGTTTGAATAAACTCAAGATGGTATACTTGCGAGTTAAAAAACAAACAATGAATAGAATACTTACAATTTTTTTACTTTTTGCAGTAAATTCATTTGGCCAGCATATAAAATTTGAGAATTTCACCACAAATCAAGGATTATCTAATAATTCTGTTGGCGATATAGAAAGCGACTCTGATGGAGGTTTATGGATTGCTACTTGGGACGGACTAAATTATTTTGACGGATATAATTTTAAAATTTTTAAAAATGATTTTAATAATCCGAAAACCATTTCAAGCAATTATGTTACAAAACTTAAAAAAGATACTGCTGGGAAAATCTGGATTATGACAAAAGAAGGTCATGTGAACTGTTATCTTGGAAATGAAGAGTTTAAAGAATTTAAGTTTAAAACTACGCCAAAAGATATTTATTTATCTCAGAAGGGAAATATTATTGTAGAAACTACTTCGGCTTACTACGAATACAAAAACAAATCATTTGTAGAAACGGCTCAAAATAATGTAAGGAAAATAGATGTCGGCAATCTCAAAAAAATGCTGCTGGAAAAATATCCTAAATTGACCATTAATGATGTTCTGAAAGATAAAGCCGGAAATATTTGGTTTGCCACCCGTGAAAATGGATTGTTCATTATCACCAATGAAAATAAAATCGAACATCTTACCGCAGATTTATATACATCTTATTCTTTTAAAAACAATGAAATAGAAACCCTTCACCTTGATGATTTCGGAAATATTTGGTTAGGACAAAAAGACGGTGGTTTAAGTATGGCTTTTACAGGTTCTGAAAAAATAAATTGGATTGTGCCGCATCCTTTAAAAGAACCTAATCTTCCTGACGAAACTATTCGAGCAGTTACTAAAGATAATAAAGGAAGAATCTGGCTGGGCTATTACACTAGAGGACTTTATTATTATAACGACAGAAGTCATGTTTTTGAGAAATTTAAAATTGATAAAGCTGGTTCTCATGCAGATTGGGAACGAATTAGGAGTTTGTTTACTTCGAGTGACGGAAGTATTTGGGCAGGAACATACAAAGGAATTCTTCGCATTGCTAACAATACATGCACCAGTTATGAAACAAATAATACAGAAGGAGCAGCTATAAACAGATGTTATTCTATAATTGAAGATCATAATAAACAGCTCTGGATAGGAGGCTGGGGAGGTTTGGCTAAATTTAATCTGATAACTGGAAAATTTGAAGCTTTTGAAGGACAAGAATTATTGCGTAAATATCATATTAGAAACGTCAAAAAAAACAATCAGAATCTTATTATTTCTACCGAACATAGCGGGGTAATTGTATTTAACTTAACGAATCATTCCATAAAAAAAATTACAACTAAGGAAGGCATTTTAGGAAATAGCGTTTATTCTGTTTTTGTAGACAATGAATCAGATAATTACTGGATTGCTTCTCTTGGCGGGGTTTCTGTTTTTAATAAAAAAACGGGTTTAGTCAAAAACATTACGGAGTCTGATGGATTGCCAAGTCATATGGTTTACGGACTTATAGATAATGGAGAGAAAGTCTGGATCAGTACCACAAAAGGAATCGCTTCTATTGATAAGAAAAAATATACTGTTACGGCTTATAATCCAGATCATGGTTGGCAGGCTACCGAGTTTTCTGAAGGAGCATTTTATCAGGATTCAAAAGGCAATTTGTTTTTTGGAGGTGTAGAGGGACTTAATTATTTTAATCCGGGCACTATTTACAGTAATGCATCAAAAGGGAAAGCAAAAATAAAACTGAAAATTGATGGTACTGAAAATACTCTGACATCAATTGAAAAAAGTTTTAGTAAAAATGGATTAGAAATTGAAGTAATACCGATTGTCTTTCCACGAAATAAAAAAAATGACATTTATTATAAGTTGGAAGGCCGAGATGAAAATTGGATTCCACTTCCTTCAAATAATAAAATTGAATATGCCGACCTTTCTTCTGGCCAATATGATTTCGTAATAAAACAAGGAAAGGACGGAAAACCAGAACCGGCACTTTTTACACTCCAAATTGGTAAAGCATTTTACGAATCAATTTTGTTTTATATTCTTTTATCGGGAGTTATTCTGCTCATTTGTATCGCGGTGATTTATGTTAAAAATAAAGCGTCTCTGGTACAGCAAAAATATATGGAAGAATTGGTTGCGGCACGAACGGCTGTTATTGAAAACCAGAAAAAAGAAATGGAAGCTGTAAATGAAGAATTGGATGAAAAAAACAAGAAAATTTTAGAACAAAAAGAAAAACTGCTTATTCTGCACAGCAATTTGAAAAAGGAAAATTTTGAAATAGAAAAGTTTAAGAGTTTTATGCTGGCAGAGTTTCAAGAGCCAATTTCAAAAATTATTAAAATTTCGGGAGCGTTTAAAAAAGATACAGAAACGCATCGTGACTTAATAGCGCAATCGGGTAAACTGGTGGCGCTAATTTCAGAGTGGAATTATTTGGAACATGTAAAAGATCTTGGCCCAATAAAAAAATCAGTTGCAAGTTTGTTTCCTGTTTTTAAAAATAATGTAGAAAAACTTAAAAAGGATTTACAGCGTAATGAAGTTAATTTTAATTGTGAAATTGATACTGCAGAATGTTTTGTTGCCGTCGATATTTTACGTTTAAAACTGGCCATGCAGTATTTTTTTAATGATTTGAGTAAATATTCAGATAAAGACAGCACGCTTGATATTGAGATTGCATACGAAGAAAATGCTATTACGATTAAAGCCGTTTCTGATAGTGATATTTTAAGAGAGAACTGGTATAATATTTCGCATTACAGTCCGTATTTTAAAGCGTTGCAAGTTTTATTGGGCGATTTGCAAGGAGAATTGATACCAGCTTCAGAAAATGATTTTCAGATCACATTGCGCATTCCGATAGAAACAGCCGATCAGGATAGTAATTTTAAGGAAACTATTTCTTGGAAAAATTTTAATTACTCAGATGAATTTTCTGCGGATAAAAAATGTCTGTTGGTTTTTGGAGATGCTTACAATAATCCTGCAGCGAGTCAGGTTTTAGAAAGCGAAAATTTCAATCTGATTTTTGAAAGTTCTGTTTTCAATTTGAATTCGGTTATGAAACAAATTGATATTTCAGCATTGGTTTTGTATCAGACAGAATTTTCTAAAAAGCTGATTGATTTCTTAAAACAAACCAATGAAAATTCGAATATCAAAATACCGATGATTTATATCTCAGAAGATATCAATTACGAATTGAATGAGCAGTTGTTAGAAATTGGAATCGAAACGCACATACAGCTTCCAGCCAGTGCATCTTTCGTCAGAAAAAAAGTCAATAGTTTGATTAATCAGAATATTGAACCTTTGAGAGAACATAAAATTCAGGAAAAAATATTTGAAATACTGACAGAGGATAACGAACATGTTACTGCAAATGATAGGCTTTTGAAAAGAGCTTTAGAGATTATTAAAGAACAATTGCACAATCCGTCTTTTAATGTAGAAATGCTTGGCGAAGAATTGGGAATCTCTAGAGTAAAATGTTATCGTTTGTTTAAGGAAAGTTTGCATCAATCTCCTTCAGATATCTTGATGTCGCTGCGTTTGCAAAAGGCTGAGGTTTTATTAAAAACAAAAAGATTAAACATTTCAGAAATTAGTTTTGAATGCGGTTATAATGATCCAAAATACTTCGGGCGTTCCTTTAAAAAGTATTATGGGAAAACTCCTAAAGAATTCAAAGAGCACAAAGAGTACACAGTTTAGCGTTTTTGTTAGCCCTGTATTTTTAGAAAGTTAGGGCAATGTTAATGTGCGAAATTCCCCTTTTTCGTCGTTAATTTTGTCCTAAATTGAATTAAAAGTCCTCTTTTAGAAAACAAAAATCCTCCCTTTGGAGGTATCGTTAAAATACTTTTGACAAAACAAAAAAAGTATTTTAAATGAAAAAATTTTATGCATTATTACTTCTTGCCTTTGGATGTATGTCATACTCCTACGGGCAGATCAATGTATCAGGAATTGTAGTTTCTGATGTTGAAAAAGTGCCTGTTCCAGGAGTTTCGGTTTATATTAAAGGAGAACCTAAAGGAGCAGTAACAACAGATTTTGATGGAAATTTTAAAATTAAAGCGCAGCAAGAGAACGGTACATTGGTTTTTTCTTATGTTGGATTTAAAACTAAAGAAGTTTCTTTCTCAGGTACTCAAAAATTAACTGTAGGTCTTGCAGAAGAGGTGAGTACTTTGAATGAAGTTGTAGTTGTAGGTTACGGTTCTCAAAAAAGATCTGATGTAACTGGAGCTATTGGTTCTGTTAAAAGCGAAAATTTTAACAAAGGAGTTGTTGCCAATGCAGGACAATTGATTCAGGGTAAAGTAGCCGGAGTTAACGTTGTGGCTGCAAGTGGTGAGCCAGGAGCGAATCAGGATATTATTATTCGTGGAGCTGGAAGTTTGCGTGCAGGAACAACACCTCTTTATGTAGTTGACGGATTTGCTTTAGACAATTCTGGAACTGGTGTAGCTTCAAACCCAATGAACTTTATTAATCCGCAGGATATCGAAAGTATCGAAGTTCTTAAAGATGCATCTGCATCTGCAATTTACGGTTCGAGAGCTGCAAATGGGGTAATTGTAATTACAACTAAAAAAGGATCAAAAGGACAGACTAAAATTGATCTTTCTATGACTACAGGAATTTCGACTTTAGCAAATAAAGTAGATGTTTTTAGTGCTGACGAATTTAGAAAAAGCGTTGCAGCTGTAAACGGAACTTTAATTGATGGTGGAGCAAATACAGACTGGCAAGATCAATTGACTAGAACTGGAATTTCTCAAAATCTTAATTTATCTATGAGCGGAGGAACAGACAAATCTACTTACGCTGCTTCATTAGGTACAGACAGCCAGCAAGGTGTTTTGAATAATAGTGATTTAAAACGTTACACAGGACGTTTAAACTTAAATCAAAAAGCACTTAATGATAAATTTAATATTGCTTTTAACATGACGGCTACTAAACTTGATAATTCAAGACCAGATGCTAGAAGTGTTGTTGGAAATATGTTGACAATGAATCCTACGGATGCAGTGTATGTTAACGGACAGCCAAATACTAATTTAAGTAATGACATTTTAAATCCGATGATCAGCCAGAGTTTATATTCTGATGAAACAACTAACAATCGTATTTTGGCAAATATTTCTCCATCATTCGAATTTGTAAAAGGATTAACTTATAAATTCAATCTTGGTGTAGATTACTCAATGTCAGAAAGAGATATTCAAGTTTTACCGTATGCATCTGCTACTAATACAACTTTGGGTACTGTAAATAATATTGCTACTAATAACAATAACGTTTTATACGAAAATACATTAACGTATAATTTTAATAAAAAAGCGCACAGCTTTACAGTTCTTGCAGGTCAGTCTTATCAGAAAATCCAGGTAAACCAAAAGAATTACAATTTTAGAGGTTTCCCTAATAATGGAGTTGAGCCAAAAAATCAAATTGGAGCAGCTAGCGAGCTTGTGAGCAAATCTTCTTCTGCAGTAGAAAATGAGTTGCAATCTTTCTTCGGAAGATTAAACTACGGATATGACAATAAATATCTTCTTACTGCTACAATGCGTGCTGACGGTTCTTCTAAATTTGGAGAAAACAACAGATACGGATACTTCCCATCTGTTGCTTTAGGATGGAATATTACAAGAGAAGAATTCTTAAAAGATTCTGAAACATTAAATAATCTTAAGTTAAGAGCGAGCTGGGGACAAACTGGTTCTCAGGAAATTCCTTCTAAGATTACAAAAGCAAGTTATACAGAAAGTAATTCAGGAAACAACACTTATCCTCTTGATCCATCTGCTGTAGATTTAGCAAGTTATCCATACGGTACAATCTTTACACGTTTGGCTAATCCAGATATTCAGTGGGAGGTTTCAACACAAACAAACGTAGGTCTTGATTTTAGTTTATTCAATAATAGATTATCAGGTACTGTAGATTATTTTAACAAAGTTTCAAGCAAACTATTGCTTCAAATTGCACCAACAGATCCTATTCAGCCTGTACCAATGTATTATACTAATATTCCAAATATGGAAATTAAAAACAATGGTGTTGAGGTAGCTTTAGATTACAGCAGTGATAGAAGCCGTGATTTCTCATACAGCATTGGAGGAAATATCTCTTTTACTAAAAACAGAGTAGAAAATTCTGCTTATAAAATATTGACAACTGGAGGAGCGCAAGGAGGCGGACAATCTGGAGCAACTATTAATGGTATTATTAACAATCAGCCAATTGGTTCATTTTATATGCTAGACTTTACTGGAATTGGTCCTGACGGTTTAAACCAGTTTGCTGATACAAATGGAGACGGACAAATTCTTGATGATGATCGTATCGTTGCAGGAAGCGCTTTACCAGATTATATCTATGCTTTCTATTTGAATTTAAGATATAAAAACTTTGATTTCGGAGCTAATTTTAATGGTGTAGGAGGTAATAAAATTTACAACCACGTTGCCATGAGTTCATTCAACAGAGGAAATTTGGCTAACTCTTTCAACACTACAGACAGAGCTACCCAATATTTAAACGAAGCATCTACAAACTCTAATACTGTTTCTACAAGATATTTAGAAGATGGAAGTTTCTTAAGATTAAACAATGCTACACTAGGATATAACTTAAGCCCTAAATTGATCGGATTAGATCCTGTAATGGATAATATTCGTCTTTCAGTAACAGGACAAAACCTATTTGTAATTACAAGATACAGCGGTTATGATCCAGAATTAAACACAGGTACTTCTGTTGGAGAAATTCAGTCTTTCGGTATTGACTATTTCAGTTATCCAAGAAGCAGAACGATTGTATTTGGCTTAAATGTGGCATTTTAATAAAAAAATAATATAACATGAAAAATAAAATAATAGTAGGAGCCATTGCATTCAGTTTATTATTTACTTGGAGTTGTACAGACTTAGAAGAAAAAGTATTAGATGAATCTTTAAACGGAATTGGACAAGCAGAGGCAGTTAACGGAGCAATCGCTCCAGCCTACGGACAGTTAAAATCAACTTGGATACATACTAACAATTTTGGTTTACAGTTAATTGCTAGTGACGAAGGTATTTTACCTTACAGAGGTGGTACAGACTGGTATGATGGTGGTAAATATTTAGCAGTTCACGCACATACAACGACTCCTACAAATGATTTGGTTTCTAGTACTTGGAATGAACTTACAATAAACCTTTCTAGAACATTAACAGCAATTGAAGTATTAACTCCTCTAGCTGCAGATGGAAATACAGAAGCGCAAGGAGCTCTTTATGAAATGAAGGCTTTAAGAGCTTACTTAAACATGATGACCTTGGATAGCTGGGGAATTGTATTTAAAAAAGAATCATCTAAAGTAAACTCAGAAATAATTCGTGGTGCAGATGCCGTTGATTATATCGAAAGTGATTTATTAGCTGTTGCTGATGTAATCAACAAAGATAAAGGACCAGGAAGAATGACACAAGCTGCAGTTTGGGGACTTCTTTCTAGATTGTATTTGAATGCAGCAGTTTACCGTGATCCTTATGGAACGCCATCATTTGCTCCAGCAGATATGGATAAAGTAATCAAATACACAGATAATATTGTTAACTCAGGTAAATTCAGTTTATCTCCTGAATATTTTGATTTATTTGATGATAATAACAATTCTAACAAAGAAGTAATTTTCGCATTAGATCAGAGAGGTGTTATTAAAGAAGAACATAACCGTTGGGCTTATTGGTCAATTCCTGGATCAATGTTTCCAAGACCAGAATCTATTGATGCTGACGGAACTGACGGACCAGCTATTACATCTGATTTTTATCAAACTTGGGTTGATGCTTACGGATCTGTAGATCCTGCTGATGCCGATTCTAGATTTTATAAAAACAATGCAAAAGTGCCTGACAACTTAAAAGATCTTACTGGATTCAGTCCTTTAAATGATGAAAATCATTACTACTGTGTAAAAGCAGAAGACTTTGAAATCGACAGAGGAATTATGAGAGGTATTCCTTGGGCTGCTAGAAAAGATGCCAACGGAGCATTTTACAAATGTGATACAGGTTACAGAATCTACCCAGTTAAACAAATTAAAGGAAACGGACCTGACAAAAATGTTGGTTATGTAAACTTGACACTAAAAGTAGATTTTACAAAAGAAGGAAGTATGCACTATTCTGGTTATAGAGTATCTAAATACCAATTTAGCCACACGTCTCCAGACGGAAACAACTTTAGTAGTGTAGATATGGTTTTGCTAAGATATGCTGAAATCTTGATGATGCGTGCTGAAGCTAAACTTAGAAAAGGAGATAGCGCAGGTGCATTAGCAGACATGAATACAGTTAGAACGTCAAGAACGGCTCGTGCTCCAATTCCAGCTGCACTTCCTGCAATCAACTTAGATATTTTGTATAGAGAATATGGTTTTGAATTTTACTGGGAAGGTTTGAGAAGAAATACTCAGATTCGTTTCAGCCATTTTGAAGATAAATGGACAGAAAAAACAGATACTGATGTAAGAAAAAGATTGTTCCCAATTCCTCAAAAAGCAATTGATGGAGCTTCAAATACACCAGGATATCTAGTTCAAAACGAAGGATATTAAGTACGTGTTTTTATTGTGTTTTTTAAGAAGACTGCCTTTTTAAAAGGCAGTTTTCTAACAGTTAGTTGTTAAAAACAGGGAGGTTTTAAAACATATAAAATCCCCTGTTTTTTAATTTATTAAATTCTTCGATTCATAAAAAAAAGATTTCATTTAATCTGTTGCCCTACAGAATAAAGAATTCTTTTTTACACTATTTCACCTTTTTTGCCCCCCAAAACCTACTGCATTTTTTTACTCAGAATTCATCAATTTATTTCAAAATGAAAACATCAATTTTATTCATTAGTTTATTCCTATCTTTTTTTGGAACAGGAAATCTACTACATGCGCAGGAGCAGGTTAAAATACATTCGCATAATGACTACAATCAAACAATTCCTTTTTGGAATGCTTTCGCAAATGGCGCAGCATCTATAGAAGCCGATATTTTTTTGAAAGAAAATAATTTATATGTTTCTCACGATCCGCAAGGTATTGTCGCTTCGAGAACTTTAGAAGATTTGTATTTGAAGCCTTTAGAAAGTGCTTTAAAAATGAATTTCAAAAAAGAAAATCAATTGTTTTTACTGATAGACATTAAAACCGAAGCCGAACCCACTCTTACTAAATTGATTACTGTTTTAAATAAATATGAATCGATTACAACAAACAAGAATATTAAAATCATCGTATCAGGAAATAGACCAGATCCAGAAACGTATGCAAAATATCCAAGTTTCATCTATTTTGATTTTCAAGAATTAGGAAAATCAATTTCAAAAGAAAATTGGTCGAAAGTTGCTATGGTTAGCGCCGACTTCAAAAAATATTCTGTTTGGAACGGATTAGGAAGACTGACCGAACAAGATTATAAAAACGTAAGTGCTATAATTGCTAAAGCAAAAGAAACCAATAAACCCTTTCGTTTTTGGGGAGCTCCAGATACCAAAAGCGCTTGGAAAGCATTTTTAGAAATGGGAGTAGATCTTATTAATACAGACTCTCCTTATAATTGCGTTCAATATATTGCAAATCTTCCTAAAAGATTGGTAACAGCAAGTACTTCTTCAAAAGTTTATACGCCTACTTTTAAAACAGATCAAAAAAATCAGCCTGTTAAAAATGTCATTCTTTTAATTGGAGACGGAAACGGTTTATCGCAAATCTCGTCTGCGGTTTTGGCCAATAATGGCGCATTGTCTGTAACCCAATTAAAAAGTATTGGTTTTATAAAAACACAATCGGCAGATGATTTTACAACCGATTCGGCTGCAGCCGGAACAGCATTGGCAACCGGACAAAAAACAAATAATAGAGCAATTGGAACAGATACTTTAGGAAAACCAATTGTAAATATTATGGAAGTTTTACAAAAGAAAAAATACAGCACGGGAATCATCACAACCGATGAAGTTACAGGTGCAACTCCGGCTTCTTTTTATGCGCATACGACTGAAAGATCTAATACAGCACAAATTGCCCAAGATTTAGTAAAAAGTAAATTAAACTTATTTGTTGGCGGTGGCGGTACTACTTTTAAAAACACTTCTTTAAACACTAAATTCAAATTATTGAATTCTGTAAAAGAATTAGAAACTGTAACGACAGACACAGCGGGTGTTTTTATTTCTGAAGGAAGAGTTCCTTCTGTTTTAGAAGGAAGAAAAGAAGCATTAGCAGATGCGACCAAATACAGTCTTGAATTTTTGAGCAAGAAGAAAAAGCCTTTTTTCTTAATGATCGAAGGAGCACAGATTGATAGTTTTGGACACGTTAATAATGCGGGTGGCATTGTAGCGGAAACAATCGATTTTGATACCGCAATCACACAAGCCCTGATTTTTGCCGATAAAAATGAAGGAACGCTAGTTATTGTAACCGCAGATCACGAAACATCAGGATTTGCAATTCCTCAAGGAAATGTAAAAAAGCATAAGATTGAAGGTGATTTTATAACCAACGACCACACCGGAACAATGGTTCCTATATTTTCATACGGACCTCATTCGCAAGATTTTCAAGGAGTTTATGAGAATAATGAAGTGTACAATAAAATACTTTCGTTGTTGAAGTAAATTGGATAATTCCAAATAAAAAAAATAATACAGAATGAAAATACCAGTTAAATCGATCCTTTTTTTAGCAGTAAGTTTTCTATTTTCCATAAAAACCAGTGCCCAGCAAACGGTTCATCAATACGTCGATCCGATGATTGGTTCAGAAGGAGTGGGAAGGGTTTTTATTGGTCCTTCATGCCCTTACGGAATGGTAAAACCTAGTCCAGATTGTACTTCAAGTCCAAACAGCGGCTGGCTTCCGATGCCGAAAGAAGTTACAGGTTTCAGCCAAGTGCATGTGAGCGGAACGGGCGGAGGTCCAAAATATGGAAATATTCAGATTATGCCTTTTTCGGGTTCTTTGGATAAAATGAATCAGACTTCTTACAGAACAGAAGAAAATGTAAAACTGGGTTATTACGAAACGGTTTTCAAAGAAAACAAAATCAAAACTGAAATAACGACGGGAGAAAAAGTTTCTTTTTACCGATTTACTTATCCAAAAAATACTTCTAAAGAATTAAAAATCGATCCCGGATTTTTTCTGGGCGAAGAAAAAATTCCAGACGGAAGAGAAGCACAGCAGTTTGTGGGTTCTCAAATAGAAATTGTTTCAGATACAGAAGTTCGAGGTTACAGCAGAATTCGCGGCGGATGGAATAACGGACGAGCTTATACCGTTTATTTCTGGGCAGTTTTTGATCAGCCAATTGCAAAATATGTAACGTTTAAAGAAGGAAAATTTTATAATAATCAAAAAGCGCAGTTTGATTCTGGAAAGAAAACAGCAGCGTTGCTTTCTTTTGGAAATAAAGGAAAAGAGGAACTAAATGTAAAAATCGGAATTTCGTTTTTAAGTGAATTAAAAGCAAAAAATAATATTGAAGTAGAAATTCCGTATTGGGATTTTAATAAAGTTTTGACTTCATTAGAAAATAAATGGGAAAATTTATTAAACCGAATCCAGCTTTCTAATGACACTTCAGAAGAATATAAAAAAATGTTCTACACAGGTTTGTATCATACCATGATTATGCCGGTGGACCGAACAGGAGAAAATCCGTTATGGACAAACGACGAACCGTATTACGATGATTTTTATACTATTTGGGATACGTTTAGAACTTCAAGTCCATTAATCACACTAATCGATTCTAAACGAAAAGTAGAAATTATAAATGCCATGCTTAATATTTATAAGCGTGAAGGCTATCTGCCAGAGGGAAGAAGCGGTAATGATAACGGAAGAACTCAAGGAGGTTCTAACGCTGAGGTAGTTTTGGCCGACGCTTTTGTGAAGAATCTTAAAGGAATAGATTACGAATTGGCGCTTAAGGCTATGCTGAAAGATGCAACAGTTCCGCCGGGAGGAAATGAGGAAAAAGAAGGAAGAGGCGGTTTGATCGATTATCTTAAATTAGGATATGTTCCATACGGTACTGATCGCGCAGGAAACCGAACAATCGATTATTCATACAATGATTATAATATTGCTACAGTTGCAAAAGGTTTAGGAAAGACAGAATTATACAATCAGTATATTAAACAAGCCGACAGCTGGCAGAATTTATGGCGTTCTGATTATGAAAATAACGGAGCGAAAGGATTTATCATGCCAAAAGATAAAGACGGAAACTGGTTGGATGATGTTGTTTTTGGCGAATCTAAAATTCAGAAACCGACATTTAAATATACGCCAGTAATTATCGAATCGCCTTGGTATGTATGTCATTGGTGCGTTTTCTTTTATGAAGGAAATTCATGGGAATATTCATTAAGTATTCCTCATGATGTTCCAGAATTAGTTAAAAAATCTGGTGGAGAAAAAGCCTTTGAGAGCAGACTGAATACTTTATTTGATTCCAAATTGTATAATGTAGCCAATGAGCCCTCTTTTTTAACACCATGTCTGTATCACTGGATAGGAAAGCCGTATTTAAGTAGCGACAGAATTAGAGAGATCATCAAAAGCAGTTTTAATACTTCTAGAAAAGGGCTTCCAGGAAATGACGATTCAGGTGCTATGTCTTCTTGGCTTGCTTTCCACATGATGGGATTGTATCCAAATGCAGGACAGCCTTACTATCTGATTAATACTCCTTTGATTAAAGAAACAGTTGTAAAATTAGAAAATGGGAAAAGTTTTAAAATCACAACCCAAAAAATGAGTGATAAAAACAGATACATAAAAAAGGCATTTTTAAACGGCAAAGAATACAGCAAAGCATGGATTATGCATGATGACATTAATAATGGAGGAGAATTAATTTTAGAAATGGATTCTAAACCTTCTGCTTGGGGAACTGCAATTTTACCACCTGCCAAATAAATAAGAAGCAAGATGAAAAATATACTTTTAGTGATTCTTTTTTGTGCCGTTTATCAAAATGGAAAAGCACAGAACTACATTCCGACCATAAAAAACAATACCGAACTTCTTTATAGCTGCAAGCTTCACGGACAGACCAGAAGCCTTTCGCTAGTTGCCCAAATGCCAGACGACGGATTGACTTTTAAACTTGAAACACGAGGGGTAAAAAGCAGTATTGTGATGCTTCCTGAAGCAGTAAAAAACGGAAATGCTTTAAGCTTTAATCAAGGAGAAACTGCGCCTGTTTTGAATTTAAAACCAAATGAAACTTTTTTTATGATTTCCAGATCGGCATATCAGGATTTAGTAAAAAAGGATTTTTTCGTATACAACAACATAACGTATAACTTAGATAAAAAAGAAAACAATGATGGCGTTTCTATTGACGGAAAATTGGTAGATACTTTGCACGTAATAGGGCAGATTGAAGAAACAGAAATGTGGATTGTCAAAAATCCTGAGTTTCCCATAATCGTTAAAATGATAAAGAATCCGTTAGGAATTAATTTTACTTTAGAAAAAGTAGGAGATAAATAAAAGTAGTCTAGTTGCTATTTTAATGGCTAACCCTAAAGACAAATAAAAAAAGTCCTAATCTTTGATTAGGACTTTTTTTGCTAGAGTAGGATTCTAATCCTATTTTGATTCACTAACGAAAAGATCATCTGAATTTTCAGTTATTGGAATATATAGACGTTCCCAAACATCGCTATCGACCATATCCCAGCTGTGTCCTTGTCCTTTTAAATCTTCTGCTAAAAGAATCACTCCTGGCTCAATAATAAAGGTACTTCCGTCAGAAACTTTAAATTTTATTTTTCCTTTTACGGTTACCACATATTGTTTTCTTGGAGCGGTGTGTTTATTTTTTTCCCATGCTTCTGTTTTATTGCTGTACCAGAATGAAGCGGTATTCATGTGTTTTAATGATGGAATTGATCCTTTTTCAAATGAACTGGTGCCGTCTGGATTGCTAATCAGGCGATAAGCAGGAATGTCTGATGCTTCTTCTAATGGTTTAGCCGAAACGTTTTTGTGATTTTGAGCATTATTGCTGTTTGCTGACATAAGTACTGCAATTAGGATAAATCCTTTTAAGAAATTTTTCATTTTATATTCAATTTAAAAGTAATAATTATTTTTTGTTTTATTGATTGTATACAGAATCGTGCACCATCATTTTATTGAAGAACGGTTTGTATTTTGCAACCAGAGCCAAATGAGCATCAAGTTTGCCATAGGTTTCCAGATCTTCGAGTGAATCAAATTCCATTGAAGCGTTATAGGTGAAAGAATTGTCCATTACAGGTCTTGGAGATGAATTTGCGGGTCCGCCATAACGGACATTTTTAACATAAGGCAGTTTTTTTAATCCTTCAAAAAAGTTCTTAAAATCGCTAACCTGTTCCGCTGTTAATTCGGGTTTCAGCCAGAATAACAAATAATGGAAAAATACTGTTTTCGATTTCGTTTCTGTTTCATCAGTATTATTGGCTAATACTTTTGCTCCTGTAAGCGCCAATGCTCCTGCGCTTGCTGATTTAATTATAAAATTTCTTCTTTCCATGATATTTATTTTTAATTAAAGTCGATTCTGTATTTTAGAACATACTGCCATTTTCTATCCGATACATCGGCCTGACCAGCATTATTCAATGCATAGATTGGACGGTTTTGCGCATCAAAAGTCAATCGTGATGACATTCCGTTCATTAATAGTGAAATACCCGCATCGTAAGTCAATGCTTTGTCATGAAGCCCGCCAAGATCAGAAAGCATTACACTTCCTGCGGGTTGCAGCTGCATATTGTTTTTAGCTTTGTTGAAATAAGGCAGTGTGCCTCCAATCTGAACATAATAGGTATTCCCTGTTCCAATTACTGGAGAAGCATTTCCTGCTCCGTTAAGACTGCTAACAGAAGTATTTACACCGCTTGCAGGATTGCTCACACCAGAATATCTCGTGTAATTTGGCCCGTAATCATTGTTCATTGCCATGGCATAAGCGCTGAAAGAAGTTCCGGTCGCTTTATTTATTGGCGTATCGTAGAACAGGTCAACTGCGAAACTTTTTTCATCATCGTTGATAGTAGTTCCGGTTTGGTCTAAATGCCATAAAGCATTGTGCGTGTATTCAAAACCTGCACCTAAAGCAAGCACTTTCTTTTTACCGCTGTAAGTTCCCGAGTGAAACGGCGACGAATTGTTTTCGGTTTCAAAAAACTCATATTTAAAATATCCAGAGTAGTCTTTGTTTGGATGTGTTTTGCTGAAAGTCGCTAAATTTTCCTTAGGGTCAGCACTTACATTGGTATAAGGATCTGCAATTACTAAACGGTAATCGAATTTTCCAATCTGTCCTTTTGCGTAAATACTTAACTGTCTTACAGTTTCATCAGAAATTCCCGCATTTGCAGTCGCATACGATGGCAAATCATATAATAAAGTGTTTAATGGCCCTGTCGTAAATCTCGATAATCCTCGCCATGTCGAACGACCGGCACCAGCAGAGATAATGTCATTGAATTTGTATTCTGCGTAAGCATCCAAAAGTTCAAATGCTGGTGTAGTTTTAGAAGCAACATTGACATTTGTCAAACCACCTTGTAAAATAAAAGTAAGTTTTTCTGTCGGCTGATAAGCCATTTTTGCTCGTACTCTTCGTAGCGATAAATCAGAAATGCTATTTACTTGCTCTCCATTAACAAGGCTTCCAGGATTCAATTCTACATAACGTGCCCATATTTCGGTATAACCGCTGAATGATATCGAGCGCGTTTTTTCGTCATTCAGATATTTTGTAAGTGTTGGGTTTCCAAATTCATTCTTTTTTTGGGCGCTTACATTGTTTATGGCTCCTGTTAAGAGCGTTAAACATAGTCCAATTTTTAAATAACCTTTTTTCATGTATTGTTAAAATTTACATTTTATGCGGTAGTGATCACTACTTTGTTTTTGATGAGACAAAGGTAGATTCAGCATAGGCCTTGGGTTATTAGAAAACTATTAGAATGGTTTTAGAATGTTGTTAGAGAATCGTGGGTTTTAGTTGTAATTGATTGTTTTTTAATTTATTATGGTTTGTTCGAATTATGAGCGTAAGATGTGTCCATTTAGAAAAAGAAATTATTGTCGTAAATTTGATCTCTATTTTAAAATGAAACAGATACAGATGAAGATCTTAATAGTGGAAGATAACAGCAGGGTTTCTGCGCTGCTCAAAAGAGGACTGGAGAGTCAAGGGTATCAGGTTTATATAGCAGAAGAAGCAGAAGAAGGACTCGTACTTTTAGAAAAGATAGAATTTCAATTAATTATAACAGACATCATGCTTGCAGGAATGGATGGTATATCTTTCTGTAAAAAAATACGACAGTCTGGAAAAAAGATTCCGATTATTATGCTGACAGCTCTAGGGACGATTGACGAAAAAATTGAAGGTTTTGATGCCGGTGCAGATGACTATCTGGTTAAACCATTTGAAATAAGAGAACTTTATGCAAGAGTTAAAGCCCTTTTACAACGAAAGAATGACATTGTAAATTTTCAGGAAGAAAGCGCACAGCTGATCTATAATGATTTGGTTATGGATAAACGCACAAAAGTTATTTACAGAGAAGGACAGACAATCAATCTTACTCCAAAAGAGTTTAATCTGTTGCATTTTATGATGCAGAATCCCGAAAGACTTCTTACACGTGACGAAATAGCCGATAATGTTTGGGGAAATAATTTTGATACAGGAACCAATTACATTGATGTTTATATCGCTTATCTCAGAAAAAAAATTGATAAAGGATTTGAGCAGAAACTCATCCATACCAAAACAGGTATGGGATTTATTTTAAGCAGTAAAATATGAAATTAGTTACCCGAACAGCTTTAGCATATGCGATTCTGACTGCCTTTATACTTTTAGTTTTTGCCTACAGCGTATATTTTGTATCTGAAAAGAATAGGAAAGAGGAGTTTTTTGACCGCCTTGATTATAAAATAACATGGAGGGCAGAATTTATATTTGATGCCCAGATCAACAAGGATCTTATAAAATTTCTGCACAGCAAAAATAAGAAAGTCCTTAACGAAGCTGATATAAGCGTTTATGACAGTAATTTCAATCTGTATTTTTCTGATAATATGCCTGCGCTTGGCAATAAGAAAATTTTGGAATCCATAAAAAAGAACCATTCAGTCAATTGGATGGACGAAAAATACCAATATCGAGGAATCTCTTATACGGATAATAATAAAGAATATTTTATCGTAGGAAGGGCGATCGATGTTACCGGTTTGAACCATATCAATACTTTTAAAGAAAATGTTCTACTTGTTTATATCATTTCTATTGTTTTGATTTTTATAATCGGTTTTGGGTTTTCATATTACACTTTAAAACCTTTAAAAGATATTATTTTTCAGATCAGAGATATATCTGAACATAACCTTAACAAACGTGTAGTTGCACCAAAAGCTAAGGATGAACTTTATGAACTGACCCAAACTTTTAATGCAGTATTCAACCGATTGGAGAAATCGTTTAATAATCATAGAAATTTTGTGACTACCATATCACACGAATTCCGAACGCCGCTTTCTATTCTGATTGCTGAAATTGAGCTAGGAAAAGAATTAAATCAGACCATCGATGATTATAAAATATCTTTAGACAATGCGCTCCTTGAAGCAAATCATGTCTCTGAATTGTCAACAGCGCTTTTGGACTTTGCTCGGGCAAATTATGACATTTCGCAGATCAAAATGTCAGATCTTCGTATAGATGAAGTTCTTGTAGATGCGAAATTGAATCTATTAAATAAGAAAGATGTAAAATATAAAATCGGGATAAGCTACACGCAGCCAGATGATGCAGATGGAGATTACTTTAATTATTTTGGAAATCCATATCTGCTTCAGATTGCTTTTTCCAATATTATGGAAAATGCCTGCAAGTATTCTGAAAACCATTCGTGTGACGTAGAGATAAATGCTACTTCGGATAAAATTATCCTAACTTTTAAAGATACAGGTATCGGAATTCCGCAAGCAGATTTGGAACAGATTTATAATTTATTCTACAGAGGAAAGAACAAAAATTTTGAAAACGGCCACGGAATAGGATTGTCTGTTGTAAAACAAATTGTGAGTCTTCATAAAAGTTTAATTGAAGTGCATTCTGTTGTAGGAGTAGGAACGAGTTTCATCGTTACTCTTCTTAGATAAATAGCTTTTAGTTTTTTGTTCTAAAAAGATATTCTCTCCACTTTGAGTAGCATATCACATACTATTACCAGCTTCCTTTAAGCCCTTCTTTTAAAGCACTATTATATTTTTCAAGATCAAAACTATACAAATCAGGAGCTTTGTGTGCGCCGCCTTTTCTAGATTCATCCAATTTTGTTAGAATATCGTATCGAAGTATTTTTCTGTAGAAGTTCCCTCTATTTAATTTTTTCCCTAAAATACCTTCATATAGTTTTTGCAATTCGGGCATTGTAAATTTCTCAGGAAGAAGATTATAACCAATAGGGTGATTATTTAATTGTTCGCGAAGCGTGATCAAAGCTCTGTCAAAAATAGTGCGGTGATCCATCATAAACGCAGGAAGATTTTCTATCGGATGCCATTTAACACTGCTTGAAAATTCATCAATATTTAGTTTTACCTGCCCGTGTTCTGCTAAAGCATAATATCCGATAGAAACAAAACGCTGTTTGTGCCACATGCTATCATCGTAATCTTGAAAAGCAAATTCAGAACGGTTTAAATTACCGAAAGTATAAAATTGCTGCAGATAAATATTCTCAGTTCCAGTTCTGTCTTTTAAGATTCGAACTGCCGCATCATCAACATTTTCAACCTTTTCTACGTAACCTCCAGGAAGTCCCCATTCTTCGCGGTCTTTCATTTTTAAGATTAAAACCTGAAGTTCATTTTCGTGAAAACTGAAGATCACACAGTCAATAGAAAGTGTCGGAATATACTTTTTCCAAGACTCTTCAGAACGTGTTTCGAGTAGTTTTTTAAATTCCATGAGGGTACAATTAGCTTCAAATTTAAACTTTTTAATAGGTACGAGTCAAATTGTTTCATTTTTTTCTGACAATTTTAAGAACACCACAAAAAAATATTAAAAGTTGATATTTTATTTTTTGAGTGCTTCATTCGAATTTGATAAATCAATTATTTACACTGCCTTTTTTTCAATAATTACAGCACTTTACGCAAACGAGGTAGTAAAATTTAAGTGTCAATTTTACAATTCAGATATATCTTCTCATTTGTTGTTTTTATGCAATTTATAGCTGGTTTTTAATGCGATATCAAAAATTATAACGTCAATTATTTGTTGATATGAAAAATAGTATTTAATATTGCTTCATTATGAAGCAATGAAAATTTCATAATGAAAAACCTAACTTAAACTACTCATGAAAAAATTAATTATTGCCACAATTTGTTTGGCATTTTATCCTGCTTCCGAAGTTTTTTCGCAAGAAGATAAAAAACAAGAAAAAGCCACAGACTCGATTAAAAAAACTACCAAAATTGTAGAAACAGACACCAAAGAAGAAAAGAATAGAAACGTAATGCTGAATGCGGCCAATAATACAGGACCGCGTGAAGTAAACATTGGACTTCCTTCATCAGTTGGAGGAATCACCATTCAAGAAAATGATTTGCCAGTAGTTTATTATTTCTGGCCAGAACTTCCAAACCGTACTTGGAGACAAAGTACAAGTTTAGAAAGAACAGGTTTATTAAAAGTCGGAGAAGCTGCCATTACAACCGGAGATTTAGGTTTTGCAGTTAACTCATACACAAAATTAGGAACAGATAAATTAGAAATAGTCGGAAATCTTTCTGGTTCAAGTTTCGGATGGATGAAAGGAGACTTAAACGTTTCTGGTCCGTTGGCAAAAGGATGGTCATACACAATGGGAGCTTACGCCAATTTTGATCCGAATTCTTTTGATTTGAAATTTGCTAACTATTCAGACCGAACTCAAATTTATAGAGCAGGTTTGACAAAAAAGTTCAATAACGGAAAAGGAAAAATTAGTTTCTTATACAAATATGCAAACTCTGCATCTTTAACCAATTACGCAGTTTTCAGATATAAAGAGGGAGGAAAAGTAGAAGAATACAACGACTTTAGAATCGGACGTGATTCATACATCGTAAATGACGGAATCATGAAGTTTAAAGACATTTTGACTGGTGAAACCAAGTTTGCTGATATGGGAGGAAGCGATGCCGCATCAACTTCGCACACTTTTGATATCTTAGGAAATTATGATTTAGCAAATGATTGGAAATTGAATTTCTCAACTCGTTTTCGTTATGCTGAAGCTTCTCAATTAATCTCAATTCCACTAGGGATTTTCCAAGCAAATGCATCGGATAACTTCACATACAAATCAACGGGAAATGCTTATGTTGGAAACGTAAATTCAATGTTAGGATTATACACAGACGGAACTCCGACAAAAACGGCTATGTCTAGATTTGAGCTTACAAAAAATGTTGAAAAGCACAAATGGAGATTTGGTTTAACAGAATACTATTACCAAGTGGATGACTTTACTTCAAGCCGTTCTTTCTTTAACCAAACTGTAAGTGCAAATCCAGATAAATTGGTTCGTAACACGCCAGGCGGAACTTCAAATACAGATGCTGACGGATTTTACAATTACAATGTTGGAGGAGAATATCACAATGGTTTTGAAAACAAATTAGCAGGTTATTTCTCTGATAATTGGACGGTTTCAGATCGTTTCAGTTTAGCTTATGGAGTGAATTTGAGATACCACAAGTTAAAAGGAGATTATTATTTGACGCCAAGAACTCCAGATTTAGTATTTGATCCAAGTCAGAAAACGTATTTTGACAACAATTGGTTTCATATCGGAGGTTCTATTAATGCAGTTTATAAAGTAACAAAAAGCGCTGGTATCCTTGCAGACTTTACATATACAGAAAAAAATGGACAGCTGGAAAGTTATTCAGGAGCTGTTGCACCAAATAATGCAAAATCAAAAAGTCCATTGGCGGCATTTGGATTGTATTACAACAATAAAAATTTCAGCGTTGTTTCTCAAGCGACTTATTTAACTCGAAATAATTATTTCGCGAGATTAAATTTGGTGAATCCTTCAGATGCATCTCAGTCAGAAGTAGCAACTATTTTCTATGATATTCAGACTTTAGGTTGGACAACAGATATCGTAGCAACACCATTCAAAGGATTTAACCTTCACTATTTAATTACGTTTCAAGATCCGGTTTACAAGAATTATGATTTCTCTGCTTTTGGAAATAATTATTCTTATAACGATAAAAATGTTTTGGAAGTTTCTAAAGTTTTGATGGAAATCGATCCGAGTTATACCTATAAAAATTTCAAGGTTTGGGCGAGTTTCCGTTATTTCAGCAAACAGTATGCTAACTTAACCAATGCCTTATATTTTGCACCAAGATGGGAAACTTTTGGAGGAGTAAATTACAAAATCAACAAGCATTTTGATATTGGTTTAACAGCCGTAAACTTCTTAAACCAAACAGGAGCAAAAGGAACAATCAACGGAGCGGAGTTAATTACAGATGCTTCACAATATTACGATCAGCTTTTGGTAGGATCTTACATCCGTCCATTTACTTTAGAAGCTTCTCTTAATTTCAGATTCTAAATTTTATTTCGATGAAAAAAATAATTATAACTGCAGGTTTTGCTTTTTTTCTGAGCGTTACCATGCAAGCACAGCAAACCAATTTTACAATTGTTAAAAATAATAAAGGTGCAGATTTAGGATATTCTCCTGAATCTGGCATCAAAATTTTGACTGTAAACGGTAAAAAGTTCAAAGATTTAAATAAAAATGGAAAGCTAGATAAATACGAAGATTGGCGCCTTTCGGCGGATGAGCGTGCGAAAGATTTAGCTTCAAAAATGTCAGTCGAACAAATTGCGGGTTTGATGCTTTACAGTCGTCATCAGGCTTTACCAGCAGGAGTTTCGGGATATAATGCGGGAACTTATAATGGAAAAGTATTTCCTGAAAGCAATGCAAAAGCGTATAATTTAACAGACCAACAAAAAGCATTTTTAAAAGAAGATAATCTGCGTCATGTTCTAATTACAAGTGTGCAATCTCCAGAAGTTGCCGCTTTATGGAACAATGAAATGCAAGCTTTTGTAGAAGGAATCGGATTAGGAATTCCAAGTAACACGAGTACAGATCCGCGTCATATGGCAAATGTAACATCTGAGTTTAACGCGGGAGCAGGAGGAACAATTTCGATGTGGCCTGATGGTTTAGGAATGGCTTCGACTTTTGACCCGAAAATTGTGGAGCAGTTCGGACAAATTGCTGCAAAAGAATATCGTGCTTTAGGAATTGCAACAGCTTTATCTCCACAAATCGATTTAGGTTCTGAGCCAAGATGGTATAGAATTTCTATGACTTTTGGCGAAAGCCCAGCTTTAACCAGAGATATGGGAAGAGCATATATTGATGGTTTCCAAACTTCATACGGAAAAGACGAAATCAAAGACGGTTGGGGTTACAAAAGTGTCAACGCAATGGTTAAACATTGGCCAAGCGGTGGAGCAGAAGAAGGCGGGCGCGACGGTCACTGGGCTTACGGAAAATTTGCGGTTTATCCAGGAAATAATTTGCAACAGCACATTGATCCTTTTATTAATGGCGCTTTCAAATTAAAAGGAAAAACGAGTAAAGCTTCGGCTGTAATGCCTTATTACACCATCACTTTTGATCAGGATAAAAAATACAATGAAAATGTAGCCAACGGTTACAGCAAATATATTATTACTGACTTATTAAGAGATAAATACGGTTACGATGGCGTGGTTTGTACTGATTGGCTGGTAACTGCTGAAGAAGGAAAAACACCAAATATTTTTGCAGGAAAACCGTGGGGAGTAGAAAATCTTTCTATTGATGAAAGACATTACAAAGCAATTATTGCAGGTGTAGATCAATTTGGCGGAAATAATGATAAAAAACCGGTTCTTGCTGCTTATGATATGGGAGTTAAAGAATTAGGAGAATCTTTTATGAGAGCCAGATTTGAAAGATCAGCAGTGCGTTTATTGAAAAACATTTTTAGAGTTGGACTTTTTGAAAATCCATATTTGAATGTGGAAGAAACCAAAGCAGTTGTTGGAAATCCTGAGTTTATGAAAGCGGGTTATGACGCGCAATTAAAATCGGTTGTATTGTTAAAAAACAAAGCGGAAGTTCTTCCTGTAAAAGAAAAGAAAACGGTTTTTATTCCAAAGATTTATACGGCTTCAACCAAAGATTGGTGGGGAATTGCTAGTCAGCCGAAATTAGAATATCCCGTTAATTTAGAATTGGTTAAGAAATATTATAATGTTACTGAAGATCCCTCAAAAGCAGATTTTGCAATTGTTTTTGTAACAAGTCCGCAGAGTTTAGAGGGAGGTTACGATTTAAAAGATCGTACAAACGGAAGCAACGGTTATGTGCCAATTTCACTTCAATACGGAACTTATACAGCAACCGAAGCTAGAACAAAAAGTATCGCTGCTGGAGATCAGGTTATTGATCCAACGATTAAAGACAGAACTTATAAAAACAAAACGGTTATCGCTGCCAACACTATGGATTTGAGAACGATTCTCGATACCAAAGATATGATGAACGGAAAACCAGTTATTGTTTCGGTTACAGCAAATAAACCAATGATTTTTAATGAGTTTGAAAAAGAAGTTGACGGAATTGTTCTGAATTTCGGAGTTTCTTCTCAAGCTGTTTTAGATATTATTTCTGGGAAAACAGAACCATCAGGATTGCTTCCAGTTCAAATGCCTGCAAATATGGAAACGGTTGAAAAACAATTTGAAGACGTTCCATTTGATATGATTCCGCATAAAGATACAGAAGGGAATGTATACGATTTTGCTTTTGGATTGAATTGGAAAGGTGTCATAAAAGATGCTAGGACTGAGACTTATAAGAAACAGTAATTTTTAATCTCGCAAAGTCGCAGAGTTTTTCTTTTTAAGTTTTAAAAATTAGCGTCTTAGCGACTTTGCGAGAACCATAAAAATCTGCAGAATCAGCTTAAATTTTAATAAATCTGCGTGAAATAAATAAAACAACAACACAATGAAAAATAAAATAATCTTAGCATTCTGTCTACTTGTAAGCGCAATTTCTCAAGCACAATTATCCAAAGATTTAGTAAAGCCAAGAATGCGTGTTATTGTAGACAATGATTTTGGAGGCGATCCTGATGGATTGTTTCAATTGGTGCATCAGATTTTATCGCCTTCAGCAGAAATTAGAGGCATTATTGGTTCTCATTTAAAACCAGGCGATCCGTTTGATCCTTCGTCAGAATCTGCTACAAATGCGGTGAAGAAAGTGAAAGAACTTTTGGCCGTAATGAAACTTCAAAATTCATTTCCAGTTTATGAAGGTTCTAATTTGCAATTGAAAGATTTAAAAACTCCAAATATTTCTGAAGGAGCAAAAGCCATTGTAAAAGAAGCTATGCGCACCGATGTGAAAACACCGCTTTATGTTGTTTGCGGTGCAGGTTTGACAGAAATTGCGAGTGCTTATTTAATGGAACCAAAAATTGCAGATCGTCTGACTTTAGTTTGGATTGGCGGTCCAGAATATGCTGATTTAGCTTCGCCACCTCCAGGTTATACTTTATTAGAATACAATCTCGGAATTGATATAAAAGCAGGGCAAGTCATTTTTAATGATTCGAAAATTCCAATCTGGCAAGTGCCGAGAAATGCTTACAGGCAAACGCTTTTATCGTATTCTGAATTACTTTTGAAAGTAAAATCAACTGGAAAAACAGGAGAATATCTTTCAGAAAAAATAGAAAGTTTAATGAAGCGAGTACAGCAATTCGATCTTCATATTGGTGAAACTTACATTATGGGAGACAGTCCGTTGGTTTTGCTGACCGCTTTACAATCTTCTTTTGAATCTGATCCGAGTTCGAGTTTTTATGTTCTGAAACCATCACCTTCAATTAATGCACAAGGACTTTACGAAACCAATCATAACGGAAGAAATATTCGGGTTTACAATCAATTGGATACCCGATTAATGTTCGAAGACTTTTTCGCAAAGCTTCAATTATCAAAAATCTAACTTTTAAAACTATATATCATGAAACATAAAGTTACAAAAACAGTGAGAGTAACGCTTTTAACAGCGTTGGTACTTTCTAGCTTGTCTTTTAACAAGTTACCAGATAACGAAAAAGATCCTATTGTTACAATTAACGGATTTAGTTTTGTTGATTCTAATAAAAACGGAAAATTAGATCCGTGGGAAGACACGCGTCTTTCTGTAAATCAGAGAATTGATGCGATCATCAAGGAAATGACGAATGCAGAAAAAGTAGAATTATTAATCGGAACTGGAATGCCAGGAATCGAAGTTTTGACAGGTCCTGTTGGAGATTCGAAACAAGGTTTAGTTCCAGGAGCAGCAGGAGGAACAGCCGCTTTTGAAAGATTCGGAATTCCAGCAACAGTTGTAGCCGATGGTCCTGCAGGTCTAAGAATTGCGCCAACGAGAGAAAATGATTCTAAAACGTATTATGCAACAGCATTTCCTGTTGGAACGGCTTTGGCTTCGACTTGGAATAAAGCGCTTTTGGAAGAAGTTGGAAAAGCAATGGGAAATGAAGTGAAAGAATATGGTGTTGATGTTTTATTAGCGCCAGCGTTGAATATTCACAGAAATCCATTAAACGGAAGAAATTTCGAATATTATTCTGAGGATCCGCTAATTTCTGGAAAAACAGCTGCTGCAATTGTAAACGGAATTCAATCTCAAGGTGTTGGAACTTCTATCAAGCATTTCGCTGTAAATAATGAAGAAAGCAATCGTTTGACTATCAATGCTCACGTTTCTGAAAGGGCAATTAGAGAATTGTATTTAAAAGGTTTTGAAATTACCGTTAAAGAATCTGATCCGTGGACGATTATGTCTTCATATAATAAATTGAACGGAATTTATACTTCTGCGAATAAAGATTTATTGACAGAAGTTTTAAGAAACGAATGGGGTTACAAAGGAATTGTAATGACAGATTGGTTCGGAGGTTTCCCAGGTTTTGAATCGATTCAGAAAGGATCAAATTCTGATGTTGTACAACAAATGATTGCTGGAAATGATCTTTTAATGCCAGGAATTCCTGTTCAGAAAAAAGCAATGTTAGAAGCTTTAAATTCTGGAAAATTATCTCAAGAAGTAGCGAATACAAACGTGAGAAGAATTTTAGAATATGTTTTCCGCACGCCGACTTTCGCAAAATATAAATACAGCGACAAACCAAACTTAGATCAAAATGCTGCGGTAACCAGAAAAGCTGCTGCTGAAGGAATGGTTTTACTTAAAAATGAAAAAAATGCTTTGCCTTTCGCTGACAAGCAAAAAGAAGTTTCTTTATTCGGAGTGACTTCATACGCTTGGATTACAGGCGGAACAGGATCGGGAAGTGTAAACAATAAACACACAGTTTCTCTTTTAGAAGGATTAAATGCTGCAGGTTATAAATTAGACAAAGAATTAGTTGATTTGTATACACCTCATGCTGAAAAAGAAGTGGTTGCCGAAAAAGAAAGAAGAAAAGCAAGAGGCGTTTTGGCTTTGCCAGAAAGACTTCCAGAACTAAAAATGGATGATGCTTTTATCGCTAAAAAAGCAGCAAGTTCTGAAATCGCTTTTGTGACTCTAGGAAGAAATTCGGGAGAAGGTGGAGATAGAGTAGTAGACAACGATTTCAACATGGCAAATGAAGAAATCGAAATGTTGGATAAAATCTCAAAAGCATTCCATGCAAAAGGTAAAAAAGTAGTCGTGATCCTAAATATAGGTGGTGTAATCGAAACGGCTTCTTGGAAAGATAAAGTAGATGCTATTTTATTAGCTTGGCAGCCAGGACAAGAAGGAGGACATTCTGTAGCAGATGTAGTTTCAGGAAAAATTAATCCGTCTGGAAAATTGACTATGACTTTCCCAGCGAAATATGCGGATACTCCATCAGCTAAAAACTTCCCAGGATTCCCAGTTGATAATCCGACCGAAGTGACTTACGAAGAAGGCGTTTATGTTGGATACCGTTATTTCAATACTTTCAACATTAAACCATCTTACGAATTTGGTTTTGGAACTTCTTATACTTCATTTGAATATTCAGGAATAAAACTAAGTTCTCCAACATTCAAAGATAAATTGACAGTTTCTGTAACGGTAAAAAATACAGGAAAAGTAGCTGGAAAAGAAGTGGTTCAATTATATCTTTCAGCTCCTTCAAAAACGATAGATAAACCGAAAGAAGAATTAAAAGCTTTCGCTAAAACAAAAGAATTGAAACCAGGAGAAAGCCAAACGTTGACAATGACTTTAGCTCCAAAAGATTTGGCTTCTTTCCTAGAAAATAAAAGCGCATGGATTGCTGAAGCAGGAAATTATAATGTACTTGTTGGAGCATCTTCATTAGATATTAAACAGAAAGGATCATTTTCTGTTGCAAAAGAAATTACAGTTGAAAAAGTGAAGAAAGCTTTTGAATTAGATTCAAAGTTTACTGAGCTTAAACCCTAATTTTAGTTAGTTACTGCTGAAAAACCGTCTTGATTTTTTTTCGAGACGGTTTTTCTCTATTTTTATGTTTTATTAAATTTTATTATGAATACCAAAAACAACTCTAATCCATCGGTTCCCAATTATACTGTGCCGTTGATTACGATAACACTATTATTTTTCATGTGGGGATTTATTACCTGTATGAATGATATTTTGATTCCTTATTTAAAGAAATTATTTGATCTGACTTTTGTAGAATCCATGTTGGTTCAATTTTGCTTTTTCGGAGCTTATTTTCTCGGGTCATTGACTTATTTTATATTCTCTTACTATAAAGGTGATCCAATTAATAAAGTCGGATATAAAAAAGGAATTCTTTCGGGAATTCTGCTTTCAGCTTTAGGCTGTATTTTATTCTATCCAGCTGCAACTTTTTCTGTATATGGATTGTTCCTTGGCGCTTTATTCGTTCTTGGATTAGGTTTTACCATTTTGCAGATTACAGCAAATGCGTATGTTTCATTATTAGGAACAGAAGAAAGTGCATCAGGTCGATTGAATATGACACAAGCGTTTAATGCTTTCGGAACTACAATAGCACCTATACTTGGAGGTTATTTGGTATTTGGTCATGGAGGTGATCATAATATTACAGCAGAAGCAACTCGTATTCCGTATCTTGTTTTTGCTGGAATTTTAATTTTAGTTGCTGTTTTAATTTACAATGTAAAATTACCTTCATTTCAAACAGAAGAAACAGAACATGGAGGTCTTGGAGCTTTAAAATTTCTGCAATTAAGATTAGGGATTTTAGGAATCTTCTGTTATGTGGGAGGTGAAGTTGCGGTAGGAAGTTTTATTATCAGTTTTCTAGAATTAGACAGTATTGGCGGTTTGACTGAAGCTGTGAGTAAAAATTACCTTGCGATGTATTGGGGAGGTGCCATGATTGGCCGATTTTTAGGAGCAATTTCCTTAAACCAAAGTATTAGTTCTTCAAAAAAAGCATTGTATATGATACTTACTGCTGGAGCTGTTTTTTTACTAATTTATTCTATCGTGAATTTGACTTTTAGCCAGATGAGTTTTTTCCTGATTTTTTTAGTTTTAAACTTTTTTGCTTTTATGATCGGAAAATCAGCACCAGCAAGAACATTGGCCATATTTGCTTCTATTAATATTGTACTGTTGCTTTTGAGTATTTTCACTACAGGAAAAATGGCGATGTACAGTATATTAGGAATTGGAATTTTTAACTCTATTATGTTTTCTAATATCTATACTTTAAGTATTGCTGGATTGGGAAAATATACCAGTCAAGGTTCATCACTTTTGGTAATGGCCATTTTAGGAGGAGCTTTGATTCCTTTAATTCAAGGAGTACTTGCCGATTCTGATTTTGGCGTACAGAAATCATTCATCGTTCCTGTATTCTGCTATTTGTACATTCTATGTTTCGGATTGTATTGTGCTAAGAAGCTAAAGTTTGTAACACACACTCAAAATGTTTCTGGACATTGATTGGTAGCGATTAACAGGTTACCTTGATAAACACAGATAAGTCTTCCTTATAATATAACTAGGTAACTTGATCAAAAACTGTGATTTTAAGGATGTCTATTATCGTAATAATGAAACTCAGTATTGTTAGCATTCTCTGGATATGATATTCTTTTTGATGTTGTTTCTAGTATTTATAATGATGTTGTCGCTATTTTACTTGGTTTTATTAAGTTAATTTCTGGGAATTGATTATTTAGGGCTTCAGAATTAATTAAATGATCATTGTTGAAGTTGCGAATTAATCAAAAGGAGTGCTTTTTTTAGTGTGGTTTTTAAAAAATAAGCACAAATGTAAGATAAAACTTTTTTTTTGATTTAAAATTTGAAAATATAAACTAGCTGTTATCAGAAAGTTAAGAAATAGTTTTGAAAAAGATTTAAAAAAGGGCGTGGAAAGTGTTGGAAAAGCGGAAAAAGGTTCTACTTTTGCACCCGCAACAGCGAAAAACGCTCTTAGAAATTCAGGCAGGCAACAGGAATCGGAACGGAAAGAAATTTTCGGAAAAAAGATTCGGAAAAGCTTGCGGGAATTGAAAAAGCTTTTTACATT